>JAEULV010000017.1 GCA_016793065.1 Hyphomicrobiaceae bacterium
CACGTCCTCCACCGTCGCTTCAAGCATGCGATCGCCCGTCGTATCGCGCCCGTCGCGCGCCGTTGCCGCAGCTTTTCATCACCGAACGCCCGGACGCAAGAGGCAGGCGTGGACTTGGCGCCGGTTCGCCGGTTGCGTCAAACATGACGTTATTGTAAGCGTGCAACAGACGTTGCGGGTTGCATCGACCTCGCGATTTGAACTGATTCCGTCGTGTCATTTGGCGACGGATCCGGGATGTGGGTTCGCGCCAAGGACGGGCCGTCGATCTATCGATGCGGTGGATATGGGTCCGGATCGTGACATTCGTACAAAGGTTTCAAGGCATGCGGCGGCAAGTTACGGAACTCCAGACCGGAAACGCCCGCTTGCGGGCCGTGTCGCTCGCTTCAACCTTCCTGAACGGGCTTGCCCGGGTTTCCGTGGTCGCGGCAATCGGCCTGCCGGTTGGCCCGGCACTTGTCGGGGGTGCTCGGGCGGATGGTCCCGCGCCGCTGGTCATCGGCGAATGCCAGGGCTCGGGTTCGGCCTGCGTCACTCTGACGGCGCCGGTACCGGGCCGCATCAGCCTTGGCGAAAGCCTCGAATACGTCAATGGCACGGTGTTGCGGTTGAACTCGACCAACGAGGGCATCGAGACGATCGTGCAGGACGCGAGCCTCGCGGCGGTCGTGACCGGCAGCCTGAACGGCGCGGGGCGCACCACATTCGACAATCTGCTGTCGACGGCGACGGGTCTCGGCCTGACGGTGTCGGCCAGTGAGGCGACGGCCGTCAATGCCGTGCTCGCCGGGCGGGCCGATCAGGCCGGCACGTTCGGCCGCGCCGATGTGTGGGGGGCGCTCGGGGCGATCGAAGAGGTGAGCGAGCGGATCATGCCGACGTCGGGCAACCGCGCGCAGATCCATTCGGTGCTTGCCAGCGCCGATGACGCCATGCTGCGGCCGTTGCTGTCGGCGGAATTCGCCGGCGTCGCCATCACCGACGGCACGGCGAGCGAGGTCGATGCCCGCCTCGCCGCCGGCAGGGTCCTGTTCCGGTCGCTGAGCGTCGCCACCATCCTGCAACGCTTCCCCGACAATCAGGGCTTCTACGACACGATCGCCAGCGTCAAGGATGCCAATGGCGTCGTCTACCTGCCGGACCTGCTCGCCGCCATGGCCGGGATCGGCTTCACCCCGACGAACGAGCAACTCGCCGAATTGCGCCGCCTGCTGGCCGGGCGCGAGCAGGGCACCGATCGTTACAACGGCGACGACATCTTCATCGCGGCGGAAGCCAGCGGCGAGGCCGGCGAGGCGGTTGGCAATGCCCGCTTGCCGGACGGTACGATCCAGCTCGCCGCCTTGGTCACCTCGCCGGTCATCCCGGACATGCGCAACGGGCTTGCCGCCGGCCTTGCGGCGCTTGAAACCGATCAGGCCGGCCTCGTCGACGCCGACGCGCTGCGCATCGCCGCCAGCCGGGCGCTGATCGATCATTTCGCCCCCCGCCCGATGACCGGCGCCAGCCTCAATGCCAGCGAGAGCGGCGGCGGCACTCCCGATGCGCGCGGGATTTACGTCTCGAACGCGTACGGCGACACCGACCTGACGTCGCGGGTCGCGATCAATGTCGAGGGAAGCAGCGCTTCCGGCATCATGGTCCAGACGCTGACGGGCGATACCCGCATCGTCAACGAGGGCGAGGTCACCGTTTCCGGTGCCTTCTCCGCCGGCATCCGGGTGTGGTCCGGTACGGGCGACGTCCTGATCGAAAACAGGTCCAGCGTTTCGGCGACCGGCAAGGAAGCCGAAGGCATCTCGGCGATCATCACCGCCGATTCCGATGCCGACATTGCCATTCTCAATACCGGCGACCTCACGGTCGCCGAGGCCGGCACGGATTCGCTGCATGTCGGCGGCATCCGGGCAAGCGCCCAGAGCGGCGACGTTTCCGTGGTCAATGAAGGCTCGGTCACCGTCACAGGCCGCAGTGGTGTCGCCATCGATTCCTGGTCGCGCTCCGGCGCGGTCGAAGTCGAGAATGCCGGCACGCTGAGCGCAACCGGCGCCAGCGCGGCGGGCATCCGCGCCGAAGCCGAAGGCGCGACCGCGACGATCGTCAATACCGGCCGGATCGAGGCGACCGGCCAGTGGGCGCGCGGGATCGAGGTGTCTTCCGGTCTCACGCTGGTCGTCAATGGCGGCACGATCCATGCGGTCGGGCAGAATGCGATCGCGGTCGACGTCAGTTCGAGTTCCGACCTGATCGCCGATGACGTCAATCTCGCCGTCCGCAATGCCGGCACGTTCGCCAGCGACGGCGTCGACTCGAAGGCGCTGACGGTCTCAAGCGGCGCCGGGCAGATCGTTAACGAGGTGTCGGGGCGGATCACAGCCAGCGGCGATGGCGCCATCGGCCTGGCGGCGATGGTCGGCGAGGCGGCGGGCGGCACGCTCGGCTTGATCGAGATCGTCAATAACGGCGTCATTCTCGGCGGTTCCGGCGGCGGGGTGCCGTCTTTCGACGCGCCCGGGCAGGAGAGCCTCGGTCCGGGGATCGGCCTCGTCACGGGCGCGGCCGGATCCGACGCCGACGTCACGGCGACGCATCTGATCTCGCTCACCAATACCGGCACCATCGGCTCGGACAGCGGCTATGCCGTGGTGACGTTCGAGGCGCTGGCTTCCGGCATCCTCGACAGCGATGGCGATGCCGTCACCTTCGCGCCGGTCGCGCACACGATCGAGAATGCCGGTACGCTCGATGGCGCCGTCCTGCTCGGTTCGGCCGTCGACGTCGTCCGCAATACCGGTCGGATCAATGGCGCGGTCAGCCTCGGCGGCGGCGACGACCTCTTCGCCACGGTGGCGGGCGCCAGTCAGGGGGCGCTCGATGGCGGCGCCGGGGTCGATACGCTGATGATCGGCGGCATTGCCGGCAGTCACGGCATCCTCGCCGGCGACAGCGTCAGCAATTTCGAGCGCGGTCGCAAGGTCGGCGCCGGCGACTGGACCATCACCGGGATGATGACCGGTACCACGCTGGCGGTCGAACAGGGGCGGGTGCGGATCGAGGGCGGGATCGGCGCGGTGACGCTCGCCAGCGGGACGTCGCTCTATGGCGGCGGCACGGTCGGAGGCCTGACGGCGACCGGCGCGCAGTTGCGGCCGGGCGACAGCTTCACGACGGCGGCGGTCGGGCAATTGTCGGTCGCCGGCGATCTGGTGCTGAATTCCGCCTCCAGCGTCATGCTCGACGTGACCGCGACCGGCGCCGACCGGATTGCGGTGAGCGGGCGGGCGACGCTGGGCGGCGCGACGTTGATGGCGCGCGGTGCCGACGTGGTCGGCGGCCGCAGCTTCGATATCGTCACCGCCGAGGGCGGCGTCGAGGGCCGGTTCGCGCCGACGGTGAGCTGGACCGACAGTGTCTGGGCGTTCCTCGGGCTCGAGACCGAGTATCTCGCCGATCGGGTGCGGTTGACCGTGGTCGATCCAGTGTCGTCGTCGAAGTCCGGGATGGCGAAGAGCGAGCGGACGTTCCTCGACACGGTGTTCGGCGCGACGCCAAGGCTCGATACCGAGGTGAAGGCGGAGGTCTACGAACAGCTTGGCAATGCCATCGCCGCGGTGCGGGGCGACCGCCAGCAGATCAACGGCGTGGTGCGGGAAATGCGCGGGGCTGGCATCAATGCCGGCGCCCGGGCCTCGGCCGAGGCGGTCCGCTCCGTCGGGCAGGCGGTCAGCCGCGCCACCGATGCGGCGCTCGGGGTCACGACCGCGCAGTCGAGCGGCGTCAGCCTTGCCTATCTCGACGAACCACAGCCGAGCGGCGGACAATATGCCATCGCCCAGGCGGCCGGAACCAAGCCGAAGGTGACGACAATCGATCCGCTGGCGCGGCGGATCGCGGTGTGGATGACCGGCCAGTTCGGCTTCGGCAACATCGAGTCCGGCGCGACGTCGGTCGACTATACCACCGGCGGGTTGGCCGGCGGCGTGATCTACCGGCTGGACGAGGCGTGGTCGGTCGGCGTCAGCGGCGCCTATACCAATACCGGCGTCGATGTCGCCAATCCCGGCTCCAAGCTCGGCATCAACTCCTGGCACGTCGGCGTCAACGCGGTCTATGACACCCGCAGCTTCCGGCTTGACGGTCTCGTCGGCTATGCCTTCCAGGACTTCCGGAACAAGCGACCGGTACTGGGGCTGACGGCGCTGGGCGAATATGACGGCAGCGCGGTGCGGGCGAGCTTCGAGGGCGCGCTGAAATACACCGTCGCCAATGCCACGGTGATGCCGTTCGCCGGCATCGACATGATGTTTTCGCGCACCTCGGGCTATACCGAGACCGGCGCGGGCGCGGCCAATCTCACCGTCGGCGCGGCGAGCGATACGTCGGTCGACACTCGCATCGGCGTGCGCGTCTCCAGCGACTTCGCGCTGAACGAGACGACGACGATCACGCCGGACCTGTCGCTCGCCTGGGTGCATTCGTGGGGCGATCTGACCAGCACGATGAATGCGAGCCTCGCCGGCGCGGCGTTCTCGACCACCGGCGCGGCGCGGCCGGCGGATGCGCTGGCGGTCAGCGCCGGGCTGACGGTGAAGGCGGGCGAGGCCTTCTCGGCCTTCGGCCGCTACTCGGGCCGCTTCGCCGAGGGCTATGACAGCCACGACTTCAGCGGCGGCGTTCGCTATCAGTGGTGATCGCGGCGCGGACGCGGCCTTGAACACAATCGGACGGGCGGATCGGGATCGATTCGCCCGTCATGCTATCGCGGGGCCGGCCAACGGGGTGTCGTGCCCCCGAGGGCGGCGGCGAGAGGGCTCACCCCCGGCGCTTGGCCTCGATGACGTCCCAGATCAGGGAGGCGATGTCTGGGCCGCCGAGGCGCTTGATGGCGCGGATGCCGGTCGGCGAGGTGACGTTGATCTCGGTGAGATAGCCGCCGATGACGTCGATGCCGACGAACAGCAGGCCGCGCCGGCGCAGCGCCGGGCCGATTCGTTCGCAGATGTGGCGCTCGCGCTCGGTCAGTTCGGTCGCCTGGGCCTGGCCGCCGCGCACCATGTTGGAGCGCAGGTCGTCGGCCGAGGGCACGCGGTTGACGGCGCCGGCGAATTCGCCGTCGACGAGAATGATGCGCTTGTCGCCGTCGCGCACTTCCGAGCGGTATTCCTGCACCACCCACGGCTCGCGGAAGGTGGTGGAAAACAGGTCCATCAGCGAGCCGAAGTTCTCGTCCTCGGCCTTCATCCGGAACACCGCCGCGCCGCCATTGCCGTAGAGCGGCTTCATGACGATGTCGCCGAGTTCGTCGCGGAAGGCGCGGATCTCGGCCGGGTCGCGGCTGATCAGCGTCTTCGGCATCAGGTCGGGGAATTCGGTGACAAACACCTTTTCCGGGGCGTTGCGCACATGCGCCGGGTCGTTGACCACCAGCGTGCGCGGATGAATCCGCTCCAGCAGGTGGGTGGCGGTGACATAGGCCATGTCGAAGGGCGGGTCCTGGCGCATCAGCACCACGTCTGCCTCGCCGAGGCGGATGCGGCGCGGGGCGCCGAGCTCGAAATGGGCGCCCTCGACGTCCCGCACGGTGACCGGCTCGACGATGGCGAAGAGCTCGCCGTCGCGCAGCGCCATCCGGTCGACGGTGTAGTGCAGCAGCTTGTGGCCGCGCGCCTGCGCCTCCAGCATCAGGGCGAAGGTCGAATCGCCCTTGATGCGGATCGAGGCGATGTGGTCCATCTGGACGGCGACGGTGAGGCTCATGGGGACATCCGTGGGCAAGCGTGGCGGGACTGCTGTCCGATAGATAGACCGCCCCCGACGCCGCCACAACCGGCGCGGATCGCATGACCGGCCCGGCGATGGGCGTCGATCACGCGAATGTGTCGGCGCGGTCGTGGTGGTTGTCGGCGTGCGCAAGGGCGCGGGGTTCGATTGACGTAACCGGCGTTCCGATGTTCTGTCGGGCGAGGTTCGGGGGATGTCCCGGACGGGTTGGCAACGAGGTGTCGATGCTGAGGTTTCTGGCGCGGACGATCGGCTATTGGCTGATGGCGGGCGGCGTGGTGCTCGCAGTCATCGACGGCACGCGGTCGCTGGCGGCCTCGGCGCTGGTTTTCACCGATCTCGCGGCGGCGTGGGCGGCGCTGTCGGCGGCGTCGCTGAAGGCGGCGGAATCGACGGTCGTCGGGCTCGGCGTGCCGTGGCTGTGGGATCCCGCGCTGCTGACGGCGTTGCGCCTGCCGGCGGCGGTGGCGCTGTTCGTGCTGGGGATCGGCTTTGTCGCCATCGGCACCCGCAGCCCGCGGCCTTTCGAAATCGTGAGCTGACGTGATCATGGCGCCCGCCGGCGGCGTTGCGTCAGCGGGCGCGGCAAGTCTTTTCTTGATCGATTGAAGCCGGCGCCCCACATTTGGTGTCACGTCGGGCGCGTCGCGCGCCGCAAGGAGCTTGAGCATGGCCTTTTTGTGGGATCTGTTGAGCAAGCGGCATCAGGTGCCGACGGCGGCCGAGGCGCTGCCGGGGCGGGCCGAACCGCTGGTCGGGGCGCTGACGTCGTTCAACAATGGCCGGGCGCTGTTCGTGCCGCCGCCGCCGGGGCACGAAGTGGCGATCTTCGGCATGGGCTGCTTCTGGGGGGCGGAGCGCAAGTTCTGGCAGCTGGGCGAGGGGATCTGGACGACGGCGGTGGGGTATGCCGGCGGCCACACGCCCAATCCGACCTATCAGGAGTGCTGTTCCGGCCTGACCGGCCATGCCGAGATCGTCGTCGTGGTGTTCGATCCGGCGGTGATCGGCTACGAGCGACTGCTGGCGACGTTCTGGGAAAGCCACGATCCGACGCAGGGCATGCGCCAGGGCAACGACCAGGGCACGCAATATCGCTCGGCGCTCTACACCACCACCGAGGCGCAGGCCGCGGCGGCGGCTGCGTCGCGCGCGGCCTATCAGGCGGCGCTGACCGCCAAGGGGCACGGCGCCATCACCACCGAGATCCGCGCCGCGCCGACCGTCTATCCGGCGGAGGAATATCATCAGCAGTACCTTGCCAAGAATCCGGCGGGCTATTGCGGCCTCGGCGGCACCGGCGTCAGTTGCCCGATCGGGCTTGGCGCCGGCGTGGCGTGAGCGAAAAAGGACCCGATTGCATGGACGGATCACCCACCGCCGGGCAGGCGACCGGAGCGCGCGAGGCCGATCGGCGCGCCGGGCTCAATCTGGCCGATCCCCATGCGGTCGGACGGCTGCTGCTGCGCCAGATCGCGGCGGCGCGGACGGGGCTGGCCGATGCAAATCCGGAAACGGCGGTGTTTCAGGCGCGACGGCGGCTGAAGAAGGCGCGCTCGACCCTGCGGCTGGCGCGGCCGCTGCTGGGGACGGGCTATCGCCGGCTGGCTGACCGGCTCGCCGCCGTGTCGCGCCGGCTCGGGGCGGTGCGCGATGTCGATGTGGCGGCGCGGGAGGCCGGGCGGCTGGTCGCCGCCTTCGCCGTCGACACGCCGGTTCGGCTGGCGCTTGACGGCTTTCTCCACCGTCGGCAACGGACGGGCGGAGGATCGCATGTCGACGACCTCGACTTCGCCGATATCGCCCGGCAATTGCGCATCGCCGAGGGACAGGCGGCGGGGATCGTCGGGACGACGGATCCGGTTTGGTTGATCAGGATGGCCTTGCGCGACTGCTACCGGCGTGGCCGCCACGATTATCGCCGTGTGATCGACGGGCGCGCCAGCGAGGAGGAGTTTCACGAGTGGCGCAAGCGGGTGAAGACCCGGTTCCACCTGTCGAAGCTGTTGCCGCCCGAGGCCAAGTCCGGATCGGTGAAGGAACTGGCGCGGTTGAAGGCGTTGGCGGCGGCGCTGGGCGAGGATCACGACATCGCCGTGCTGGAACAGGAGATCGCCGTCGATCCGGGCTTTTCCGAAGAGATCCGGGCGATGGTTGCCCGCCAGCTGCATGGCCGGCGCCGGGTGCTGCGCCGGCACGCGCTGGAACTGGGGGCGCGGCTCTATCGCCGCAAGCTGTCGGCCTATGGCGAGCGCCTCGTCGCGCGGGGCTGAGCCGGACGATTTTCGGGAAGCGATGACGCCTCGGCGTGGTTTGGGTGGCCAGCGACGACCTGACGCTTGCCAACTATGCGAATGTCGCCTTGACGCTGCCGCATCGCGGACTTAACCCCTGCGCCGGAACGAATGCACGCGCGGGACATCCGCGCACGCCGCCGGATGAAGGATGCCGCGATGTCGATTTCCCTGCAGGACTATCTGAACCGTTGGGCCGGAGACCAGATCGACCGGGTCAACATCGCCCGCACCGTGATGGCGATCGCCGACGCGACGATGGCGATCGCCGATATCGTCTCGCATGGCGCGCTCGGCGGCGACGACCTGGGGGCGACCCGGGGCGGCGCCAATGCCGATGGCGACCTGCAGAAGGAACTCGACGTCCGCACCGACGAAATCATCCAGGACCGCCTGTCGAAGGCGCCGGTGGCGGCCTATGCCTCGGAAGAAAACGACGGCGTACTGCCGATGGTGAAGGGCGCGCCGCTGCTGGTCGCGGTGGATCCGCTCGACGGCTCGTCGAACATCGACACCAACGTCTCGATCGGCACGATCTTCTCGGTGCTGCCGGTGAAGGCGGGCGTTGATCCGACGGCGCCGGAGAGCTTCATGCGCGCCGGTCGCGAGCAGGTCGCCGCCGGCTATTCGATCTACGGGCCGCAGACCTCGCTGGTGGTCACCGTCGGCGACGGCACGGCGATCTTCACCTTCGACCGCAACCGCCACACCTACATCCAAGTGAAGGCGCGGGCGTCGGTGCCGCCGCAGGCGCGGGAATTCGCCATCAACATGTCGAACCATCGCCATTGGGAAGAGCCGATCCGCCGCTATATCGACGACCTGCTCGACGGCCACGAAGGCCCGAACAAGGTGTCCTACAACATGCGCTGGGTCGGCTCGATGGTCGCCGATGCCCATCGCATCCTGATCCGCGGCGGCATCTTCCTCTATCCGGGCGACCGGCGGAAGGGCTACCAGCACGGCCGCCTGCGGCTGATCTATGAAGGCAACCCGATCGCCTTCGTCATGGAACAGGCCGGCGCCGGCGCCTCGGACGGCATGACCCGCATCCTCGACATCGAGCCGACGGCGTTGCATCAGCGCACGCCGCTGGTGTTCGGCTCGGCCGAGAAGGTGAAGAAGGTCGCGACCTATGTCGGCGCGCACTGAACCGGGGCACGCACCGGGCCGGATCAAGATCTGATGCAGTCAGCGCCCGTCGGGATCATCCCGGCGGGCGTTGCGCTATCTGGCGTCAGCCGATGTCAACCGGCGTCGGGGCCGGCGGGTGGATAGGCGTGCCAGGCGCCGGCGATATCGCGAACGCGGCATTGGCCGTCGGCGTCGACGTGGCACCAGTCGCCGGCGAGCGGCACCTTGCCGTGGCCACCGGGGATATCGAGGACGTAGGTTGGCTGGGCCAGCCCCGACAGCCGGCCACGCAGGGCGCCGACGATGGCGCGACCCTCGGCGATGCCGGTGCGGTGATGGGCGGTGCCGGGGGCGAGATCGCCGTGGTGGAGGTAATAGGGCTTGACCCGCGCCTCGACCAGGGTACGGAACAGGGCATCGAGGCTGTCGGCATCGGCGTTGACGCCCGAAAGCAGCACGGTCTGCGACAGCAGCGGGATGCCGGCATCGGCGAGGCGGGCGATGGCGGCGCGGGCGGCGGGCGTCAGTTCGCGGGCATGGTTGCAGTGGATGGCGACATAGGTGGCGAGGTCGGGGGCGCGCAGCGCGGCGACGAACTCGGCATCGACCCGCCCGGGATCGACGATCGGCACGCGGGTGTGCCAGCGGACGACGCGGACATGCGGGATTGCCGCCAGCCGATCGGTCAGGTCGCGCGCGCGGCGGCGCGACAGCATGAACGGATCGCCGCCGGTGAGGATCACCTCCCAGATTTCATCGTGGTCGCGGATATAGTCGAGCGCCCGCTCCAGCGCCGCGCCCGACAGCATGCCGTCGCCGGCCGGTCCGACCATTTCGCGGCGAAAGCAGAAGCGGCAATAGACCGGGCAGACATGCACCAGCTTCAAAAGCACCCGGTCGGGATAGCGATGCACCACGCCCTCGACCGGCGCATGGGCATGGTCGCCGATCGGGTCGGGGATTTCCCCGGGCAATTGCGTCAGTTCGCGCGGATCGGGGACGAATTGCCGGGCGATGGGATCGGCCGGGTCGGTCGGGTCGATGAGGTCGGCCATGGCCGGGGTGATCGAAACGGCATAGCGCGCGGCGACGCGGGCGACGGCAGCTTCGGCATCCACGGCAATGAGGCCCGCCGTGACCAGATCGGCCGGGCGGGTCAGGGAGCGTTGTGACATGGGAGGGGGCAAACCACGGGCCGGGCGCGCCGTCAAGCGTCGCCGGCGGCGGGTTGCCCGGGCAGGGTGCCCGGAAGGGTGTCCCGGGCGACTGGCGTTCAGGCCGGGCGGCGGCTGACCTTCATCAGCGCCTCGCCGGTCAGGACGACCTTTTCGCCGACGAAGCACTTGCAGTCGAGGGTGACGGTCTGGCGGGCTTCGTCGATGGCGGAGACGGTGCAGCGGGCGAGGACGGTGTCGCGGGCCTTGACGGGCGCGCGGAACGCCAGGCTCTGCTTCAGGTAGATGCAGCCCGGTCCCGGCAGCTTGGTGCCGAGCACGGTGGAGATGAAGCTCGCGGTCAGCATGCCGTGGGCGATGGGCTCGGCGAAGGCGGTGGTGGCGGCGAATTCGTGGTTGAGATGCACCGGGTTGATGTCGCCGGAAATGCCGGCGAACAGCACGATGTCGGTCTCGGTCACGGTCTTGGCATAGGCGGCGGTCATCCCGACCTTCAGGTCCTCGAGATAGTAGCCGTGCAGTTCGTCGTTGAGGTGTTCGGCGGCCATGACGTTCTCCCGATGGGATCGAACCGGGCGACGCCGCCTGTTCATCGGCGCACACGCCGTCGGAACCGGTTGATCAACAGTTCAAGTTTATGTTTTCGTTGGTATTTCCCGGACGATTGATGCCCGATCGACCGCCCGGACTCTAGGAGATGGCCACAGACGCCACAAGCGAGCCGATCTCGTCCTTATTGCTGATAATCGGGGGCAAAACCGGCGGTTCATTCGATTTGAACCGGCATTCGCCGGCGGCTCGCGGCCATAGGCCGCAAGCGGGTCGCGAGCAGGGCGGGAGGACGCGTTGCCTCAGGCGGTCAGCAGCTTCGAGGTCAGCGCCAGCACGGCATCGGTGCCCTTGGTGACGGCATCACGGCGGGCGCGGGCGGCCGGGAACACCTGCAGCGCATAGAACAGCGCCGAGGCGAGCTTGGTCTCGCAGAAGGCGGTGTCGCCGTCGCCGGCATCGAGGTGGGTCTGGGCGATCGCCGCCATGTCGACGAGCCGCCAGGCGCCGAGCGCCAGGCCGAAGGCATGGAGGATGTTGACCGCGGCGGCGCCGGGGCGGGCGGGGTCGTTGGAGGCGAGCAGCCAGCCGGTGAGCTCCTCGACGATGTCGGCGGCCTCGCCGGCGGTGGCGGCGAGGACGCTCCAGGTTTCGCCGGAGCGGCCGGCGACGGCGGCAGCGCTGGCGCGCAGATCGGCGACGAGCTCGCGGGCGGCGGCGCCACGGTCACGCAGGATCTTGCGGCCGACCAGGTCGAGCGACTGGATGCCGGTGGTGCCTTCGTAGATCGTGGTGATGCGGGCATCGCGCAGATGCTGGGCGGCGCCGGTTTCCTCGATGAAGCCCATGCCGCCATGGATCTGGACGCCGAGCGAGGCGACCTCGATCGCCATTTCCGTCGACCAGCCCTTGACCACCGGGATCAGGATGTCGACGCGGCGCTGGTGGCGGGCGCGGGTTTCGGCATCGTCGGAGTGATTGGCGAAATCGAGCGAGCGGGCGGCGGTATAGGCGAGGGCGCGGGCGGCCTCGGTCTGGGTGCGCATGACGCCGAGCATGCGGCGGATATCGGCGTGCTCGATGATCGGCGAGCCGGCGGCCGAGCCGGGGGCGCGGCCCTGACGGCGTTCCTGAGCGAACTTCAGCGCATGCTGATAGGCGCGATCGGCGACGCCGACGCCCTGCAGGCCGACGCCGAGGCGGGCGCAGTTCATCATCACGAACATGTATTCGAGGCCGCGATTGGCCTCGCCGACCAGATAACCGACGGCGCCGGCATTGTCGCCGAAGGCCATGGTGCAGGTCGGGCTGGCATGAATGCCGAGCTTGTGCTCGACCGAGACGCAGCGCAGGTCGTTGCGGGCGCCGAGGGAGCCGTCGGCATTGACGAGGAACTTCGGCACGACGAACAGCGAGATCCCCTTCACCCCCTCAGGCGCGTCGGGCAGGCGCGCCAGCACGAGGTGGATGATGTTCTCGGCCATGTCGTGTTCGCCGTAGGTGATGAAGATCTTCTGACCCTTGATCAGATAGTGATCCCCGGCCGGCTGGGCCTTGGTGCGCACGGCGGCGAGATCGGAGCCGGCCTGCGGCTCGGTCAGGTTCATGGTGCCGGTCCAGGTGCCGGCGACCATGTTGGCGAGGTAGGTGTCGCGCAGCGGCTGCGAGGCATAGCCGGCGAGCGCCTCGATGGCGCCCTGGGTCAGCAGCGGGCAGAGGCCGAACGACATGTTGGCGGCCTGGAACATTTCCTGGATGCTGGCATTGACGATCCACGGCAGGCCCATGCCGCCGTAGTGGGTCTCGCTGACGGCGCCGTTCCAGCCGGCTTCGACGAACTGGGCATAGGCTTCCTTGAAGCCCGGGGCGGTAGCCACCTCGCCGTCGGTCCACTTCACGCCGGCGCGGTCGCCGGGCCAGTTCAGCGGGGCGATGACCTCGCCGGCGAACTTGGCGGCTTCCTCGACGATGGCGGCGACCACGTCGGGCGTCGTATCCGCGAAGGTCGGCAGGTGGGAGGTTTCCTCGACCGCCAGCAGTTCTTCCAGGACGAAGCGGATGTCTTTGATCGGAGCGACGTAGGTCATGGCGCAAGCCTCAGCGGTTCGGTTCGCCCGGGGCCGGTGACTGTCCGGTCGGGCGCGGGGAGTGTAGCACGCGCCGATCCGAACGCGGGCGGCGCGGAAAACTTCACTGGCATGGCGGTAATTGCAGGGTGACGGGGACGTCAACCCGTCGAGGTCGATCCGCGCCCGGTTTCATGGCAGCCTTGCCGCCGGGGCCGGGCGCGGCGATGTCGAGGCAATGGCGGGAGGGGCGTCCCGGTCAGAACGACTTCTTTACCATGTCGCGGATCTCGCCGACGATGCCCTTGCGGAAGGCGAGGACGCAGACGACGAAGATGACGCCGAGCACCACCGGAACCCAGGCGCCGAGCGGGCCGGCGGCGAGGTAGTTCTGCAAGGCGACGACGACGCCGGCGCCGACGGCCGGGCCGACGATGGTGCCGAGGCCGCCGAGCAGGGTCATCAGCACCACCTCGCCCGACATGTGCCAGTGGGCATCGGTCAGCGAGGCGAGCTGGAACACCACGGCCTTGGTCGAGCCGGCGAGCCCGGCAAGCGCCGCCGACAGCACGAAGGCCTGCAGCTTGTACTTGTCGACATCGTAGCCGAGCGAGATGGCGCGCGGCTCATTGTCGCGAATGGCGCGCAGGATCTGGCCGAACGGCGAATGCACGGCGCGGTAGACCATGTAGAAGCCGAGCGAGAACACTGCCAGCACGAAATAGTACATGGCGTAGTTGTCGTTGAGGTCGAACAGGCCAAGCGCATGGCCGCGCGGGATGCCCTGAAGGCCGTTCTCGCCGCCGGTGAAGCGGGCCTGGATGAAGATGAAGTAGACCATCTGCGCCAGCGCCAGCGTGATCATGGCGAAATAGATGCCGGCGCGGCGGATGGCGATGACGCCGACGGCCATGCCGAGCACGCCGGCGGCGAGGGTGCCGATGAGGATGCCGATTTCGGTCGGCACGCCCCATTCCTTCAACACGTGGCCGGTGATGTAGGAGGCGCCGCCGAAGAACGCGGCATGACCGAAGCTCAGGAGCCCGCCATAGCCGAGGATCAGGTTGAAGGCGCAGGCGAACAGGGCGAAGCAGAGAAGCTTCATCAGGAACACGGGGTAGATCGCGAAGGGCGCGACAAGCGCGAACGCGATCACCACGGCAAGCCAGGCGGTACGGGACATGGCGGCTATTCCTCCGGCGTGGGCACGGAACGATGGGGCGGCGATCAGGCCTGCTTGCCGAACAGCCCGGCGGGGCGCAGCACCAGAACGATGGCCATGACGACGAAGATGACGGTGGCGGATGCCTCGGGCCAGAACACCTTGGTGAGGCCCTCGACCACGCCCATGGCGAGGCCGGTCAGGATCGAACCGGCGATCGAGCCCATGCCGCCGATGACGACGACCGCGAACACGACGATGATCAGGTTGGAGCCCATCAGCGGGCTGACCTGGAAGATCGGCGCGGCCAGCACCCCGGCAAAGGCCGCCAGCGCCACGCCATAGCCATAGGCGATGGTGATCAGCAGCGGCACGTTGACGCCGAAGGCCTGCAGCAGGCGCGGGTTCTCGGTGCCGGCGCGCAGATAGGCGCCGAACTTGGTGCGCTCGATCAGCAGCCAGGTGCCAAGGCAAACGAAGAGCGAGGCGGCAACAACCCAGGCCCTGTACCAGGGCAAGAACATAAAGCCCAGATTGATGCCGCCTGTCAGCTGCGCCGGGGCCGCATAAGGCTGACCGGACGCGCCGAACGTGTGGACGAAGGTCCCCTCCAGGATCAGCGCCAGGCCGAAGGTGAGAAGGAGGCCGTAGAGGTGGTCGACGCCGGCAAGCCGTCGCAGCAGGAAGCGCTCGATGACGACGCCGAAGGCGCCGACCATCAGGGGAGCGAGGATCAGCGCGCCCCAATAGTTGATGCCGAGCTTGTTCAGCAGGAACCAGGCCGCGAAGGCGCCGAGCATGTACTGGGCGCCATGGGCGAAGTTGACGATGTTGAGAAGCCCGAAGATCACCGCGAGCCCGAGGCTGAGCACCGCGTAGAACGAGCCGTTGATCAGGCCGATCAGCAATTGGCCCATCAGGACCTGAACCGGGACGCCCAAGATGTCGGCCATCGCGCCGCTCCATCGTTGAATAGCGAAAAAAGTGGCCCCCCGCCGGGAAGGACGGGGAGCCAAGCGGGCGAACTCACTTCTTCAGGAGCGGGCAGGCGCTGTCCGACAGCGAGCCGTAGGCTTCCTCGGCCGGAATGGTGCGCAGGATCTTGTAGTAATCCCAGGGACCCTTCGACTCTTCCGGCTTCTTCACCTCGGCGAGGTACATGTCGTGGATCATGCCGCCGTCGGCGCGGATGATGCCGCCCTTGGCGAAAAAGTCGTTGACCGGGGTTTCCTTCATCTTGGCCATCACCTTGGCGGTGTCGTCGGTGCCCAGCGCCTTGACGGCGTTGAGATAATGGGTCACCGCCGAATAAGTGCCGGCCTGAACCATGGTCGGCATCTTGCCGGTCTTGGCGAAGAAGCGCTTCGACCAGGCGCGGCTGTCCTCGTCGCGATCCCAGTAGAAGCCGGTGGTCAGCTGCAGGCCCTTGGCGACGTTGAGGCCGAGGGAGTGGATGTCGGAGATGAAGACGAGGAGGCCGGCGACCTTCTGGCCGGCGGCGACGACGCCGAACTCATGGGCGGCCTTGATGGCGTTGGTGGTGTCGGCGCCGGCATTGGCCAGACCGATGACCTTGGCGCCGGAGGCCTGCGCCTGCAGGATGAACGACGAGAAGTCGGAGGCCGGGAAGGGGTGCTTGGCGGAGCCGAGAACCTTGCCGCCGGCGGCCTGGACGATCTTGGTGACGTCGCGCTCGAGGTTTTCACCGAAGGCGTAGTTGGCGGTGAGGAAGAACCAGGTGGCGCCGCCTTCCTTGACGACGGCGGTGCCGGTGCCGACGGCCATGGCGCGGGTGTTGTAGACGTAGTGCACCGAATTCGGGGTGCAGGCCTTGCCGGTGATGTCGGAGGAGGCCGAGCCGGTGATCAGCGAGATCTTGTTCTTCTGCACCGCGACTTCGTTGACGGCGAGCGCCACCGAGGTGGTGACCAGTTCGGCGAAGACGTCGACGCCGTCGACATCGGCCCATTCGCGCGCCTTGTTGGCAGCGATGTCGGCCTTGTTCTGGTGGTCGGCGACCTTCAGCTCGATCTTGGCGTTGCCGACCTTGCCGCCGAAGTCGGCGATGGCCATTTCAGCCGCGGCGACGGTGCCGGGACCGGCGACGTCGGAATAGGTCGCCGACATGTCGGTGAGGATGCCGATCTTGACGGCATCGCCGGAGAACTGCGCCTGGGCGGCGCCGACGGAGAAGGCGAGAGCGGAGGCGCCGAGCGCCAGGGACTTGAGAACTTTCATGGATTTCCTCCCAATTTTCTTGATCAGACGCTGAGATATTCGTCGAACACATGGGCCTTCGACTCGAGCTCGTCCGAGCGGACAGTCGCGACGACATGGCCGTGTTCGAGGACGTAGTGCCGGTCCGCGAGCGGAGCGGCGAAACGGAAGTTCTGTTCGACCAGCACGATGGTGTAGCCGCGGCTCTTCAGCAGCGTCAGCACGTCGGCGAGGCGCTGGACGATCACCGGGGCGAGGCCCTCGGTGATTTCGTCGAGCAGCAGCACGTCGGCGCCGGTGCGCAGGATGCGGGCCATGGCCAGCATCTGCTGCTCGCCGCCGGAAAGCCGGGTTCCCTGGCTGGTGCGGCGCTCGGCGAGGTTGGGAAACATCTCGTAGATTTCGTCGAGCGACATGCCGCCGGAGGCGACGACCGGCGGCAGGAGCAGGTTCTCCTCGACGTTGAGGCTGGAGAAGATGCCGCGCTCCTCGGGGCAGAAGCCGACGCCGAGATGGGCGATCTTGTGCGGCTGCATCTTGATGACGTCGCGGCCCTTCAGCATGATCGAGCCGGTGCGCTGGCGCAGAAGCCCCATGATGGCGCGCAGCGTCGTCGTGCGGCCCGAGCCGTTGCGGCCGAGCAGGGTGACGAGCTCGCCGCGATTGACGCTGAGGTCGATGCCGTGCAGCACGTGGCTTTCGCCGTAGAAGCCGTGCAGGTCGGCGATGCGCAGTTCCTCGACCGAGCGGTCGACGTCGGAGACGATCGGCGGAACGGTCATTGCGCCCTCCCCATATAGGCTTCCTTGACGCGCGGATCGGTGGAGACCTCGGCATAGGTGCCTTCGGTCAGGATGGCGCCGCGCTGCAACACGGTGATGCGGTCGCACAGGGCCGAGACGACGCCGAGATTGTGCTCGACCATCAGGATGGTGCGGCCCTTGGCGACGGTGCGGATCAGCTCGGTGACGCGGGCGATGTCCTCGTGACCCATGCCCTGGGTCGGCTCGTCGAGCAGCATGATTTCCGGCTCGAGCGCCAGCGTGGTGGCGATTTCCAGCGCCCGCTTGCGGCCATAGGGCATTTCCACCGTGGTGGTGTCGGCGTAGCGCTCCAGTCCGACCATGGTCAGCAACTCGCGGGCGCGGTCGTTGAGCTTGTCGAGCGAGCGATCCGAGCGCCAGAAGTGGAACGACGTGCCCTCATTGCGCTGCAGCGCGATGCGGACGTTTTCCAGCGCGGTCATGTGACCGAACACCGCCGAGATCTGGAACGACCTGACGATGCCCATGCGGGCGATTTCCGCCGGCTTGGCGCTGGTGATGTCGCGACCGCCGAAGCGGATATGGCCGCCAGTCGGGATCAGGAACTTGGTCAAGAGGTTGAACACCGTGGTCTTGCCGGCGCCGTTGGGGCCGATAAGCGCATGGATGTGGTGCCGCCTGATCTTGAGATTGACGTCGCTCACGGCCACGAAGCCCTTGAACTCTTTCGTCAATCCTTCGGTGGTCAGGATGTGGTCGGCCTGATCGGTCATGGTCTTTGTCGTCCGGATCTGGCGGGAAAAGTGGGGGCGGCCGGCCGGGAGGAAGCGAGGCCGCCGCCCCCGGCTGGGCGCGGGATTGGGGAGGATTCCGGGAACTCACGCACCCAGTGACCGAGCCTGCTCGCGCAGCAGGAACTTCTGGATCTTGCCGGTGGAGGTCTTGGGCAGCGGACCGAAGACGATGGTGCGCGGCGCCTTGAACTTGGCCATGTGCGACCGGCAGAATTCCATGATCTCGTCTTCGGTGGTCTCGGCGCCGTCCTTGAGCATCACGAAGGCGCACGGGGTCTCGCCCCACTTCTCGTCGGGACGGGCAACGACGGCTGCCTCCATCACGGCGGGATGCTTGTAGAGCACATCCTCGACCTCGATCGACGAGATGTTCTCGCCGCCGGAGATGATGATGTCCTTGGAGCGGTCCTTGATCTCAATGTAGCCGTCGGGATGCATCACCCCGAGGTCGCCCGAGTGGAACCAGCCGCCGTCGAAGGACTTGTCGGTCGAGGACGGGTTCTTCAGGTAGCCGCGCATGACGTTGTTGCCGCGCATGAAGATCTCGCCGATGGTGACGCCATCGGACGGGCAGGGCTCCATGGTCAGCGGATTGGCGACCATCAGGCCGTCGAGCATGGTGTTGCGCACGCCCTGGCGGGCCTTCAGCCGGGCCTTTTCCGATGCGTCGAGGACATTCCACTCGTCGTGCCAGGCGCAGACCACCGACGGGCCGTAGGTTTCGGTCAGACCGTAGACATGGGTGACCTCGAAGCCGAGGCGCTCCATGTTCTCGATGACGGCGGCCGGCGGCGCGGCGCCGGCGGTCATCACCTTGACCTTGTGGTTGATGCCTTCCTTCAGCGGCGCCGGGGCATTGGCCAGCATGTTCAGGACGATCGGGGCGCCGCAGAAATGGTCGGCCTTCTCGGTCTTGATCAGCTCGTAGATCGGCTCGGCGCGGACCGCCCGCAGGCAAAGGGCGGTGCCGGAGGCGGCGGCGATGGTCCAGGGGAAGCACCATCCGTTGCAGTGGAACATCGGCAGCGTCCACAGATACCGCGGATGCGCCGGCATGCCCCAGGTGATGATGTTGCCGGCGGCGTTCAGGAAGGCGCCGCGATGGTGATAGACGACGCCCTTGGGGTCGCCGGTGGTGCCGGAGGTATAGTTGAGGCTGATCGCCGCCCATTCGTCGGCCGGCTGGCGCCAGCCGGCGTCGGGGCTGCCCTCGGCGAGGAGCTCGTCATAGGTGATGCCGCCGACGCGACGGCCGCCCTTGAAGGTCGGGTCGAGGATGTCGACGACCAGCATCGACCGGCCGGTCATCTTGATGGCGCGATCGGTGACCTCGGAGAATTCCGGGTCGACGATCACCACCTTGGCCTCGGCGTGAACGAGGATGAAGGCGATCGCCTCGGCGTCGAGCCGGGTGTTGATGGTGTTGAGCACCGCCCCCGACATCGGCACGCCGAAATGCGCCTCGAACATTTCCGGGATGTTGCCGGCAACGACCGACACCGTGTCGCCCGGGCCCATGCCGCGCTTGATCAGCGCATCGGCGAGCTGGCGGGTGCGGGCATAGGTCTCGGCCCAGGTCCGGCGCACCGCGCCATAGACCACGGCCTCGCGACGCGGATAGACCGACGCGGCGCGCTCGATGAAGCTGAGCGGCGTCAGCTGTGCAAAATTGGCGGCGTTCTTGTCGAGGCCGGTCTCGTAAATATTGACGGCTGTGCCCATCGGCATGGCGCGTCCCCCCATGTTTTTTTGTTGGGCGGACGATGCTTCGGCGGTGTTGCGCAGGCTTTGCGCAATTCTGACGAATTGTAACAGGGGCTTTCCGGCGCATCATGACTTCGTATAGTCAGCCGACCTTTCCCGTCCGGGTCCCGCTTCGCCATGTCCACGGCCTCAGCCCTTCCGCTCTCGACCCAGGCCCTGTTGCAGGCCGGGCTTGATCATATCCATCAGGGCATCACCATCTTCGATGGCGAGCTGAAGATGGTCGGCTGGAACCAGAGGTTCCTGGAATTGCTCGACTTTCCCGAGAGCCTGGCGTTCGAGGGGGCGACGTTCGAGAGTTTCATGCGCTTCAACGCCGAGCGCGGCGAATACGGGCCTGGCGATATCGAGACGCAGGTGCGGACGCGGGTGGCCGAGGCGGCGCGGTTCCTGCCGCATGAGCTGGAGCGGGTGCGGCCCGACGGGCTAGTGCTGCAGGTGAAGGGATCGCCGCTGCCGGGCGGCGGGTTCGTCGCGGTCTATACCGACGTCACCGAGCAGCGCTCGCGCGAGCGGATGCTGGAAAAGCGGATCAGCGAGCATACCGAGGCGCTGCGGCAGAGCGAGGCGCGGCTGCGGCTGATCGCCAACGAAGTGCCGGCCGGCATTGCCCATTGCGACCAGGACCTGCGCTTCCAGTTCGTCAACCGCCGCTTTGCCAATGCCTATGGCTTCAGCCAGTTCGAGATGATCGGGCGGCCGGCCGACGACATTCTGTCGGAAGAGACGATGCGGGTCAGCCGGCCGTTCTTCGAGCATGCGCGGCGCGGCGCGGCGGTCGATTTCGACATGACGCTGAAACTGCCGAACGGC
>JAEULV010000028.1 GCA_016793065.1 Hyphomicrobiaceae bacterium
ATGTCGAACCCCGACGAGGCGATCGCCATCCTCAAGGAAACCGAGGCCCTGACCGACATCGCCCTGGAAAAGGAGCGTTGGCTGATCACCCGCGACGAACTGATCCTGACCCCCAAGGTCAAGGTCTCCGGTCTCGGCGTCGTCGACATGGCCCGCCTGCAGGAGTCCATCGGCCTGGTCGAGGACGCCTACAAGCTGGCGCCGAAGCTCAAGGCCGAGGACATCTACACCTCGAAGTTCCTGCCCGCCGCCGCCGACCTCAAGGCCAATTGATCGCCCGCTTGTCCGGTTCGCCGACAACGCTCGTGCCCGGGGCGCCGACGCCTGCGCGCCCCGGTCTTCTTCTGTCGCCCCGGTTTTCTCCGTGCCCTGCGCGTCAACGGGAGCTTCCCCATGTCTGCCTTCGTCGAAATGAACGGCGTGCACCTGCGTTATGGCGGCACCGGCGGCACGCTTGCCCTCGCCGACTGCTCGCTCAAGGTCGCCGACGGTGAATTCGTCGCCGTCGTCGGCCCCTCCGGCTGCGGCAAGTCGACCCTGATGAAGGTCTGCACCGGCCTGTGGCCGGCCTCGCGCGGCAATGTCATCGTCGGCGGCCACGAGGTCAGCGGCCCGGTCGGCATTGTCGGCATGGCCTTCCAGAACTCGGTGCAGCTGCCGTGGCGCACCGTGCTCGACAACGTCATGCTGCCGCTCGAGATCGTCGAGCCGCACCGCAGCCGCCTCAAGGCCAACCGCGCCGAATACGAAGCCCGCGCCATCGAGCTCCTGACCCTGGTCGGGCTCAAGGGCTTCGAGAAGAAGTTCCCATGGCAATTGTCCGGCGGCATGCAGCAGCGCGCCTCGCTCTGCCGGGCGCTCATCCACGACCCCAAACTGCTGATGCTCGACGAGCCGTTCGGCGCGCTCGACATGTTCACCCGCGAGGAATTGTGGGCGGTCCTGCAGGATCTGTGGATGGCGCGCAAGCCGACCATCATCCTCGTCACCCACGATCTGCGCGAGGCGGTGTTCCTCGCCGACCGCATCCTGATGATGAGCGCCCGTCCGGGCCGCATCATCTCCGAGCACAAGGTCGACTTCCCGCGTCCGCGCACGCTCGAAACCACCTATCTGCCGGAATTCACCGAAATCACCCACGCGCTGCGATCCCAGATCCAGCAGGCGCGCGCGGCCCAGGCGGCGTGAGGAGAACGGCACCATGACCACGTCCGACGATACGCCCGTGATCGCCACCGAGGAGGAAATCACCAGCCCGGCGCCGCCGCCGCGGCCGCTGTTCCTCGACCGTGCCCGGCTGGAAAAGGTCCTGCCCTGGATCATCATCCTCGCCTTCTTCCTGTTGTGGGAATTCGGCTCCCGCGTCGTGCTGCCGCTGTTCACGCCCCGCCCGGAGATCGTGCTGCCGGCGCCGTCGGCGATCCTGCCGGCGATGATCGAGGACTGGCGCGCCATCGTGCAGAACTCGCTCTACACCCTTGAGACCACCCTCATTGGCTTTGCCATCGCCATCGTCGTCGGCGTCGCCGGCGGCGTCGCCATCGGCTCGTCGCGGCTCGCCTATGCCGGCTTCTACCCGATCCTCATCGGCTTCAATGCCGTGCCGAAGATCGCCGTCGTGCCGGTCCTGGTCTTGTGGTTCGGCATCGGCACCATTCCGGCGATCCTCACCGCCTTCCTGATTTCGTTCTTCCCGATCCTCGTCAACGTCGCCACCGGCATCGCCACCGTCGAGCCCGAGCTGAAGGACGTCTGCCGTGCCCTCGGCGCCCGCAATTCCGACATCGTCTGGAAGATCGGCCTGCCGCGATCGATGCCGTATTTCTTCGCCTCGCTGAAGGTGGCGATCACCGTCGCCTTCGTCGGCTCCATCCTCGCCGAGGCGACCGCCGGCAATCACGGCATCGGCCATCTGACCAGCTACGCGGCGGCGCAGTTCCGCGTGCCGCTGGTGTTCGGCGGCCTCATCGTCACCGCCGCCATGGGCATCCTGCTCTACTACATCGCCGCCTGGTTCGAGACGCGCATGACCGGTTGGGCAACGCGCGGCATGGACAACCCCGTCGCCGGCTATTGACATCGCCACCCGGGAAGGTCGTCGGCTGTAACTCTGGACAAAAAATATGACCAGACTACCGCCGGATGCTTGACCCGTCGCCCGCCTTGGCCTAATCCCCGTGGACCACTTGCCACGGGGCCGCCATGCTGTTCACGCCCGTCTCCCAGGATCGAACCGCCGATGCCGCGATCCGGCAGGTCGAGCTGGCGATCCTGCGCGGCATCTTGCGGCCGGGCGACCGCTTGCCGGGGGAACGCGATCTGGCCGAGAGCCTTGGCGTGTCGCGGCCGATCCTGCGCGAGGCGCTGAAGGCGCTGGAAACGCGCGGACTGGTCGTCGCCCGTCCCGGCGGCGGCACCTATGTCGGCGATGTCGTCGGCACCGTTTATTCCGAGCCGATGGCGCAGCTGATCCGCCGGCATCCCGAGGCGACGGAGGGCTATTTCGAATACCGGCGCGAGATGGAGGCCTGGGCCTCGGCGCTGGCGGCCGAACGGGCGACCGCCTCCGACATCGCCACGTTGACCGCCATCGTCGATGCCATGGCGCTCGCCCATCAGGACGCCGATCCGAGCGAGGAAACCCGCCTCGACTGGGAGTTTCACACCGCCATCGGCGAGGCGGCGCACAATCTCGTGCTGCTGCACACGCTGCGCGCCTGTTACCGCCTGGTGCAGGAAAACGTCTTCTACGATCGCGCCCGGCTGTTTGCGGTGCCGAGCGCCCGCGATGCGCTGCTGGCCCAGCACCGCGCCATCCTGGCGGCGATCGCCGGCCGCGACCCGGCGAAGGCGCGCGCCGCCGCCGCCGGCCACATCGACTATGTCGAGACCGCCGTGCGCGCGGTCGAACTCGGCCATGCCCGCGAGGCGGTCGCCCGCCTGCGGCTCGACCAGCGCGAGGCCCGCGCTCGCCGTGGCCCCAAGGGCCAGCGCGCCGCGCCCGATCCCACCCCATTTGCCGACCCCGCCACCGAGGATCTTCGATGACCGCCAATCCGACGGGCAAACGCCCGCGCGTCGCCCTGTTCGTCACTTGCCTCGTCGATCTCTTCCGTCCGACGGTCGGCTTTTCGGCGGTCAAGCTGCTGGAAGAGGCCGGCTGCGATGTCGAGGTGCCGCCGCAACAGACCTGCTGCGGCCAGCCGGCGTTCAACTCCGGCGACCGCAAGGACGCCCGCGCCATCGCCGAGCAGGTCATCGCCGCCTTCGAGGCCTATGACTACGTCGTCATTCCCTCCGGCTCCTGCGGCGGCATGATCAAGGCGCATTATCCCGAGCTCTTCGCCGGCGATGCCGCTTGGGAGCCGCGCGCCGTGGCGCTGGCCGCCCGCAGCTTCGAACTGGTGTCGTTCCTCGTCGACGTCCTCGGCGTCACCACGACCCACGCCCGCCTCGCCGGCAGCGTCACCTATCACGACAGCTGCTCGGGCCTGCGCGAACTCGGCATCCGCGAACAGCCGCGCCGGTTGCTCGCCGCCGTCGACGGGTTGACGCTCACCGAGATGAAGGACGCCGACGCCTGCTGCGGCTTCGGCGGCGCCTTCTGCGTCAAGTATCCCGATCTTTCCAACGCCATCGTCGAAAAGAAGATCGTCAATGTCGAGGCGTCCGGTGCCGCCACCTTGCTCGCCGGCGATCTCGGCTGCCTGATGAACATGGCCGGGAAGCTGAAGCGTCAGGGCTCGACCATCGAGGTTCGCCACGTCGCCGAGGTTCTCGCCGGCCTGACCGACGCCCCCGCCATCGGCAAGGCGAAGTGAGGAGAGACGCGATGCAGATCACTTCGCCCCAGTTCAGGCAAAACGCCACCAAGGCACTCAACGACGGTCAGCTGCAGAAGGCGCTGGGCAATGTGCAGAAGGGCTTCATCGGCAAGCGGGCGCTGGCGGTGGCTGCCCTGCCCGAATTCGAGCAACTGCGCGACAGCGGCCGCGCCATCAAGACCCACACGCTGAAGCATCTCGATCTTTATCTGGAAGCCTACGAGGCCAAGGTGACGGCCTCGGGCGGACAGGTGCATTGGGCCGAGACCGCCCAGGATGCCCGCGAGATCATCCTCGGCATCTGTAAGGCCGCAGGCGCGCGCACCGTGACCAAGGGCAAGTCGATGATTTCCGAGGAGGTCGGCGTCAATGCCTACCTCGAGGAACACGGCATCACCCCGGTCGAGACCGACCTTGGCGAATACATCATCCAGCTGCGCGGCGAGACGCCGAGCCACATCATCGCCCCGGCGGTGCACCTCAACAAAGAGCAGGTGGAACAGGACTTCCGCCGCGTCCACACCCACCTGGCGCCGGAACGCAATCTGTCGGAGGCGCAGACGCTGCTGACCGAGGCCCGCGCCGTGCTGCGCGAGCGCTTCCTCGCCGCCGATGTCGGCATCACCGGCGCGAACTTCCTCGTCGCCGAAACCGGTACCTCGATCATCGTCACCAACGAGGGCAACGGCGACCTGACCCAGATCCTGCCGCGCGTCCACATCGTCATCGCCTCGATCGAGAAGATCACGCCGACGCTGGAGGACGTATCGCAGATCCTGCGGCTGCTCGCCCGCTCGGCGACCGGTCAGGACATGTCGGTCTACACGACGTTTTCCACCGGACCGCGCCGCGCCGACGATCCCGACGGCCCGGACCAGTACCATGTCGTGCTGCTCGACAACGGCCGCACCGCCATGCTCGGCACCGAATTCGAGGAAATGCTGCGCTGTATCCGCTGCGGCGCCTGCATGAACCATTGCCCGGTCTATCACGCCGTCGGCGGCCACGCCTATGGCTCGGTCTATCCCGGACCGATGGGCGCGGTGCTGACGCCGTCGCTGTGGGGCGTCGACAAGGGCGGGCAATTGCCCAATGCCTCGACCTTCTGCGGCCGCTGCGAAAGCGTCTGTCCGATGAAGATCCCGCTGCCGAAGATGATGCGGCACTGGCGCGAGCGCGAATTCGAGCGCCACCTCAATCCGCCGGCGCAGCGCTGGGGCCTCGGCGCCTGGGCCTTCCTGGCCCGGCGCCCCAAGCTCTACCATGCCCTGACCGGCCTCGTCGCCCGCCTGATCGGCCGCATCGGCGCGGTGCGCGGCGGTTCGCTTGGCTGGCTGCCGCTGGCCGGCGGCTGGACCCGGCACCGCGACCTGCCGGCGCCGGAGGGACGGACGTTTCTTGAGATGTGGGCTGACAAGCAGAGGAAATCGGCATGAGCGCCCGTGACGCCATTCTTGCCCGTGTCCGCCGTTCGCTCGGCGTCGACGGCACCGAGCCCGACCGCCGCGCCACCGCCGAGGCCCGCATGCACGATGCTCCCATCGGGCTGATCCCGGCGCGCGGACAGCTCGACCCGGCCGGTCAGCGGGCATTGTTCCGGGCGATGGCCGAGAAGGTCTCGAGCTCGGTCGTCGCCGTTGCCTCCGGCGCCGACGTGCCGGCGGCGATCGCCGACTACCTGCGCTCGAAGAACCTGCCGCCGAGCTTCCGCCGGGGCGACGACCCCCGGCTGGCGGCGATGCCGTGGGACAGTCAGCCCAACCTCGAGATCAGCACCGGCATCTCCGATGGTCATGATCTCGTCAGCGTCTCCCACGCCGTCGGCGCCATCGCCGAAACCGGCACGCTGGCGCTGCAGTCCGGCGGCGACAACCCGACGACGCTGAACTTCCTGCCCGATCACCACATCGTCGTCGTCGACGCCGGCGCCATTGTCGGCGACTACGAGACGTTCTGGGCCGGGATGCGCCAGCGCTTCGGCAAGGGTGTGATGCCGCGCACGGTGAATTTCGTCACCGGCCCCTCCCGCTCGGGCGATATCGAACAGACGATCCTGCTCGGCGCCCACGGGCCTCGGGCGTTGCACATCATCATGGTCGGCTGATCGCGCCAGCCGGCCCCCCGGTCGTCTCAGCCGACGACCAGCGCCAGGCAGAAGCCGTCATGGCCCTTGACGCCGACCGTCTGCACGGCGGTGGCGTCAAGGCGCGGCTCGGCGGCGATGAGATCGAACAGGGCGCGGGTGCCCCGCACCCGGTCGTCGTCGCTCGCCGGATCGATCACCTTGCCGTCGCGAACCACGTTGTCGGCGACGATCACCGTGCCTACCCGCGACAGCGCCAGCGCCGCCTTGAGATAGTGCGGATTGTTCGGCTTGTCGGCGTCGATGAACACGAGGTCAAACGGGCCGTCGCCGCGCGCGATCATGGCGTCGAGCGTGTCGCGGGCCCGGCCGACGCGGATGTCGACGCGGTCGGCGAACCCGGCGCGATCGACATTGGCGGCGGCGACGGCGGCATGGCGCGGGTCGAGTTCCAGCGTCACCACATGACCGGTCGCGCCGACGGCGCCGGCGAGCCAGATGGTCGAATAGCCGCCGAGCGTGCCGATTTCCAGCACCCGCCGCGCCCCCGCCATGCGGGCGAAGAGCGCCAGCATCTTGCCCTGCAACGGCGACACGTCGATCGCCGGCAGCCCGGCGGCGGCATTGGCGGCCAGCACGGCCTCAAGCGCGATATCCGCCGCCAGCAGCCTTTCGGAGAAATACCCGTCGACCGCCGTCCAGTTCGCGTCGCTCATTGCCGCCTCGCCCGTTTGCGTCTCGAAATGCAGGTTCGTTCACTGCATTCCAGCCAGTCTAATGTGAAAGGCTGACGACGCCAGCGGACCAGGGGCGGTCGCAATTCCAGTTGGAAATTCAGGCCATTGGCCGTGACGGCCCCCGACCGGCGGGCTTGCATGCTATACGTTCGTGCAAGATCAGGGCAGTGTGTGAATCAATCGTGAATGTCGATCGACGTACACACGAAGCAACGGCCGGCTCAAAAAAGAGGCGCCGCGTCTTTCGACACGGCGCAAGGTGGCAAGAGGAGGAGATTGCTCGGGAAGAAAACTATGGATGATAGAATATAAGGAGATCCCTTAACCAAGGATTAAGCCCTTATCCTCTATCGAAACCTGTCATCCTGATCGCTCTTAAACAGTTTGATCGCAAGGGCGACCTTAGTCCAGTGGCGTTCGTACGGATCGGGTTTTTTCGTTCCCGTGGCGAGCGGCTTGATCGCGCCCAGACGACGCCCCGATGCCGGCCGGCCGACGCCCGCCGGCGCGGCTCAAGCGGCGGTGGCGAGAAACGCCCAAGCCGAAAAAGGCAAGAGCGCCAAAGCGCTAAGCCCGCGACATATTGTCCGGATTCCGCCGCCGGTCTCGCCGTCGCCGCCGCCGTCACGCTCGCCTCGATCAGGCTGCCGTTTCGTCAGGATCGGGCGGATCGCAGCCGCAATCGGCGGATTCCGCCACGGCGCCGCGCCTTTTCCGACCGCCGGCGCTGCCACAAAACCCGCTGGCCTGTGACCGAATTGCGACACTTCACGTGACGTCCACCCGAGTCACCCGGTTGACGCGCCGCCCGCCGCGGTGCAGCGCCGGCCGAATCGGCGGCAATCTGGAGCGGGATCGCCTCCCGAATGACTTGCCGCGCCGATCGGCCCGAGGTCCCATGCACTCTCGCCCGGCCTCCCGCCCGCCTTCCTCGCGTGTCGGGATCAGCCGCCGCTCAAGGCCCGCGACGGGAAGGCATAGAGCCGGTCCTCGCCACACAGATAGGCGTGGAAGCGGCCATTGGGAAACAGCGGCGCGAACGGCGCCGACTTGACGTCGAGCCCGCCGGTAAAGGCGCCGAACGCCGGCATGACCAGCCGGGTGCCGTCGGTGATGAACGCCGGCTTGCGGATCGACCGGCCGCGCACCCGCACCCGCGCCGCCGGATGCAGATGGCCGGCCACCTCGCCGGCGGCCTCGCCGTCGCGCGGCTCGTGGCGGAAGGTCAGCGTGCCGATGCTTACCTCCAGCGACGCATCGCCGCCGACGTCGCCATCGATCACCGGATCGTGGTTGCCGGCGATCCAGATCCAGTCGCGCCCCGCCTGCAGCCCGCGCAAGGTCTCCCGCGCCGGCTCCGGCAGCCGCGCGCCGCCGTCAGCATCGTGGAAACTGTCGCCGAGCGAGATGACGCGGCGCGGCCCGAGCGCGTGGACGAGCGCCCCGACGCCGCGCAGCGTCGCGGTGGTGTCGTAGGGTGGCAGGAACAGGCCGCGCGCCGCATGCGCCGAGCCCTTTTCCAGATGCAGGTCGGAAACGACCAGCGTCGCCTCCTCCGGCCACCACAGCGCCGCCTCGCGGGTGAAAACCAGGTCGGCGCCGGCGACGCTGACCTTGAGGCTGCCCGGCAGCGGGCCGCAGGCGCGGTTCATCGCCTCGGCCTCAAAGCGCGCCTGCACGGAAACGGCTTGCCCGGTCACCCATCGCCTCCCGAATGATCTCGTCCTCGGCCTCGCCCAGCAGCGCCTCGTGGGTCGCGCCGGCGACAGGCTGACGGTCGACCTCCAGCATCACCGGCACGGCCAGCGGTGAAATCCGCTCAAGCGGCTTATACACGATTCGCCCGCGCACCCGCTTCAGCATGGCGGCCAGCCGGCCGATGTCGAGCAGGCCGGCGCTGGCATCGGCCCATGTCGCCTGCAGCAGGATATGGTCAGGCTCGTGCGAGCGCAGCACGTCGTAGACGAGATCGGTCGACACCGTCACCTGCCGGCCCGACTTCTCCTGTCCGGGATAGCGCCGCTCGATCAGCCCGGCGATGACGGCGCAATTGCGGAAGGTGCGTTTCAGCAGATGGCTCTCCGCCATCCACGCCTCGAGGTCGTCGCCGAGCATGTCCTCGTCGAACAGCGCGTCGAGGCTCGTCCGCCCGAACCGCAGCGACGCGCCGATATCGGCCCCGAGCCAGATGCCGAGGGCATATTCGCTGGCGACGAAGCCCATCGGCTTCAGCTTCAGCCGCTCCATCCGCCGCGTCAGCAGCATGCCCAGCGTCTGGTGCGCCAGCCGCCCCTCGAACGGATAGCACACCATGTACCAGCGGTTCGCCCGCGGAAACGTCTCGACCAGCAACTGATCGGCGCGCGGGATCAGCGACACCTCGCGCTGGATCGCCAGCCACTCGGCGACCTGGTCCGGCAGCGCCCGCCATTGCGCCGGATCGGCGAGAATGGCGCGGACCCGCTCGGCCAGATAGGTCGACAACGGGAACTTGCCGCCGGCATAGGCCGGCACTTTCGGGTCCGGATCGTGGGCGCGGGTGACCAGCGCCTCGCTGTCGCGGATCGTCTCGAAGCGCAGAACCTCGCCGGCGAAGCGGAATGTGTCGCCGGCGCTGAGTGTTTCAAGGAAATACTCCTCGATCTGCCCCAGCCGCCGGCCGCTGACGCCGACCCGGCCGAGCTTGTTGCGCGAGGTCAGCACCACGTTGAGCATCGGCATCTCGATGATGGTGCCGATGTTCAGCCGGTATTGCTGGGCAAAGCGCGGGTGCGACAGCCGCCAAGTGCCGTCGGCGGCAAGCCGGATCTTGGCGAACCGCTCGTAGCTCTTCAGCGCATAGCCGCCGGTGGCGACGAAATCGACCACCCGGTCGAAGCGCTCGCGGTCGAGATCGCGGTAGGGCCAGGCGCTCCTCACCTCGGCGAACAGTTCGTCCGCCCGGAACGGCCCGGCGCAGGCCATACCGAGCACATGCTGGGCCAACACATCGAGACTGCCGGCGCGGATCGGCGGCGTGTCCTGATGCCCCTCGTTGGCGGCATCCACCGCGGCGCGGCACTCCATCACCTCGAACCGGCTGGCCGGAACCAGCAGCGCCCGCGAGGGTTCATCGAGCCGGTGATTGGCGCGGCCGATGCGCTGCGCCAGCCGGCTCGCCCCCTTCGGCGCCCCGATCTGGATGACGAGGTCGACATCGCCCCAGTCGATGCCGAGATCGAGGGTGGAGGTGCACACCACCGCCTTCAGCCGGCCGTCGGCCATGGCGGCCTCGACCTTGCGCCGCTGGCCGGCATCGAGCGAGCCGTGGTGCAGCGCGATCGGCAGCGTATCCTCGTTCAGCCGCCACAGCTCCTGAAAGGTGAACTCCGCCTGGGCCCGGGTATTGACGAACACCAGCGCCATCCGCGCCGATTTCAGCGCGGTGTAGACGTCGGCCATGGCAAAGCCGGCCATGTGCCCGGCCCACGGGATCCGGGCATCGCTGATCAGCAGTCCGAGATCGGGCCGGGCGCCGCCGCTGGCGGTGACGATCTCCGCCGGGCTCTCGGCCGAGGTCAGCCACCCGGCGAGTTCGCCCGGATTGGCGACGGTCGCCGACAGGCCGACGAGGCGCACATGCGGCGCCAGCCGGCGCAGCCGGGCAAGGCCGAGCGCCAGGAGGTCGCCGCGCTTCGATGTGACGAGCGCATGCAATTCGTCGAGTACGATGGTGTCGAGATCGGCGAACAGGTCCTCGGCCTCGGCGCCGCTGATCAGCAACGCCACCTGCTCGGGCGTCGTCATCAGGATGTCGGGCGGGTCGATCTTCTGGCGCTGGCGCTTGTGGGTCGAGGTGTCGCCGGTGCGGGTCTCGACGCGGATGTCGAGGCCCATCTCGGCGATCGGCTTCTCGACATTGCGGGCGACGTCGACCGCCAGCGCCTTCAGCGGCGAGATATAGAGCGTATGGATGCCCCGCCGCCGCACCCCGCGCCCGGTGATGCGCATCTGCCGGCGACCGCCGGGTTCCGACAGGGCGACGAGGCTCGGCAGGAAGCCGGCCAGCGTCTTGCCGGCGCCGGTCGGAGCGATCAGCAGCGTCGAGCGCTGCCGGCGGGCATGGTCGAGCAGCGCCAGCTGATGCGGACGCGGCTGCCAGCCGCGCATGGCAAACCAGGCGACGAAGCGATCGGGCAGCAAGGGCGGCTCAAGGGGGGCGGGCGAAGCGATCACGTCGCGATGGTGACGGCGACCCGCGCCGGTGGCAAGCGCAAACGGCGGCCAAACAAAAAGCGGGCAAGACCGGCTTGCCCGCCTCGTTTTCCGGATCGGTCGGATCGGGCTCGCGTCAGCCGGCGGCGCGCTGCTTCTCGGTGCGGCGGCGGTCGGCGACCGGCTGATAGGCCATCCGCGCGTGATAGGCGCAGTAGGGTGACGCAAGGTCCTTCTTGCGGGCGCAGAAATGGAAATCGGAATTCAGCGGATCTCCGACCGGCCAGCGGCAGCAATGCTCGTTCAGCTGCAGCACGGTGGCGTTCTCGATCAGCGGCGGCTCCGACAGGTCGTAGACGACCGGGCGCGGCGTCGGCGCCTGACGCGGCGCGGTCTCCGGCTTCAGCGCCAGGGCGCCGTTGGTCATCGGCGACGACGGCCGGGCCGGCGCGCTCGGCGCCTTCACCGGGGCGGGCTTCTTGGCGACCGGACGCGGCGCCGGGGCAGGGGCCTTGGCGCGGCCGGACAGCCCGAGGCGGTGCACCTTGCCGATCACCGCGTTGCGGGTGACGCCGCCAAGCTCGCTGGCGATGCGGCTCGCCGACAGGCCGTCGTTCCAGAGCTTCTTCAGCAGCTCGACGCGGTCATCGGTCCAGGTGAAGCCGGCATCGGCGGTAGTTACGCCAGTCATAGGCAGAATCCCTTCCCGTTCGGGCCGAACGGCCCGTCCCAAAATCGTCATCATTTGACTGGATCTGACTGGGATACTCAGTGTGCCACACGACATATCGTGCTTAACAAGAAGTAAATTACACTAGGGATAGACTCGCTGACAACCCGTCGACCCGCAACAGCCTGTGGGCATCTCGGTTTTCAACAGCCGAAATCGCCCCTCTGGGGTCAGGTTTTGGACGGGCCGCCCGCGCAAATTTCGCGAGAAGTCGTTGACACAAGATTCTTTTTTCGGGATACGTTCGGTCACGAAGATGTGCCGCCGTTCGGGCGGCATATTTCGTTTGTAGGGGTTTGCACGTAGTCGAAAGTTCGACACCGCAAGCTCACGCACCCCACTTCCAAGGTTCCTGACCGCCAATACCACGTCCCGGAGACCGCCATGGCTCAATCGACACCCGCCTCGCCGCTCTACAATACCTACGCGCGCGCGGATCTCGTGTTCGAGCGAGGCGAGGGCATGTGGCTCTACACCACCGATGGCGAGGCTTTTCTCGACGTGATGGGCGGCGTTGCCGTCAACGCGCTCGGCCATGCCCACCCGGTGCTGGTCGAGGCGCTGAAGGCCCAGGCCGAGAAGCTGTGGCACACCTCCAACGTCTTCCGCGTCGCCGGCCAGGAAAAGCTCGGCGCCCGGCTGATCGAGGCGACCTTCGCCGAGAAGGTGTTCTTCTGCAATTCCGGCGCCGAGGCGCTCGAATGCGCCATCAAGACCGCGCGGCGCTATCACTTCGCCAAGGGCCAGCCGGAGCGCAACCGGCTGATCACCTTCGAGGGCGCCTTCCACGGCCGCACGCTGGCGACGATCGCCGCCGGCGGCCAGGAGAAATACCTCGAGGGCTTCGGCCCGAAAATGGACGGCTTCGACCAGGTGCCGTTCGGCGACCACGCCGCGCTCGAGGCGGCGATCGGCCCGGCCACCGCCGGCATCCTGATCGAGCCGATCCAGGGCGAGGGCGGCATCCGCCAGATGCCGGCCTCGTGCCTCAAGGCCTTGCGCGAGCTCTGCGACAAGCACGGCATCCTGCTGGTTCTCGACGAGGTCCAGTGCGGCATGGGCCGGACCGGCAAGCTCTTTGCCCATGAATGGGCCGGCATCACCCCGGACATCATGGCGATCGCCAAGTCGCTCGGCGGCGGCTTCCCGGTCGGCGCCTGCCTTGCCACCGCCGAGGCAGCCTCCGGCATGGTGCCCGGCACCCATGGCTCCACCTATGGCGGCAACCCGCTGGCGATGGCCGTGGCCAATGCCGTGCTCGAGGTGATGCTGGCGCCGGGCTTCCTCGACAGCGTCGCCATGAAGGGCCTGCAGCTGAAGCAGAAGCTCGCCGGGCTGGTCGATGCCCATCCGGCGGTGTTCGAGACCGTGCGCGGCTCCGGCCTGATGCTCGGCCTCAAGTGCCGGGTGCCCTCGACCGAGGTCGTCGCCGGCGCCCGCGACCACAAGCTGCTGACCGTCGGGGCCGGCGACAATGTCGTCAGGCTGTTACCTGCGCTGATCATCACCGAGGCCGAGATGGATCAGGCGATTGCCCGACTTGAGGCGACCGCCGTCGACATCGAAGCCAAGCTTGCAGCGCAATCCAAGAAAGGAGCGGCTGCGTGACCCTCGCCGTTCAACATCAGCACTTCCTCGATCTGACCGAAGTCGGAACCCCGGAACTCCGCCGCATCCTCGATGCCAGCATGGCGATGAAGCGCGCCCGCGCCGCCGCCAAGGCGCAAGGCAAGGGCGTCGCCCGCCCCAACGAAGGCCCGCTCGCCGGCAAGGTGCTGGCGATGGTGTTCGAGCGCCCGTCGACGCGCACCCGCGTGTCGTTCGACGTCGGCATGCGCGAACTCGGCGGCCAGACCCTGATGCTGACCGGCGACGAGATGCAACTCGGTCGCGGCGAGACCATTGCCGACACGGCCCGGGTGCTGTCGCGCTACGTCGACGCCATCATGATCCGCATCCTCGATCATGGCGCCTTGCAGGAGCTTGCGGCCAACGCCACTGTCCCGGTGATCAACGGCCTGACCAAGAACTCGCATCCGTGCCAGATCATGGCCGACCTGATGACGTTCGAGGAGCATCGCGGCTCGATCAAGGGCGCCACCGTCACCTGGACCGGCGACACCAACAACGTGCTGCATTCGTGGATCCACGCCGCCGCCCGCTTCGACTTCACGCTCAAGATCGCCTCGCCGCCGGAACTGGCGCCGCGCAAGGAGATCATCAACTGGGCGCGCAAGAACGGCGCCAATGTCCACGTCACCGCCGACGCGATGGAAGCGGCCGAGGGCTCCGACTGCATCATCACCGACACATGGGTGTCCATGGGCGATGATGAGTCCGAGCGCCGGCACAATCTGCTGAAGCCCTATCAGGTCAACAAGCGCCTGATGGCGGCGGCCAACAAGGACGCCATCTTCATGCACTGCCTGCCGGCGCATCGCGACGAGGAAGTGACCGAGGAAGTGATCGATGGGCCGCAGTCGGTCGTATTCGACGAGGCGGAAAACCGCCTGCACGCGCAGAAGGGCGTGCTGGCCTGGTGCCTCGGCGCGCTGGATCGGGTCGAGGCCTGAGCGCTTCGGAGAGACGCAACATGAGCGATGACAACACCCCGACGTCGGTGAGCCCGGCGACTGTCGGGCCGCGCCCGTCGGCGATCGACGATCGCGGCGGCGACGACATGGTGATGCCGTTCGCGGTCCGCGCCCTCGACGTGCGCGGCCGCGTCGTCCATCTCGCCGCCACGCTCGACCGCATTCTCTCCCGCCACGCCTATCCAGAACCGGTGGCGCGGCTGCTGGCCGAGGCGATCGCCCTGACCGCGCTGCTCGGCTCGGCCTTGAAGTTCGACGGGCGGTTCATCCTCCAGACCCAGACCTCCGGTCCGGTCCACCTGATGGTCGTCGACTACCAGACGCCCGACCGGATCCGCGCCTATTGCGGCTTCGAGGCCGACGAGGTCGAGGCGGCGATCAAGGCCGGCAAGACCAGCCAGGCCGAGTTGCTGGGCGAGGGTCGCCTGGCGATGACCGTCGACCAGGGCCCCGACATGCACCGCTACCAGGGCATCGTCGTGCTCGACGGCGAGAGCCTGGAGGACGCCGCGCATCGCTATTTCGACCAGTCGGAACAGATCCCGACGCGGGTGCGGCTGGCGGTGGCGGAGATGTTCACGCGTGGCGACGGCAGCGGCCCCCGCCGCGGCTGGCGCGCCGGCGGTTTCCTCATCCAGTTCCTGCCGGATTCCGAGGAGCGCCGGCGCCAGCGCGACCTGCCCGGCGGCGACGCGCCGGAAGGCGCCGACGACGGGCTGCCGCACCAGGACGACAACGCCTGGGTCGAGGCCTCGACGCTGGCGGCGACGATCGAGCCGCTCGAATTGACCGATCCGTCGGTCACGGCCGAACGCTTGCTCTACCGCCTGTTCCACGAACAGGGCGTCGAGGTGTTCGCGCCGACGGCGATCCGCGACGAATGCCGCTGCTCGCGCCAGCGGATCGCCGAGATGATCCGCAATTTCGGCGAGGACGACCGCGCCCACATGGTCAAGGACGGCAAGATCGGCGTCACCTGCGAGTTCTGCTCGACGGCCTACGAGTTCGAGGCCGCCGAGGTCATCTGAGCCAGCGCCGCCGCGCGCTCAGACCGGCGCGATCAACCGGTCGATATAGCTGGCGAGCGCCCGGGCCGAGAGGGTGATGTTGCCCTTCAGCGTCGCCTCCGAGCGGCCGCGCGGGCCGAAATCGTGATTGCCGTCGGTCAGCCAGATGAGCTGGACGGCGGGATCGAGGTTGAGCGCCTCGACGTAATCGCGATTGCCGAATTCGTCGCGTTCGCCCTGCAGGATGATCGTCGCCAGCCGGCTCTGGTCGATCGGCGCCCGCCGCAACCGGTCCGGCTCGCCGATCGGGTGGAACGGATAGCCGAAACAGGCAAGCGCGATGACGCGCGGGTCGAGTTCGACCCCCGACAGCATCGCGGCGACCCGACCGCCCATCGACTTGCCGCCAATGGCGACCGGCCCGGAACTGGCGGCGAGGATCTCTGCCAGCGCGGTGGCATATTCGCTGACCAGCAGTTCCGCCTTCGGCGCCGGGCGCTTCTTGCCGTCGACCCGCCGCGACGCCATGTAGGCGAACTCGAACCGGGCAACCGCCAGCCCCTCCGCCACCAGCGCGGCGGCAAGCCGGTTCATGAAGGCCGAGTCCATCGGTCCGCCGGCGCCATGGCCGAGAACCACGGTCGCGCGCGCGTCGGCCTCGGGCCGATCCCAAACCACGTCCACCATCGATTTTCCTTCACGCGAACCGAAGCAGCGCCCGGGCTCGTCGATGCCGGGCCGACATAGCGCGGCTCCGGCTTCATTGTTGCTGCCCGACCGGGCAAGCCGGCGCGCTTGCCCCGGCGATGCGGCGATCAATAGAACCCGAGGGGGAAGTAGCGCAAGTAAAGTTCGCTCATCACCCCGCGCTCTTCCAGTTCGTAAAGCGCGACGTCGAGGGCGCGGCGCAGGCGCAGATTGGCCGCGGAGACGGCAATGCGGAACCCCTCGCCGAAATAGGCCGGATCGGCATAGGCGGCGCCGACAAAGGCGCAGCACGCCCGGCTTGCCGGCCCGCCGAGCCAGAAGCTGGCCGACAGCGCATCGCCGAAGACGAAATCGACGGCGCCGTCGCGCAAGGCGTCGCGCGCCTGGGTTTCCGACGGATAGGCGGCGACGCGGGCCTTGGGGAAGTTCTCCAGCACGAAGGCCATGTGGCGCGAGCCGTCGACCACCGCGATCCAGCGACCGTCGATCGCATCGGGCGCGCCCTGGTCGACACGGGCGCCCCGGCGCCCGACCAGCCGGCCCGGCGTGCCGAGATAGCTCTCGGTGAACTCGAACCGCGCCCGCAACGCCGGCGTCGGCGCCAGCCCGGCGATGATCGCCTCGCCGCGCCGCTCGTCGAGCGCGGTGGCGAGATCGGCGAACGGCCGCATCTGGATCGAGCACGCCACCGCCAGTCGCGCGCAGATCGCCCGCGCCAGATCGATGTGATAGCCGACCAGCTGGCCCTTGCTGTCGAGGAAGTTGAACGGCGGGAAATCGCCGCTGGTGAGGAAGCGAATGGCGCCGATATCGCCGGACGGGCGCTCGGGCCGGCGATGCGGATCGCGGAAGATCGGCGGACCGAGCGTCACCGGGCGCTCGATCCTCGGGAGCGGCGCCGGGGGGGCTGACGGCGTCGCGGCCGGCGCAATCGAAGGAGCGGCTGACGGAGCGGCGGTTTCAGCCGCCATCGCCGCCGTTGCCGCGAAAAGGGCGAGGGCAACAATCAGGCATCGACTGAAAATAGCGAAATCTTGCATTTGGGTTGCACCGAACTGGTCATGCACCTGGGTTTTGGCTGAAATTCCTCACCACCACCATCCAGCGACGAGAGTCCGAAAACACCGGAAGCGCATCCTGTCCCGACATCGCGATCAGGCGCCAAGACCTTGACGCGGCGCAACGGCAGGAAACAAAGCCGGCATCCCGGGCCGCGTCGATCCAGCGAACCGCTATCGCCAAGCCTTAGCGCAGGTAATCCGAGGGGGGAAGGCGAATTCTCGACGGCAGCGCAGTTCCGCCCGGGGGCGCGGCGGACCGGAATGGTGGCGCGCAAGCGGCACGACTGGACTCATCCCCGCCGAAATACCCCGCCGCCGACGGCTTCCGCCCCGGATCGACGCCGCCCCGCTGGCCTCCGCCGCCCCGAGTTCCGCCGCGCCCGGCATCCCGCGCCGAGCGTCAGCCGGAACCCACCGAAATCCGCCTGCTGAAACGCCTCGGCTTCCGCGACGACGAGATTGCCCATGACCTGAAACGCGCGCTCAACCGCGACGAGCCGTTGTCGCGGCTGTGGATCGCCGAGGGGCGCCTCGACGAGATCGCCTGGGGCGAGGCCTCGGCGGCCGAACTCGGCCTGCGCTTCGTCGCCGAGCCGGACGTCGACCCGGCACCAAAGCACGAGCGCTGTCCGCCGCCCCGGGCGTTTCAGTTGGCGCGACTGACGACGCTCGGCTTTGGCCCTCATGGCGAACGGGCGGCGGCGGCGCCGGCCGGCGGCGATTTCGAGGCGATGCAGGCGCTGCTGCGCATCGATCCGCTGCAGGCCTCGCGCATCGTCATCACCACCAAGCGGGCGCTGCGCGCCGCCATGCGCCGGCGCCATGCCGCCCGGCTGACGGCGCTCGCCACCGACGGGCTCTACCAGTCCAATCCGGCCGCCTCGGCCAAGGTGCTGGATTTCCGCGTCGGCTCGCTCGTCGCCACCGCGCTGTTCCTGTTCGCCACCGCCTCGCTCATCGCGCTGCTCGCCGGCTGGGTCTCGCCCACCGGCTTCGCCATCCAGTCGCTGTTCCTGCTCCTGGCGTTGATCCGGGTGCTGGCGGCGATCAGCCCGGATTTCGTCACCGGCTTCGGCCGCACCCTGCCCGAGCGCCCGCCCGACGCGGAATTGCCGACCTATGCGGTGCTGGTGCCGCTCTACCGCGAGCCGGAGATCGTCGCCCAGCTGCTCGCCGGGCTCGCCGCCCTGCGCTATCCCGCCGACCGGCTGGAGATCCTGCTGCTGATCGAGGCCGACGACGATGCCACCCGCGCCGAACTCGCCCGCCACGCCATCCCGGCGCGGATCGAGGTGGTGCTGATCCCGCCATCGCAGCCGCGCACCAAGCCGAAGGCGCTGAACTTCGCCCTCGCCACCACCGGCGCCGAGCTGATCACCATCTTCGACGCCGAGGACAAGCCCGATGCCCGGCAGCTTTTGAAGGCGGCGGCGGTCTTCGCCGATGGCGATCACCGGCTCGGCTGCCTGCAGGCCTCGCTGGTGATCGACCATGCCGCCGATGCCCGCTCCTGGGTGTCCGACCAGTTTCAGGCCGAGTATCTGGCGCATTTCGACGGACTGCTGCCGTGGATCGGCCGGCTCGGCATCCCGTTTCCCCTCGGCGGCACCTCCACTCACCTGAAACGCGCCGCCATCGACGGCGTCGGCGGCTGGGACCCCCACAACGTCACCGAGGACGCCGATCTCGGCATGCGGCTGGCGACCATGGGCTGGACCATGGACTGGCTGCCGTCCTGGACGCTGGAGGAGGCGCCGTTGCGGTTCAAGCCATGGCTGCGCCAGCGCACCCGCTGGCTGAAGGGCTGGATGGTCAGCTGGCTGGTGGCGATGCGCCATCCGCGCCGGTTCTGGCGGACCACCGGCCCGCGCGGCGCCATCGGGCTGCATGTGCTGATCGGCGGCGCGCTGATGACGGCGCTGGCCTTCCCCCTGAGCCTCTTCACCATGATCGGCGCCCTGACCGGCCTATTGCCGTTGTTGGCCCAACGCTCGTTCATCGGCGACCTGTGGCTCGCCGTCTGCATCTGGACCTTTCTCGGCGGCTGGCTCGGGCCGATGGCGCTCTCCGTCACCGCCGGCCGCCGCCGTCGTCGGCCGGTCCGGCTGTGGACGCTGCTGACCATGCCGGTCTACTGGTGCTGGATGTCGATCGCCATGGTCGCCGCCCTGCGCGAGCTGATCATTGACCCGCACCGCTGGAACAAGACCAGCCACGGCATCGCCAGTCGGCCCGCCCCCCGGCCGTCGCCGCCGACGTCCGCGCCGAAAACCCGTTGACCCCCCTTGCACTCCCGCCCGCGCCGGCCTAGTTTGCCGGCCATTGAGCGGGTGTAGTTCAGAGGTAGAACGTCAGCTTCCCAAGCTGAATGTCGTGGGTTCGATTCCCATCGCCCGCTCCAATTCTAAGCCACTTAAAAACATAAGAAAATCGGATTTCAAATGCTGCTCGCTTGGGGTAGGTTTGACGTCGATCCTGATCGGCGTCGTCACCATGTCGTCACAATGCACCATTGATTGGCGACGCTTACTGGCTATATTCAGACCATGTCGACCGCTGCATTTAGCTTTGTGTTTGATGGCGAGGCCGTTCGGGAAGGCGAGATTGATGTCACCGATCTCGCCCCTGCGTTGCTTGCCTTAGGACAGGCGGTAAAGGCCACGGGCAAAATTGTGCTTGGGTCGGATGCCGATGTCAGCCTCAAAGTTCGCACCATGCATCACGGTTCATTTGAGGTATTCCTCAATGCCGTGACCGGTGGCGACGTCGGCTTGGCTTGGTCCATGATCAAGGCCTTTTACGCTTCGGATGACGGAAAAACTGCACTTGCGGTTATTGAGACGTTGGGAGGTGCTGGCACCACGCTCGCCGTGACCCGCAACGGCGTCCTCTGGCTTCTCAAAAAGCTCAAGGGACGGAAGATCAGCAGACAGGAAAAGGTCGACGGGGACCATGTCAAGGTCGTCGTCGATGACCAGGAGTTTATCGTCCCGCTCCCGGTTGCTCAGGCCGTGCAAGACCCCAACGTTCGAGCCGCCTTGGAAAAAGCCATCGCCGACCCTTTAGAGCGGGACGGCATTGATACTGTCAGGGTACACGTTGGAACAGAAACCGTTGAGATCGACAAGGCTGAAGGCAGCTTTTTTCGTGCCTCTCCGCTTAGCGATACTGAGTTCACCAACACGTATCAGAAGGCTTTCTCGATCCAGACTTTGTCGTTTAAGCGCGGGAATAAATGGCGTCTTCACGATGGCCAAGGCAGCAGAAACGTTACCATGCTGGATCAGTCGTTTATGGACCGCGTAGACCGAAGCGAGGTTGCGAGTAGGACCACCACCGGCTTCAAGTCGCAGTATGAGATTTTGAATGTTATCGATCACCGCCCGAAAAGCATTCAACCAAAAATGCTTTGAATGGCCGATTCGATAGGATCATCTTTAATGTCCCGCGCTCGACCGAAACGATTATGCATTCCGACGGAATTTGATCCGACGCTCTTCACGCCTCACGACGAACTTTCGCGATTTGCGGAGGCGTGCGCTGCGCTCCACGCGAGGAGCATCATCGCAATCCACGGATGGCCGGACTCGGGGAAAACATCCACCGCGAGATGGCTTGGGTGGAAGCTCGGGCTAGAGCCCATTCATCTCGACGACTTCAACCTTTCGGATCGCCCAGGCTTCAATCCGAGGACGGATGCCTACGGTTTCGATGAAGACGCGATGCGAAAGGAGATTGATGATCGTCGCACCCGCGAAACGATCATCGTCGAAGGTGTATGCGCATGCCGGGTTTGCTCGCCCGATATATTGCTTGATCTAGGCCAGTGGCGCTCAACCAGACTCACGAAGAAGCTCAAGGCGTTCATCGGAGACTATGACGGGCCAAGCTTCACGGCGCGGGTTCAAAGCTTTCAGTGCATACAGGATTGGCGTTGGGGAGGAGAGCGGCTTAGCCGCTCTTCTTGAGGACGCCTTCCTTACGGAGGCGCACGAATACGCCCGGCATCATGAGGTCGGCACGCTCACGAATAAGGCGGGTAGCCTCGCTCACGTCGGTTGCGGAAGCATTACCAGAAGAAATGCGATGAGCGCGCTTCCCAATCTCACGGTCCAGCTTGTCCACGTCAGCAACTGGCCATTCGCGCTGTACGGCATTGCCTGTCATGTCGTTCTCCCTCGTTCTCATTTATGAATCAAGTGGATCAGCATTGCAAGATGGATCGCAAGAGACCGGATCGGTTCGACTGGATCACGGGCGGCATCATCGTTGGGACGTTTGAGGTGAAACCGCTCAGGAACGTCGCTGGTTCCCACAACAACACCGATCGGGCTCTCATCCTGTAAACGGATCGGAACCGAAGCGATGGACCGATAGCGCTCAACATCGTCCGAATTACGGAGACCTTCGGGCGCGTCAAAGAGCGCCCGGGCCTCCGGCTCGGACGTGTCCGCCGCAACGATGGTCCGAGCCGTCTGATAAGCGATGCCCACATGCCCGATTCCTGGTTTCCAGCTTCTATGCGTGGCCTCTTCCTCGGCACGGATCGGACGCCGGCAGGCGACACAATCAAGTTCGCCGGATGCTCGGTTGAAGAGGTAGATCGCGAAATTCCAGCGGTCGTCGTTCATCCCGAAGAGAACGCCCTTATCCGCGACGAGGAGGTCCAGCATGAAGCCGAAACGCTTCGCTTGTTCCTCCCCGTCGCCACTGCCTTGCAGTTCGACTTGTTCGACGATCTCGCGAAGAAAGTTGCTCAGGGAATAGACGCGCGAGAACCAAAAGAAATCCTCCTCAAGCCTTCCGATGATGGCCGCACGGTTCTCTGCTTCAACAATGGCCTTCTCGGCCTCAAGCAGGATTTCGGGGTCGGATCGGTCGATCCAGTAAAGAAAGATCGATCCAGCAGCGGATAGCAGCAGCCCAACCGGCCATAGGGTTACGAGATGACCTTTCCACGCAGCCAGGCTGTCCCAGTTGGACAGAGCTTCGGACCCGCCCGCTAGCACTAGACCGCCGATAACAAGCATGTTCTGAATAAAGCGGCGCGTGCGAATGTCGTTGCAGAGCAGCTTTTCTGCATGCCGTCTCAGCTTGATGCGCAGTGCCGCTAAATCCAAAAGCCACCCCCAGAATCGGAATAAACTTAGCCTGAGGTGGTACGAAAGTAACGCGAAAAACCGAGACTCAAAGGCTCGAATGTCATTTTGGTTAGTCCACTAGCGCCACATCGTCCTCAGGCCTCCTTGCCCCGTTATCGGCCCGGGAAATGGCGAAGCGCTCGGCGTTCGGCTTGATCGCCCAAGCCCGCGCGCCAGCCCTAAGCGCATCCCTGATCGATCGCGGGCGAAGCCCGGTGATGGCCGCGATCTCCCGGTTAGACCATCCGGCCATGGCGAGGCGGCGGGCTTCCTCGGCTCGGCTGATCGGTTTCGGGTCCGTCATGCGATCACCTTTTGACGCCCCTCAGGGTCTCACCAGAAGCCCTCAATGAAAGAGGCTAGGGTCGTAGCGGAATCGCGGCCAATGCGCCACACGGGTCGCGCAATCAGCGGGGCGGGGCATCCGATCGGCAGACACGAGAAAGCCCGCCGTCGAGGGCGGGCAAGGTGGCGGGCGCGAAGTTCCCCGCATCGGCCGCAGGAGGGACGGCCGTTGTTCGATCACCAAGTCGCCGATGCGCCACCCGGTCGCAGGACGACGGCGCGGGGCATGTCGCCCCGATCACCGGTCGATCCGGGCGGGAATGCGCTCGCCAGCATCAGACCGTGATTGAAGGGCGGCTCCGAGTAATTCCAGCCGGAAATTTGCCACCCGTCAACGCGGGGGATGCACACATTCCCGGCGACGTGGTGCAGAGGGCCATACTGGTTTTCTGGCACCGGCGTGAAGTCACTTTCGACGGTCGCGATGGCCGGCCGGCCGGCGGCCACCAACTGCCCATTCGCCCGCGTAACGGCTTCGTCGGCGGCGGCAACCTCGCTCAGGATGGCGCAAAGGGCGCGCATCGCGGCCACCCCTTCCTTGGCGAGCCGTGCCCGTGCCTGATCGCGTTGACGCTCGGCATCGGCCTGCACCTTGTCGAGCCGGGCGCCGGCTTCGCTGGCGATGGCATCGGCAAGCCGGCTTTCGAGTTCGGCGCGGGCGATGTCCAACCGCTCGCGCTCAAGACGGGCCTTGACCAGGACCTGTTCGGCGCGGCCGACACCAGCCTCGTCACCGGACACGATTGCAGTGCGGCGGGCTTCCTCGGCACGGGCGATGACCTTGCTTGCGCCTTCGAGGTCTAGCGCGGCGAGCGCGCCCCGGATGTCGGCGGCGGTCGGGTTTCCGGTGCGGAATTTCGCGAAGATTTGGAGCATGTCAGTTCCCTTCCATGAGGCGCCGGATCGAGGCGCGGGCTTCGGAGTCGAGGTGAACGTCGGCGATCTGGTGGACCCGGCGACCGTCGAGCGTGCCGTCGACCATAATTTCATCCGCAGTCTGACGGATCGCTCGCCAGATATCAGGACGTCGAACGATCGTGTTCGTGATGGCCTCAAGCCTTCGATACTCGTTCCGGATAAAGTCATCGCCCTTCGCGCGGTGGCGTGCGATCAGATTTCGAAGGGCTCGGCATTCGTCGCACCAACCCCCGATCGTCTGATGTACACGCGCAATGTTCTCGACCAGACCGTCCGGATGCAAATCGGCCTGCCATCGAGTGAACCAAGCTTGCGCTACGCGACCGGCCAACAGTTCAACGATTTCCGCGTCGCCTTCGAGATGGTCGGCGGGCTGGAAGATCGGATTGGGGCGCATCCGCAAGCCGGCAGCTATCCCGCCAAGTGCCATGTGCACAATGGCGTGCCCGGCTTCATGCGCGGCGACGGCAGGATCGGGCTGGGCAAGTTCGCTGGCGTCGAACCGGTCGAGTTCGCGGCCAACGGCCAGAACGGGCGGGCGGCCGGCGGGCTCGATCAGGACGCTCTCATTGCCGGGCGCACCGCGCGGGCGGCCGCAACAGGTCCTCACGATTACTTCACCCATTGCCCCGCACCTCCCCGATTTGCGGCGCCGCCTTCGGGGCGGGCGCCGACAGTTCGCGGGCTCGCCGATACAGTTCGGCCAGGTTCTGCCGGTCGATCTCGGCAGCGGTTTCAGTTTTCATCCGCAACTTCATGGAAGGTCTCTCCGGTTTCGAGGGCTTTGAACTTTGCGGCGGCGCGTTCAAGCGCCGCGTCGATCAAGTCTCTTGCATGGTTTCGCGCTTCAGGATCGCGGCTGATCTGGGCTGGAACTGCATCTAGGGCGTGCCTAAGCGTAGCGACAACGTCGTCGAGTATCGCCATTGCTTCCGTAAGCGGAATCAACTCGCGCTGACGCTCGGCGAGTCGAAGCTCAGCGGTTCGGCGTTGCGCGGCCAGCAGGGCCGCGCGTTCGGCGGCCTCGGCATCGCCAGCCCGCGACCGGCCGGCATCGGCAACTCGGGCGGCAATGGCCGATTTGAGGCTGTAGGCGCCGCGTCCAGCCCTAATGTTCGGGTGGCGGCCGGCAAGGTTTCTTACGGTTCGGGCGTCGCAGCCGAGAATGTCTGCAAGTTCTGTTGCCGAAACGGTCGGCCCCGTCGAAGTTTTCATGCATCACCTCGTGATCTGGAAACGGAAATGCACCTCGTCAACACTGAAACGCATCGCGATGTCGGGGCGCCACGCCCCCGCAAGGCGGGGGTGGTATATACGGTCCCTTTGGGGGGAGCGGGGGGGCACAGCCGCGCCCGGGCGAGACGCGCCGCGACTGGCTGGGCAGGTCCTTCACCAGCAGGCGTCATCGGTCCCGCCGATCGGGATTTCTGAACCACGCTTGAAGGGGCGGCCGTGCCGGTCCTTCGCGAGGTCGGGCTTGCGGTTGGCGGTTGGCGCGATGTCAGCAGTCAACGCCTCCCACCAAGGCAGCGGCTCGCCTTCGGGCAGGTCGGGCGAGGGCGGTTCGTCGGCCATCGAGCTGGCGCCGTCGCGGGGCGCACCAAGCGCCGGAGCGACGCGGGCCGGCTGGGGTGCGGTTGTCCGGTCGTTCGGACTCGGCCCGGTGGCCGATCCTCTCGCCCTTTCGGTCGGCTGTTCTTCAGCAAAGCCCCCACCCACGGGAGTCTTAAGTTTATCGTTGGGCGGTTTTGACCGGTCACCCACCCGGCGCTTTCCGCCGGTCGCCTTCCCGGCGCTTTCCGCCGGCTGGTCGGCGTCGCCACGGTCGGGCAGAGGCCATTCGGGCGCGGTGAAACTTGCCGGGATTGTGGGTCGAATGAGGCGCTGCCGCCAGCCCGAAGGCATCACCTTGCCGCGCTCGCGACGGATGAGCCCGGCGCGCTCCAAGTCCTTCAGGCCATGGCCGACGTTGCGCACGTCGAGCCCGGTCAACGTGGCCAGCGCCGCATCACCGACAGTCGCGAAGCCGGCAGCGCCGATTAGGTCGTTCAGCGCCCACGCCAACGCCAATGCGCGCGCCTTGCCCTTGCAGACGCTCAGGACGGCGGCCTGCCAATTGCGCATTGCTTGGCGACGCCCTAGCGGCGCCCAAGACCCGCCGCGCATCAGATCAAGCGTTTGGGGCCGGGCAAGCATCAGGCGGCGCCCCTCTCGCGAGCCGCAAGCCACGCCCGCACCGTCTCGGCGCGGTAAAGTACCTTCGCACCCACAGTGACGAAGGGCAGTCGATCGCTACCCGTCGCGTATATGCGGTTTTTGGTGAGCCACGACACAGACAGGCCGAAGCGCTCGGCGACGCGCCGCGTGTCGATATACTCTGGATCGGTCGGGTTATTCATCGGCGAACCTCATTGCGTTGCCTCAACGCATATGAGATTGCCTGTTATTCGACGGCCTTTCTAAGCCAACAATTCAGTTTGCTTCGCGTGCCGACCTGATGGCTTGCACCGCGCCACGCGCCGCGTTGCCGATTTCAGACGGTTGCGCACGAATCCCGCTAAGGGCAACGGCGGCGGCGACCAGTTCGACGAAACGCCCAGACGTTTCGCCTGTCACAGAGTTCCGCGTCACGGCGGCGGGTCGCCCCGCGATCTCGGCGAACAGGGGCACCAGCCGGTCGGCAAGCCGTCGAACCGGCGTCGCCTTGCCGCCTTGCGCGTTCAGTGCGTTTCGGGCGGCTTCAATGTTCAGGGTCGCGGCGCCTGCACTGCGCAACCATCGCATCGTGTCGTCAAGCCCTTGCGCAGCTTCGGTCTCACCCCGATGGTCCAGCAGCGCCGCGATGCGCGAAAGCCCAATTCCATCGGCATCACTGGCGACGGCGCGCAATCGGTCAATTGCGGCAAGGACGCTGGCCAGTTCCTCCCGCGCCCGCTCCCGAAGCTCACCCGCCGCTCGCTCGTCGCGCTCGGCTTCGCGGATAGCGGTGAACACCCTTCGGCCTAGGGGCACGGGCTGGGCAGCCGGGACGATCGCGGCCAGCGCGGCGGCGAGGGCCTGCAACGCCGGCTCGGGAGCGGTCGGGCCATTGGCACGCCAGCGCGCTTCGAGTTCGTCCAGTTGATGCCCGTCGTAGGCTCGCCAAGCGTCGGCGCTCCCGTCCTCGTCGGCTTGCGTCATCGCCGGCGCGCCCCAATCGGGACAATCTCAGCGCCGGGCGCGGCAGGCATGAGCCCCATCGCGTCGGCAACTTCGGTTGACATGCGGTCGGCAGCGGCGCGCATCGGCGTCATTCCGACGTGCGCGTAGCGTTGGGTCGTTCGGGCATTACGATGCCCTAGCAGCCCCCCCACGACTTGCAGCCCAAGGCCCGCACCCACCCCGAGTGAAGCTGCGGTGTGCCGCAAATCATGAAGGCGGACGCCATCCAGGCCCGCAGCGCGGCGTATCGCAAGCCACGGGCGATTGAGGTCGGCTCGGGGGCGTTCGTTGGCCGTGCCGGCGGTGGTCGAAGCGATCACGTATTTCCCGATGCGCGGTAGGGCAGACAGCACCGCCAGCGCGGGCGCGCCCAAGGGCACGATCCGACGTTTCGTCTTGGTCTTGGGCAAGATTAGCTCACCGCGATCGAGATCGACGGCCGACCATTCGAGATGAAGGACCTCTCGGAGTCTGAGGGCCGTCAGGGCAAGCAAGCGGATTCCCGCGACCGCGTAAGCATCGAATCGCGTCACGCGGTTTGCGGGTTTAGGAGCGTGCTTTGAATTGGGTTTGGATTCGTCAACGGTATAGGGCAGGCCCTCGGTCTCTGCCCGTGCCAGTGCCTCGCCAAGGCGCGCAAGCTGATCGGCGTCAAGCGCACGGATCTGGTCGGCGTCCTCTTCGTATCGGTCCACCTCGCGGGCAACATTGTCGAGGGTCTTGGGGAGGGTACCTTGCTTGATTGACCAATTGATCGATGCTCTCAGCAGGGCGACGCACCGGTTCGCCGTCACCTTCAAGTCGCGCCCTTGATGTGAGGCAATGGCGCGGTGTGCAAGGGTCACCCTGCGCACCGTGAGGTCTTTGGCCTTCACGGCGCCGATTTCGCGTTCAAGATGCCCGGCATAAGACCGGTAGAGTTGCAGGGTCCGGGGGCGATTGGTCTGCGCAACCTTGTCGTCAAGATACGCCGTCAGGATCTCCGAGACGGTAGGGGCCGCGCGCTCGGCCGCGATCTTCGCGGCCTCCTTGCGCCTGACGTGTAATGGGTCGCGCTCTTCGAGAGGCGCTCGCTCGTCGATCGCTTTTGCCTTTATGTCGGATGCGCGGGCGCGCGCCTCGGCAATAGACACGAGTCCGCGTTCAATGCCTCCTTTGCCGTCCTGCTTGACGTTTGCGATGACGATGCGCCGGACCGGGAAGCCCCGCCCTCGCCCCGCTCGGTACTCAAGAATGAACGAGACCGATCCATCCGTGTTGAGCCGGGCCATGAACCCGGGCAACCGATCGTCACGGATAATGCCGGGCTTGCCGCTTGCGATCAGCGTCCGAACGCTTGTGGCGTCAACACCGTTACCATCGACCGTCAGTCGTCTAGCCATGTCGTCACCGATCCAATTCAGCATTTTCGTACAAACGGTTATGCAAGTCCGACGTTCTAAGGCTGCATGGAAAACCTCAGACCATCAGTCGCTGAATGCGCCGTTTCGTGTCGTCACCGTGTCGTCACCACTTTCAGAAGCGTGATGAAACGCTCGGCAACCAAATACGTTGATTGGCACGGTATTGCAATGGGTTAACTGCAATGTAGGGAAACGCTCGGAAAGCCGAAAAAGACTGCAAACTCAATTTCCCAAGCTGAATGTCGTGGGTTCGATTCCCATCGCCCGCTCCAAAAATCCCAAGATTAGTCAGATGGATAATGGGTGTCTCTCCCGCTGGGGGATTGACTTGGCCGGCCTCTGGGAACCATCGAGTGACCGCGTCGGACGAAATACCTGTCGCGAATCCGCTCGAGCGTGAAGCTAGGGACCTTCGGTGAGGCCTCTTGCTTGATGATCGTTCGCCTGATGCGACTTTTATGCGTTTTCAGCATGGGCAGGAGTGACCGGGGACTGAAATGGGCCGCCGTGTCGATGCCGCCTGTTTCAACCCGACGGCGTCGTTCCCGAATTGCGCGGACGGCGATGCCGGATATCGCCATTCTTCGGTGGACATTCACACGAGCCCGGCCATCAGACCGAGCCCAACCACCAGCATCATCACCGCGACGGCCCATCGGACGGTCGCCACGGTCACCTTCGCCAGCAGGCGCCGGCCGAGGACGGTGCCGGCGAAGGCGCCGAGGGTGGCGATGGCGACCGGGAAGAGGATGGGCGAGTTCGGTGCGAGGAAATCGCCGAGGAAGGTGGCGCCGTAGACCAGGAGGCGGATCGTGTCGACCATCACGGCGGTGACCACGCCGGTGGCGACGAAAGCCTCCTTGCTCAGGCCGGCGCGGACCAGGAAGGCGGAGCGCAGCGCCCCCTGATTGCCCGAAAGGCCGCCGAAGAAGCCGGAGAGGAGGCCGCCGGGGACGAGCCAGCGCGCCGAGAAGGCCACCTTCTGGAAGCGATCCGACAGGTCGAGCAGGGCGAAGCCGACGATCGCCGCGCCGATCACCAGCCCGAGCGGCGTGATGCGATGGACGCGACCGCCGAGGTCGTAGCGGGCGATGTCCGGCAGAGTGTCGAAGAGCGCCAGGGCTGCGGCGCCGACGAAGGCTGCGGCGGCGGCCGGGACGCCGAAGCGCAGGACGACGCGGAGATCGGCGTCGCGCACCAGGAGAGCGAACTTGAGCAGGTTGTTGGCGAGATGCACCGTCGCGGTTGCCGCCACCGCCAGCGGCACCGGCAGGAACAGCGCGAAGACCGGCGTCATCACCGTTCCGAGCCCGAATCCGGAGAACAGGGTGACGGCCGAAACGACGAAGGCGACGGTTCCGAGCAGGAGGAGTTCCATGCGATCATGCCTCCGTTCGACTTCATTATCGCCATACGATATCGTATTTCGATAATGAAGACAACCGAAGGAGCCCGCCGGTCATGCAGCATCAGGATCTCCTCGCCGGCTTCGTCCGCCTGCACGTGCTGGAGCACGCGGCGCGCGGCGAGGTGTGGGGCACCTGGATGATCGAGGAACTGGCGCGCCACGGCTATCAGCTGAGCCCGGGGACGCTCTACCCGTTGCTGCACGCGCTGGAGCGACGCGGCTATCTGACTTCGCGGATCGAGCGTCGGGGCAAGACGGCGCGCAAGCTCTATCGCGCCACCGCCCTCGGCGAGGAGGGGCTGGCGGTGGCGCGACGCATGCTCGCCGAACTCTGGGACGAGGTCGGCGAGACGGGGTGACGCCGCGCACCTCCACGATCCTCAAGAGCCTCGTCCCGAACGAAGAACGGGCCGACCGAGGCTCGCGCTTCGATCGGCCCGAGGTGGGAACTGCCGCCAGCGGGTGCTCGCGCCCTGCCGGTCGGGGGGCGTTCGGTCACTTGTCGAAGATCAGGTGCAACGGCTCGCGGACCTGGGCGTGGCGGACCTGGGCGTTGTCGAAGAAGGCGACGCCGAAGCCGTAGACCTTGGCGAGGTCGGAGAACTGGACGTCGAACTTCGAGGCGGTGGTCAGCGGGCGTTCGATCAGGATCGTCCACTTGCCGGCCTTCCACTTGGCCGAGGTCTTGATCACGCCGCGGTCACCGGTGAAGGGCTCGACCACGATCGAGGCGACTTCGTCGCCGGCGACGAACTTCGTATCGTCGAAGGGCGCCTTGTCGGCTTCGCGCAGCCAGTAGGTGCCGCCCTTGTTGGCCGGCAGACCGCTCTTGTTCATGAATTCCGGCTTGCCGTCGACGAGCTTGATGTCGACATAGCCGCCGCCGGTCTTGGCGTCGGACTTGCGGCCGGCTTCCGGCGACTTCGCCGCGTCGAAGCGGGTGCTGTCGAGATACTGGTTGTCGATCTGGCCGATGACGCCGCCGCGGACGTATTTCAGATGCCAGATGTCGCCGAGTTCGCCCTCGTCCTCGGTGTACTTGTTGCCGTAGGGCTTGCCAGGTTCGCCGGCATGGCACGACGCCTGACAGCCGAACTTCTCGTCGAAGCCGAAGATCGACTTGTCGATGTTCCAGATCAGCGCCACCTTGTCCTCGTAGACGAGGTTGTTGTCGCCGCCCTTGTCATTGGGATCCTTGATCTTCAACCAGCTGCCGTCGGCCTGCTTGACGAAGGGGCTGCGACGCACCGAGTAGGACGGATCGTCGTAGGTAAGGCGCAGGTAAACCGACTTGGCATCATAGGCGGCCTGGACGGTACCGGCGGTCTCGCCGAGATTGTCCTTGAAGTTCACGCCCTTGGTCGCCTTCAGCGGGGTGACGGGGGCCTTCTCCCAGACGCCGGTCGCGGCGTCGGCGTCAAGCACCGGCGCGGCGGCGGCCTTGACCGCATGGACCGGGACCGGCTTCAGCGGAACCTTCTTCTCTTCTTGCGCGAGCGCGGTGCCGGCGAGTAGCGACAGCGGCAATACGAGGACGGCGGTGCGCAGCAGGGTCTTCATGGATCGTGGTCCTTCTCTGGGGGAAAGCGGCGAGGATCACTCCTCGTGCCAGCCCGTGATCATCATCTTGAAGAGCGAGGTGGGTCGGACACCGGTGGTGCCGAGGTAGATGTGCGCCACCATGAACAGGATCACGACGGCGCCGGCGATGTAGTGGAGCATCGCCACCGGCAAGAGACCGTCGAGGCCGTAGATCTTGGTCGGAGCGAGCTCGGGGTAGAAGAAGATCAGGCCGGTCACGACGACGGTCGGGACGACCAGATACATGATGAACCAGTAGACGACGGCCTGGAGGGCGTTGAAGTTCGCTTCCACGGTCGGCGGATAGGGATGCGGCTCGCCGCGGAAGATACCGAAGGCGTAGAAGCGCGCCTGGGTCAGGCAGCGCGCCAGCACACCCGGCGGCTTCGGCACGTACTGCCACCAGTTGCCGGTGACGATGTTGGCGAGCACGAAGAAGCCGTAGGCGCAGGCGAGCGCCACGCCGGCGATGTCGTGGATCTTCGCCGCGAGCGAGAAGGGCACGAGATAGCCGCCCTCACCCGCGAAGTGGAGGCTCGCCCCGGTCACCGCCAGCACGATTATCAGCGCGGCGTTGGTCCAGTGCCAGAGCCGCAGCCACGGTGGCAGGAGATAGATGCGATGGCTCATGACGTCCTCCTGCGGCGGATCAGGGCCAGGACGACGCAAACCGCGCCATGGCCGAGGAGTCCGAGGACGGTGAGGCCGAAGAGACCGATCACCGCACGGTCGATCAGGGGATTGCGCGTCGCCCCGACGACGTAGGCGCTGCCGAGGACCTGCGCGTTGGCGAAGCCGAGGTCCGCGCCGACATTGGTGGAGGCATAGCGGTAGAGACGGGTGGCGAGCGCCGAGTCCTGTGAATGGCAGGTGACGCAGGCCTTGTCCGACTTGTCCTTGGCGAGGATCTCGTGGGAGGTGGCGAGGCTCTTCACCGGCGAGACGGGGGTGTGGCACTCGATGCAGCGGACCGCCGACCAGTGCAGCCGGGCATTGGGCAGCCAGTCGTGCGTGGCATAGAGGTCGGGCCGGACCTTCTTGGTCGGTAACGCCGTGGAGAAGGCGCTGTAGCGCAGATCGGAGTTGTGGCAGTCGACGCACATGGCGTTGTCCTGAGCCACGATCTTGCGTGGATCACCGACCTTCGCCGCTACCTTGTAGACGTGCGGGTCGTGGCAGGTCTGGCAGGTGAAGGCGTCTTTGAGGTTCTTGGCGTGGACCGAGGCTTCGAACTGGGTCTCGACCCTGAGCGCCTTGGTGGCATGGCATTCGCCACACTCGCTGATCGACTTCTTCGCCTCCGGAGCGTGCGGGAAGGCGACGTAGCCCTGGCCGTGGCAGACCTTGCACTCCATGCCGGTGTGGTTGGAGCCGTCGAACTGCTTGGGGTCGTGGATGAACTTCGTCAGCGCAGCCAAGTCCATGTCGGCGCGCGGTGGGTTCTTCAGCCCCGCCTCGGTGTGACAGGCGTAGCACTCGGCGTTCGACTTGCGGATCTTCTCGATCAGCGCGGGGTCGGTCGGCGCAGCGCCCTTGACCTCGGCGGCGATGCCCGCTCCCGATGCGGCCGCCAACGCCGTGAAGGCGAGAGCGGCGAAGAGCGATTTTGTACTGGGCCTCATGGAGGATCCCCCTTCCGGTCGGAGGGAGAAACGCAAGACCCGGGCCAGTTTCGAGGAATTCCAGAAGTCTTGGTTTCCAGCCGGTTTCGCGATGTCGCCCGATGCGTCTCCAGCGGTGTCGACTGTCACGCATTCGCGACAGGTGTCGTCAATCGATGACGATGCCCCAACGCTTCATGCGGACGTAGAGGTTTTGCCGCGGAATGCCGGAGAGACGCGCCGCCTCCGAGACGTTGCCGGCCGCCGCGACGAAGAGCCGACGCAGATAGTCACGCTCGAACCCCTCGCGCGCGTCACGGTAGGCGACGAGTTCGGGGGCGCCCTCCTCGGGAATCGTCGTTGACGCCCTGCCGGTCTCGACCACCGGTTCGATCACGGCGGCGACGTGCGAGACGTCGATCGGGCCACCGGGATGCAGTGCCACCAGCCGCTCGATCGCGTGTTTCAACTGACGCACGTTCCCCGGCCAGGGCTGGGTCTCGAGCAGTTGCAGCGCCTCGGGCGACCACGTGCCGACCGAGCGGCCGAACTTCGCCTGGAAGTGCTCGAGGAAATGGGTGGCGAGCAGCACCACGTCGCCGGCGCGCTCCCTGAGCGGCGGGAGGCGCAGCACCACCACGTTGATGCGGTAGAAGAGATCCTCGCGGAAGGCGCCGGTCGCCACCAGCCCGGCAAGCGGCCGATTGGTCGCGGCAATCAGGCGGAAGTCACTTCCCCGGCGCTCCGTCGAGCCGACGCGCGAGAAGCAGCCATCCTGGAGGACGCGCAAGAGCGCCGACTGCAGCTTGGGGCTCATGTCGGCGATCTCGTCGAGGAAGAGCGAGCCGCCGTCCGCCTTTTCGATCGTGCCCGCCGTGGTCTTGGCTGCGCCGGTGAAGGCGCCCTTCTCGTAGCCGAAGAGCAGACCCTCGAGCAGGCTCTCGGGCAGTGCCCCGCAGTTGACGTCGAGATATGGGCCGCGCCCGCGCCGGCTTTCGGCATGGATCAGGCGGGCGACGACGTCCTTGCCGGTGCCGCTCTCGCCCTCGATCAAGATCGTGGTGTCGAGCGTCGCCACCTGACGGATCTGGTCGACCAGACGAGACATCGCCGGTGAAGCCGCGATCAACTTCGGTCCGGCGACCGCCGCCTGCAGCCGATCGATCTCGCGATAGGCGCGGTCCATCTCCAGCGCCTTGTCGATGACGCGCTCCAGGTCGTCGAGGTCCTCGAAAGGCTTGGTGCGGTAGTCGAAGAGCCCTTCGCGCACCGCCCGCATCGCGTCGCGCACGTCGGCGTGGCCGGTGATCATGATCGCCACAAGTCGTGGCCGCTGGGTGCGGAACTCGCGCAGGAGGCCGAGACCATCGGCGTCGGGCAGGCGTTGATCCATCAAAATCAGGTTGAAGTCGTCGGCCGCGAAGGCGGCGCGTGCCTCCGCCGCGCTCTCGGCGAGGCGCAGCACCTCGCACCGGTCGCTGAGCAGACCGTCGAGAAGGGTCCTGGTGAAGTGATCGTCGTCGACGACGAGGATCCTGGGTAACGGTTGTATCATGGGGGTGTTCCCTCGGGCGCTCTCGGGGCGGCGGAGACCGCCTCGGGCAGCCACAGAGCAAGAGACGCACCACCTTGCGGTCGATTGGCGGCGGTCACCTCGCCCTCGTGCAGGAGCACGATGTGTTGGACCACGGCGAGCCCGAGGCCGGTACCCTCCTTCCGCGTCGTGAAGAACGGCGTGAACAGCCGTCGCATGACGTCGTCGGAAATTCCCGGACCGTCGTCCTCCACCGTGAAGCGCCAGCCGCGACGGCCATCGCCGAGAGCGGCGGGCGCCAGGCTGATTCGGACGTTCCCTCGCTCGCCGGTCGCCTGCGCGGCATTGGTGAGCAGGTTGAAGATCGCGTGGCCGAGCAGGTTGGGGTCGACCATTGCCATCGCCTGTCCTGAGGGCATGGCGCGCTCGACCGAAACCTTGCGGCCTATGCTCTGATTGAAGAGCGCGAGCGCCTCGTCGGCGACGTTGCGCAGGTCGGAAGGCCTACTGTCGAAGCAGGAGATCTTGGTGAAGGCGAGCATCCGCTTGACAAAGGCCGAACAGTTCTGGCCCGCCTTGCGGATTTCGCCGAGCAACTCCCGCACGCGATCCGGCTTGTCGACCGAGCGTTCGGCAAGTTGGGCCATGTTGACGACACCGACCAGGGGGTTGTTCAGCTGGTGGGCGATCTCGCCGACCAAGGTGCCCATCGCCGACAGCTTCTCCAACTGGACGATGCGCTGGTGCTCGTCTGAGAGCGTCAGGAGGCGGTGTTCCAACTCGTGCTGGCGCCGGTAGGCGGCCTCGACACCGGAGAGCGCCCGGCTGAAGGAATAGAACACGCCGGCCCCGGCGGCGAGGCTTGCCAGCGTGGCGAGGATCATCCAGTTGGTGAAGGTCGAACGGGCGCGGCTGCGATCGGCCAGGATCGCCAGAACGCCGACGTCGCGCCCCGCGGCGTCCCTGAGGGGCGCCGTGGCCACCGACAGCGGTCCACCGGCGGTCTGCACCGTCCGGATCGAGCCATCGCGCAGGAGTTCGGGCAAGAGCGCGCGTTCGGCCGCCGACGTCCCGGGACGCGACTGCGACACCAGCAGGTGGTCGCCGTATTCCAGCAGGCGCACCGGCTGGCCCGGCATGCGCCGTCCCTGCCGCCAGATCGTCGGATCGGTCGTGTCGCGGCGGATCAGGGCGTAGAGATGCACCCCGAGCGACAGACTGGTGTCGGCGAGCAGGGGGCCGATCTCCTCGCCGAGTTCGATGAGCCCTATGGTCTGTTCGTCGTGCCGCAACGGCGTCACCGAGCGCAGCGTGAGCGTGCCGAGCGGGCCGAGTTCGATGCCGGCACTCGGTGCGCCGGTCTCCGCCGCCGTCTTCGTCGTGAAGCGATCGATGACGTCGCCATGGCTCTCCGGTTCGTGCAGACGAAGGAAATTTACCCGATCGAGGCCGGTGAAATAGAGATGGGTGATGCGGTGATCGCGGTGGAGGGTCTCGAAGAGCGGCCCGGCCAGGGTCAGCAGCATCTCGCGATCCCGCGCCAGGAACGCATGGGTGATTTCGTCCGAGGTGCCGAGCGCGGCGACCGTCGCCCGCATCAGTCCCGTGGCGGTGTCGATCTTCTGGGCGAGCAGGGTTTCGACCGAACGGACCGAGGCGGAAAAATCGTCGTCGCGCGTCCTCCGTTCGATGATCCATGCTGTCATGACGAAGGCGACGACGACGAAAGCGATCAGGCCGGCAAGCCGCGCCAGAATGTGGCGGCGGACCGGCGGATGGGGCGTTCCATCCTTGCGTTCGGGCGTCACCGCCATTTCGAGTTTCTCGTTCGACCGGTTCGCAGCGACCTCGGCCATCCGGGCCTGCTTAGCATGGTCGATGTTCTCTGTCGTCCACACGCCGGCGGTTCTCGGTCACCGCACCCGAAGTTCGGTCATCATGCCGGTGGCCATGTGGTAGAGGTGGTGGCAGTGGAGGAACCAGTCGCCCCGCTTGTCGAGGTCGACGGCGATCACCACCGGCGTGTGCGGCGGCACGATCACCGTGTCGCGCATCGGCCCGGCGAAGCGGCCGCCTCGGGTGCCGACCACCTGGAAATGATGCCCGTGCAGGTGCATCGGATGCATCATCGAGGTTGGGTTCATGAACATGATCTCGATGCGCTCGCCGACCCTCGCCTCGAGCGGCGTATGCTCGCCATGGATGGCGCCGTTGAGTGTCCAGCGATAGCCGGGCGCCTCGCCGAGCATCAGGTGGAAGGTGCGGTCGACCGGCCGGGCGGCGAGCGGCCGAGCGGCGACGAGCTGCCGGTCGAACGAGAGATCCGTGTGCGCGGCCGCGTCCTTCGCGGAGTCGGTCAGACGCTTCACCTCGGCACCCGCCGTCGCCAGCACGAGGCCGGTCAGCGCCCGGTCGGCCTCGACCTGCGCCAGGATCGGGAAGGCGCCACCCTCGCGCGGAACAGTGACCACGAGATCGAGGCGCTGGCCCTGGGCGAGCGGGAAGCGGTTGCCGGCGAGCGGTCGATAGGGGGCCCCGTCGACGGCGACGCACTCAGCGGCGAGCTGTCCGGTGTCGACAAAATAGGCCGTCGCCGTGGCGCCGTTTATGATCCTCAGCCGCACTCGGCCGCCGCGGTCGACCTGGACGACCTGGGGATCGTCGAGGCTGCGGTCGTTGGCGAGATGGGCGTCGTAGCGGACGTCGTTGGCATGCGGGGCGGCGCCCATCATGCCCACCATCGCGCCCGGACCCATCCCCGGCATGCCGCCTGGGCCGTGCATGGCGTGGCCGTTCATCGGCCCCGTCAGCATGCCGGACATCGCCCCGGATTGCGGCGCCGGTGCGCCGTGGCCGGTGTGATCGCCGCTCGGTGCCGGCACCGGGGTCTGCGCGGCGCCATGGCCGGCATGTGGGTCCTGCACCGGGGTTGCCGCCGCGCCGTGGGCGCCGTGCGAGCTGCCGCCACCGCCGAGCTCGGCGAGGATCTCCTCCGGCGAACGGAAGGCGAAGTCGTGCAGCATGACGACGACGTTCTGGACGTCGCCGGCGTCCTTCTCGATCGTCACCATTGGCGCGGCGAGCAGGCGCTGTTCGGTCATCTGGTGCGAGTGCATCCAGTGGGTGCCGGGGGTGAGCGGGAAGTCGTGGACGTCACGGCCGCCGACCGGGGTCTCGCCGCCGCCGGGGCGCGAGCGGTCCTGGTCGTAGGGGGCGAGGACCTGGCCGTGCCAATGCATGATCAGCGGCCCGTCGGTGGCATTGACCACCTCGCCGGCGAAGCGATCGCCCTCGCGCGCCACCAGTCCCGGTTGGCCGTTCGGCCCGGTGATGCCGAAGACCTTCGCCGCCTTGCCCTTCACCTCGAGGGTGCGCGACCCGACGGTGAGGAGCGGCGCGGCGGCCCGGGCGCCGCCGAGGCCGCCAAGGCCTCCGAGGAGCAGCGCCGAAGAACCGACAAGCAGGCGGCGGCGATCGAGCGAGAGGGGCGACGGGGCGGGGGACATGGCGGGACTCCGGGGAGGCGGGGGAGAGAAGGCACGGGTGCGGTCGGCGGGTGCGTCAGCCGCCCCAGCCGCGCGGGAAGTCGGCGAAGACGGACGTCCGCCCGTTCGCGGCGAAGGCGATCACCTGGAACGGCTCGGGCGCCATGCCGGGTGTCTCCATACCGGGCGAGCCGACCGGCATGCCGGGGACGGCGAGACCGCGGATCGCCGGCCGCTCGGCGAGAAGCCGGGCGACGATCTCGGCGGGCACATGGCCTTCCAGGAGATACCCGTCGATCTCGGCGGTGTGGCAGGAGGCGAGCGATGCCGGCACGCCGAGGCGTTGCTTCACCGCGTCTATGTCCTCGCTGACCTCGATCCGGGCATCGAAGCCGGCGCGCTTCACATGGGCGACCCAGGCCTCGCAACAGCCGCAACTCGGATCGCGATGAACCCGCATCGGCGGTCGCGCCCGCGCGGGGGCCGCCGTGACGAATGGGGTGGCGGCGACAGCGAGGCCGCCGAAGAGGGTGAGGAAGTGGCGTCGTGCGATCATGACTCGTGCCTTTCGAGAGCGGCCGGCGCCTCTTGCCGGTCGCGATGTCTCCGGTTCAGAATTTTGCCTGCGCGGTGGCGCCATCCGGCCCGGTAAGGCGGACGGCGCCCTTGACGCCCTTCGGCACCGGCACCGGCGCGGTGCCGACGAGGCGCGACCCTTCCGTCGGCTCCAGCGCGAAGCGCACCGGCTTGCCGTCAACGACGAGGATCGCCTCGGCCTTGAAGCCGGTCGAGGGCACCGCCGCATCCGCCATGTCGGAGAGATGGACGGTGACGGTGGCGCTGCCGTCGGCGACCAGCTCGGCGTGGTGATGTCCGCCGGCGTCGACCAGCGCGCCGCCGTGCGGACCGAGGCGCGGCTGATGTGCGGCGGCCGGGCCGGCGGCGAACAGGGTGGCAAGGACGAGAGCGGCGAGGAATGTCGACGGACGGATCATGGATGCCTCGGTGGTAGGTCAGTAGGCCTCGAGCGGCCGGGGGGAGGACGAGGAGCTGTCGGCAGGGGCGGCATGGGCGCGCGCCTCGGCGACGGCGCGTTCCAGCGAGCGGCGACCGAACATGAGGACCAGCACCGGCGTCACCAGCGTGTCGAGGGCGGTCGCCGTGACGAGGCCGCCGAAGATGGTGACGGCGACCGGGTGGAGGATCTCCTTGCCCGGCGCGTGGGCATCGATCATCAGCGGCAACAGCGCCACGCCGGCCGAGAGGGCGGTCATCAACACCGGCGTAAGCCGCTCGAGCGAGCCGCGGACGACCAGCTCCGGCCCGAACGGCAAACCCTCGTGGATCGCCAGATTGAGGATGTGGCTGATCTTGAGGATGCCGTTGCGGGTGGCGATGCCGGTGAGCGTCACGAAGCCGATCATCGAGGCGACCGACAGCGGCTGCCCGGCGATCCACAACGCCGCCACCGAGCCGATCAGCGCCAGCGGCACGCTCGCCATGATCACGCCGACGAAGACCGCCGAGCGATAGCGGCTCCACAGGATGGCGACGACCAGCACCAGCGACACGATCGACAGCAGGCCGATCTTGCGCATGCTCTCCTCCTGTGCCCGGAAGGTGCCGTCGAGCCCGGTTGAGATCCCCTCCGGTAGCCGTGTCGCGGCGACGATGGCGCGGATGCGGCCGATCACCTCGCCCATGTTCGCCTCGCCGGAGGTGTTGGCGAAGGCGACCACGCGGCGATGGCCGTTTTCGCGCAGGATCTGGTTGGGGCCGTCGGTCTCGACCACGTCGGCGATCTGCCGCAGCGGGATCCAGCCTTCCGGCGTCTCGATCAGCATGTCGCCGAGGGCCCGCGTCGTGCGGCGCGTGTCGTCGAGGCGCATCACCACGTCGAAACGGCGATTGCCGTCGACGACGCGGCTGACGAGGCGACCGTTGGAAAGGCGCTCCAGCTGATCGGTGACCGCCGCCGGTTGCAGGCCGTGCAGGGCGGCGCGGCGATAGTCGACGATCACCTCGAGCTGGGGAATGCGCACCTGTTTCTCGACCTGCAGATCGACGACGCCGGGCACCGTGGCGAGCTTCTCGCGGAACTCGGCGGCGACGGCGCGCATCGTGTCGAGATCCTCGCCGAAGATCTTGAGGGCGATCTGGGCGCGGACGCCGGAGAGCATGTGGTCGAGCCGATGCGAGATCGGCTGGCCGACATTGGTGGCGACCGGCAGCACCGCGAGACGGGCGCGGATGTCGGCGATGATCGCGTCCTTCGACCGGCCGCCGGCATGGAGATCGACCTCCACCTCCGAGGAGTGAACCCCCTCGGCGTGCTCGTCAAGCTCGGCGCGGCCGGTGCGGCGGCCGACCAGCTTCACCTCCGGCACCTCCATGATCAGTCGCTCGGCTACGAGGCCGACGCGGTGGCTTTCGGCGAGCGAGATGCCGGGATCGAACAGGAGGTTGATGGTCAGCGTGCCCTCGTTGAAGGGCGGCAGGAAGGTGCGCGGCAGCTGCGTCGCGGCGGCGACGGCGAGGACGACGCCGAGCCCGGCCCCGGCGAGCGGCAGCGTCGGTCGGGCGAAGACGAAGCCGAGTGCCCGGGCATTCCCCCGCTTCAGGAGGCGCACCAGCGCGCCGTCCGAATGATCGAGCCGCTTCAACCCCGGCAGCAGCCAGTAGGCCATCACCGGCGTCAGGGTGATCGAGACCAGGAGGCTCGCTGCGATCGACACCACATAGGCCTGCCCGAGCGGCGCGAAGAGCCGGCCCTCGATTCCATCGAGCGAAAAGAGCGGCACGAAGACCAGGACGATGATCATCGTGGCGTAGACGATGCCGGAGCGCACCTCGCGGCTGGCGTCGACCACCACGTCGAAGACCGAGCGGGGGTTCCCCGCCTCGCGGTTTTCGCGCAGGCGGCGGAAGATGTTCTCGACGTCGACCACCGCGTCGTCGACCAGTTCGCCGACGGCGATGGCGAGACCGCCGAGCGTCATGGTGTTGATGGTGAGGCCGGCGAGATGGAAGACGATTGCCGTCACCAGGATCGACACCGGCACGGCGGTGAGCGAGATCGCCGTGGTCCGCACGTTGAGCAGGAAGGCGAAGAGGACGACGGCGACGACGACGACCGCCTCGATCAGAACCTTCTCGACGTTGCCGATCGACGCCTCGATGAAGTTTGCCTGTCGGAACAGGAGGTCCTTGGCCGTGATCCCCGTCGGCAGGGACGGTGCGAGATCGGCGAGGGCCGCCTCGATGTCCCGGGTCAGCCGCACCGTGTCGACGCCCGGCTGCTTCTCCACCGAAACGATGACGCTCGATCGCCCCATGAAGCCGGCCTCGCCGCGCTTCAGTCTGGCGGCGTGATCGACGGTGGCGACCTGTTCGAGCGTCACCGGCCGGCCGTCGACGGTGGCGACGACGAGGCCGCCGAGATCGGCGAGGTTCTTGGTGCGGCCAATGGCGCGGATCAGGAACTCGCGGCTGTACTGGTCGGTGAAGCCGCCGCCGGCGTTGGTGCCGAAGTGGGCGATCGCCTTCTCGATCTGCTCGAGGTTGACGCCCAGTGCCCGCATCGCCGCCGGGTCCGGCGCGACGCGGAACTGGCGGACCTCGCCGCCGATCGGGATGACCTGGGCGACGCCGGGGATTGTGAGCAGGCGCGGGCGCAGGACGAAGTCGGCGGTCTCGCGCAGCTCCATCGGCGAGACCGCGTCGCTGCCGGTGACGGCGATCAGTACGATCTGGCCCATGATCGAGGCGACCGGCCCCATTTGCGGCACGACACCGGTCGGCAGCTGGGTCTGAACCAGCGTCAGCTTCTCGGCGACCTGCTGGCGGTTGCGGAAGATCTCGGTCGACCAGTCGAACTCGACGTAGACGATCGAGAGGCCCACCCCCGACACTGAACGGACGCGCGAGACGCCGGGCAGGCCGTTCATCTGCGTCTCGATCGGCCAGGTGACGAGCTGCTCGACCTCGGGGGGCGCCAGGCCCTCCGCCTCGGTCATGATGGTGACCGTCGGCCGGTTGAGATCGGGGAAGACGTCGACCGGCAGGCGGCTCGCGGTGAGCGCTCCCCACACGACGAGCGCGGCGGTGATCGCCACGACGAAAATTCGGTTCTTCAGCGACTGCGAGACGAGGAACTGGAACATGCCGCCTCACCGGATCTGGTTGAGGAGTTCGGCGCCGCCGGTGACGATCCGCCGCCCGGCCTCGATCCCGGCGACGATCAGCACCCGCTCGCCGTCGAGCGGCTCGACCCGCACCTCGCGCGGAACGAAGCGCTCCGGGTTGGTGTGTTCCCACACCAGCGATCGTCCGTTCGTGCCGCGCAGCACCGCGGCGCGCGGCACCGCGATGCCGCCCCGCGTCTCGGCGAGCGTCGCCGCCACGGTGAGGAGCTGTCCGGCGCGCAGGCCCTTGGGCTGGCCGGAAACCGAGAAATGCACAGGCACCGCCTGAGCCCGATCGGAGAGACCGCCGCCGATGAAGGCGAGCGGAAAGCTCTCGCCGCCGGCCGGCCGGCCGGTCGCATGTGCTGCGAAGGCATGAGCCTCGTAGGCCAGCGCCTCGACCCAGAAGCGGCGCGGATCGACGATGCGGAATACGATGGTGTTCGGCTCGGCGATCTGCCCGGCGGTGGCGGCGACGGCCGCGATCACGCCCGAAACCGGCGCGACCAGCGCCTCCGCCGCACGCTGGCGCCGGTCTAGGTTGCTGCGCCGCGCCTCGAGGCCGGCGAGTTCGACCTCGGCGTCCTCGATCTGGGCGCGGGCGATCGTCGTGGCGATCTGGCGATAGCGATCAAGCCGCCGTTCGATCAGGGCGATCTGCTGATCGAGTTCGCGCGCCTGCTGGTTCTGGGAGGTGACGTCCGCCGCCGCCACCGCCGGCTCGACGAAGGCGAGGACATCGCCCGCCGCGACCGCGGTGCCCAGCCGCGGGAACCCGCCCGGCGGCGGCTTCAGCCGACCGGCGAGCGAGGACTGCACCACGCCCGACCCGTCGGGATCGGGAATGACGCGTCCGGGCAGTTCCACCGTGGTCGGATGATCGGCGATCTCGGTGAAGAGGGTGCGCAGGCCGAGGATGCGCTGGCTGGTCTTGGGCACGAACAGCGACCCGTCGGGGAAGCGCTGCGCCAGATCGCGCGACGCCTCGGCGGCCCGGGTCGGCGCGCCCGGCGCGAGGCCGAGGAGAAAGAGGCCGGCGACGGCCGTGGCGACCACGGCCCTGCGCCGGAAGGACACGGCGACCAGCAGGCCGGCGGCGAAGCCCGCGAGCGCGAACCCCCAGTCGCCGAACCCGCCGGAGATCATCGCCGCGCCGGTCTCGCTCGCCTGCGCCGGCGAGACAACCGCGCCGGCGGCCGGCTTCGGCTCCGCCGGCGGCAGGGTCAGTGTCGTCGTCAGCACGTCGACGACGTCGCCGGCCTGGACGGTCACCGCGAGATCGACGCTTCGGCCCGGTTCCGCCCAGGGGGCGGGGATGCGGAAGACGCCGCCCTCGGGCGTCGCCTTCACCACGCCCGCCGGGCCATCGACCTCGACGACCGCGTCGGTCACCGGCTCGTTGTCGCGGAAGCGGTCGATCAGGATCTCGAGCACCCCGGCCCGCGCCACCACCACCATCTCGAGGTCGGCGGAAGACGCGTCGGCGCGCGGCGCCACGGTCGCCGAGACCGGCGGCGGCGGGGCGCCGTGATCGTGACCGTCATGGGCGAGGGTGGCCGGCGCGGCGAGGAGGGCGAGAGCGAGAGAGGCGATCTGGAGGCGGCGTTGCATGTCGGTTCCGGTGGCGGACTATCCCGACCGTGACCCTGCCCGACATCGCCCGTCGCAGGATTTCAGTTACGTAACAATTTGTTTCAGCCCGGCCCGGTTCCGGTCCGGGTGATCGGCAGCCGCACCCGGACGAGGAGCCCGGTCGGCAGGTTGTCGGCGAGTTCGAGCGTGCCGCCGTGGCTTTCGACGATGCGGCGGGCGATGGCCAGGCCGAGGCCCCAGCCGCCGGTGTCGCGGTTGCGCGACGGTTCGAGCCGGACGAAGGGATCGAGCACCCGGGCGCGATCGGCCACCGGGATGCCCGGCCCGTGGTCCGCGATCGCGACGGTGACCGCGTCGGCCGCCGTCGTGATGTGGATCTCGGCCCGTTCGCCGTATTTCACCGCGTTGTCGAGCAGATTGGCGAAAGCGCGCTTCAGCCCCAGCCGCCGGCCCTCGATCACCGCGCTGCGGGCGCCGTCGAGCGTCACCTCGCGGCCGGCATCGATCTGGTCGTCGGCGAGCGTGGCGAGGATCGCCGCGACGTCGACCGGCTTCACCGGCTCGTCGTCGCGGTCGCCGGCGAGATAGGCGAGCGTCTGGTCGATCATCCGCTCCATCTCGTCGAGATCGCCGGAGATCGCGCCCCGCGTCACGGAACTCTCGACCTCGCCGAGGCGCAGCCGGAGCCGGGTGATCGGAGTGCGCAGGTCGTGGCTGACCGCGGCGAGGGCGTGGGTGCGGTCGTCGATCAACCGCTTGATCCGCCGTTGCATCTCGTTGAAGGCGACGGCGAGGGCGCGGATCTCGGTTGGCCCGTCCTCGGGCACCGGCACCGTCTCGCCGCCGCGATAGATGCGCCGCGCCGCGTCGACGAAGCCGAGCAGCGGCCGGGTCAGCCAGCGCACGAGGAGGATCGACAGCACCATCGCCCCGAGCGCCATCAGCGAGGTCGAGAGAAGCGTGCCGTGGCCGTCCTCGGAATGCGACGTCTGCTCGACCAGCGAGAAATTGATCCAGGTGCGATCGGGCAGGGCGAGCGAGACGACGGCGAGATGCGGGTCGTCGTGGTGGTCGCGGTTGGCGCCGATCACCACGTCGCCGGGCGCCAGATCGTCGCCGAGCGCTGCCAGCCGTTCGGCGAGTCCGCCGAGATCGGCGCTGCCCGGGCCGCCGGCAACCGCATGTTCGCCGCGGCTCCAATGGGCGTCGATCGGCCCGCCGGAGAGATCGTGCGCCACCGCCTCGCGCTCGCTCGGCACCACCCGCATCACCGCGCGCCGGATGGTGAGGAGCCGATCGGCGAGGCGAGTGACGTCCGCCGTCGCCGCCTCGCGGTCGAGGGCGTGGCGATAGGTCCAGAGACTGAGGAGATGCACGGCGCCGATGCCGAGGAGGAGCACCAGCATGGTGCGGGCGGCGAGGCTCGAGGCGAAGGCACGCATGGTCCTTCTCCTCACGTGCGTTCGACGTCGGGGACGAACAGATATCCGGCGCCGCGCACCGTCTTGATCATCTCGCCGGCGGTCTCGAGTTTGCGCCGGAGCCGGCTCACCTGCACGTCGATCGCCCGATCGAACGGCTCGGCGTCGCGGTTGCGGGTGGCGTCGAGCAGCAGCTCGCGGCTCAGCACCCGCTGCGGCGTCTCCAGGAAGGTGAGCAGCAGGTCGTATTCCCCGGTCGACAGATCGATGACGACGCCGCGCGGATCGGTGAGTTCGCGCCGGGCCGTGTCGAGCCTCCAGCCGGCGAAGCGGATCTCCCGTCCGGTCTTCGCTCCCCCGCCGTCGCTCGGCCGCGCCCGCCGCAGCACCGCGCGGATGCGTGCGAGGAGTTCGCGCGGATGGAAGGGTTTGGCGAGATAGTCGTCGGCGCCCATCTCGAGGCCGACGATACGGTCGACGTCGTCGCCCTTGGCGGTGAGCATGATGATCGGCAGGGACGAGGAGGCGCGCAACTCGCGGCAGAGCGTCAGCCCGTCGGTGCCCGGCAGCATGACATCAAGGAGAACGAGATCGGGCTTGCGGTAGGCGATCGCCTCGCGCATCTCCACGGCGGATCCGACCGAGGTGACCCGGTGGCCGTCCTCCCGCAGCAGCTTCGAGACGAGGCGGCGGATCTCACCGTCGTCGTCGACCAGCAGGATGTCATGTCCGAGCGATTCCATCGTCTCTCCCGCCGTCTTGGGTCGGCAATCGCGATCTCTCCGTCGTGACTGATTTCCCGGCGGGCGGCAAGGTCGGCCGGCCGAACCCGAGCATCGAGGTCGGCGCTCGGCGTACGGAATCGGCGGCTGACCAGATCGAATGGGCCGATCGTTGCCTTGTCGAACGCGGCTGCCCTGATGACCTTGCGCGCGCCATAGGCGCGGAAAATGACGGCACGGACGCGGATGATCTCCTTGCCTGTCCGATCTTCCCGGCAATCGACTTGATAGTTGCTAGTCATGTATGTGCTTGTGGCTAAACTCAATTAAAAGTCGCGTGGTGCGATCACGGGCTTCCAAGGGAAACGTGTTCGTCGTCTTGCTCATGATGGTCCAACCTTCCCGGGAACTGGACCTTCCGGCAAATCCAGTGTGGTTCACTTTCCATCGTCCGGCTTTCGATCCACCATGAACATGGCACGACGCCGCCGCCCGATCGGGTATGCTGGCTGACGGGGCCATGTCGGCGGCCGAGTTCGGGCAGTCTGGGGGCAGGGGACGATGGCGGGTGGGCACGACACCGGGAGCATCCGCATCCTGCTGGTCGAGGACGACGCGCCGACGCGCGACCGCATCGGCGCGGCGCTGGCCCTGTCGGCGGATTTCGTCATCCGCACCGCCGCGACCCTCGCCGAGGCGATGGCCGGGCTCGACGCCGCGCCGGATGTGCTGCTCACCGATCTGTGCCTGCCGGACGGCCACGGCCTCAGCCTGATCCGCGAGACCCGCCAACGGTTGCCGCGCTGCGAGATCATGGTGATATCCGTGCTCGGCGACGAGGACAGCGTGCTTGCGGCGATCCGGGTCGGCGCATCGGGCTACCTGCTCAAGGATTCCTTCCCCGAGGACGTCGCCCGCACGGTGCGCGATCTCGTCGCCGGCCACTCGCCGATCTCGGCATCGATCGCCCGCTATATCGTCCGCCAGACGCAGGGGCAGCCCCAGGGCCAGACCTCGGGAATGCCCCATGGTCAGTCGCATGGCGCGGCGACGATCGCCGGCGTGCAGCTGACGCCGCGCGAAATCGATATCCTCTGGGGCATCGCCAAGGGGTTCCGCTATGCCGACATCGCCGATCACCTCGGCATTTCCCGCCAGACCGTGCCCGGCCACATCAAGAACATCTATCGCAAGCTTGAGGTGAATACCCGTGGCGAGGCGGTGTTCGAGGCCATCCAGCAGGGATTGATCCGGCTGTGAGCGCGGCAGGAGACATGCCGGGGGCGAGACCCGCCGCTGCCTCGGTCCGTATCCGGATGCTGTGGTTCGCGGTCGTTCACCTCATCGTGCTGGCGCTGGCCGCATGGCTCGGCACCAGCAGCTTCCCGCTGCCGGCGGAAACCTGGCGCCTCGCCAGCGCCGAATTCCGCCCCGGGGAGACCGAAACCCCAACCCGGGTGGCGCTGCCGCACAACTGGGCGACTGGCGGCATCACCGATCGCGGCGGCAGTTATCTGATCCGCCTCGACCCCGGCCGCTTTCCGCTCGCCGACGGCGAGGTCGCCCTGTTCGTGCCCCGGTTCAGCTTCCGGCTGGAGGCGTGGCTCGACGGCCGAATCATCGCCACCAGCGCCGCGACGCCGAGCATCGAGACAGTGGCGCGCAACACCAGCATGCTGGTGCCGCTGCACCGGGCGCTGTGGCGCGACGATGGCAGCCTGCTCGAGATCCGGCTGGAAAGCCGGGCGATCATCGCCGGCTTCCTCGCCGCGCCCTATGTCGGACCGCTCGCCGACCTGCGCCCCGCCCATGAAAAGCGCCTGCTCCTGTTCATCTGGCTGCCGGTCGTGCTGGCGGCCCTATCGCTGGCGATGGCGGGCACGCTCCTCGTCTACTGGTACAACCGTGACGGCGAGGGCGCCTATGGCCTGATGGCCCTGTCCCTGATCGTCAGTGCGGTGCACGCGGTCAACTTCCTGCCGGTGTCGCTGTGGTTCCACCCGTATATCCATCTCGCCGCCCATGCCCTGCCGGTGATCGAGGCACCGCTGACGGCCCTTGCCCTGCGGCTCCTGCTCGGCCTGCCCATCGGCTGGCGCTGGCTGATCCTCGTCCCGGGTCTGCTGCTGCCGTGGACGGTCGCGCTGGCCGGGACGGACGTCTTCGCCCGGGGCATGCTGCTGGTCGGACTGCCGGTGATCGGATTGTCGATCGGCCATATCGTCTGGATCGGTGGACGGGTCTTCGCCCGGGGAGACTGGCTTGGCCTCTTCCTGGCGCTGCCCAGCGCCGTGACGCTGCTGTTCTGGGCCAATGACCTGCTGGTCGTCGCCAATGTCTTCGACGACCGGCGGATCTTCCTCACCCGCTTCGTCTACCCGCTGTTCACCAGCGCGCTCGGCGCCTTCATGATCCTGCGCTTCGTGCAGTTCCTCAACGAGGCCGACGATTTCGCCCGCACGCTCGAACGCCGGGTGAGCGAGGCCGAGGATGCGCTGCGGGCAAGCTTCATGCGCGATCAGGCGCACATGCAGGCAAGCGCCCTGGCGGCGGAGCGGTCGCGGCTGATGCGCGACCTGCACGACGGCGTCGGCGGGCAGCTGGTCTCGATCGTCGCGTCCTCGGAACGGGTGGACGCCGACCCGCTCGCCATCGGCGCGGCGGCGCGCCATGCCCTGCGCGACATGCGCCTCGTCATCGATGCCATGGACGATGTCGGCGGCGATCTGATGCTGGTGCTGGCGACATGGCGCGAACGCAGCGAGGCGGCATTGCGCGGTGTCGGCATGAGCCTGCGGTGGACGGCCGATCCCGATGCCGGGCTGCCGATCTTCCAGGGGCTGCGGCCCCGCCACGTGCTCAATGTCCTGCGCATCCTCGAGGAAGCGCTGACCAACGCCATCAAGCACTCCGGCGCGCGCGCCGTCGAGGTCTGCCTGCTGACGATCGAGGACGCCGCCGGCAACCGCCTCGGCCGCATCGTGCTCGCCGACGACGGCCAGGGCGGCGCGCAGGCCCGCGGCTCGGGGCGCGGTCTTGCCAACATGACCCGCCGCGCCGAGGCGATCGGCGCCCGGCTGACGATCACGTCCGATGCGGCCGGAACGCGTGTCGAACTCGACATCCCGACCGATCTTGGCGGCATCGGCTGAGCCCCGCCGCCGCGGCCGGCGGCTGTCAGCGCACGCCGATGCGGTTCACCGGACCGCCCGCATTGACGCCGACACCCCGGCGTACGCCGACGCCGGGCGCGCCGACACCAACGCCGGGGGCGACGCCGACGCCGGGCGCGCCGACGCCGGGCGTTGCCGCGCGCACCGCCGGCCGGGCGACGCAGCCGACGGGAACCCCGGGGGCGGTGCAGTAGATGGCGGCCTTTGCCGCCGGCCGGGCGACGCAGCCGACCGGAACGCCCGGCGCGGTGCAATAGATCACCGCCGCCGCCGGGCGCACGACGCAGCCGACCGGCAGGCCCGGCCCGGTGCAATAGACGACGGCTTCGGCCGGCGCCGACGGAAGCAGGGCGGTGGACAGCAGGCCGAGGGCCGCGATGGCGAAAAAGCGCGACATGGTCTTCTCCTGAGCGGGGACGTGCTCGTGATCGGCAGGCCGCGGGCATTGCATCCCGCCAAACCGTGATAGGCTGCCGCGCTCGCTCGGGCCATCCCATGAACAGGGGAGGGCGCCCCTGTTGATCGGCGGACCTCGCCGCGCATAATCGCCGGACGCAGGCGGCACGCGGCCGCGCCTGCCCATGCGATCCCGCCCACCTGACCGCCGGCCCGCGGCGAGACCGATCGATGACCTTGTCCCAAGGCCGCTTCCCTGGGCCTGTCGCGCCAGCGGCATCGCCCTTCGATGTGCTGCAGGCCGGCCTGACGGCGCTGTGGAACGAAGCGCTTGCCACCCTCCTGGCGGTGCCCGGCGCGATCGTCGATGCCGCGCAGGCACTGGCGCACCTGCCCCGCGCCGACGGCGCCCGCCTCATCGAGACGCTGGCGGTGATGGCGGCGGTCATGGCGGGGTACTGGATCACCCGCCGCCTGCTCGCGCCGCTGCGCCTGCGCGCCGGCGCCCATACCGTGCCGTTCGCCGCCCTCGTCCGTCAGGCGGGGTGCGATCTTGCGGCGCTGGCGGTCGCGGCGCTGATCGGCCGGGTGCTGCTGGCGCGCTGGCTCGGCCTGCCGGCGGGCGCGCCCGACCTGCCGGCGCTTGCCGCCGTGGCGCTGGTGCGCTTCCTGCTCGGGCTCGGCATTGCCCGCTTCTTCTTTCAGGTCGAGTTCCCCGGCCTGCGCCTCGTCGCCGTCGACGATGCCGGCGCGTCCCGGGGCCTGCGCTGGACCGTGGCGCTGCTCGCCGCCGGACACGCCCACTCGGTCTTGCTCGCGGTGGCGCGGGCCGACGGCTTTCCCGCCGCCAGCGCCCGCGCGCTCACCGTGCTTGTCGCCGCCCTGCTGCTGGCGGCGGCGCTGCGGCTCATCGCCGACCTGCGCCGGCGACACCGCCTGCCGCGCCTGGTGGCGGCGATCGGTGCCGCCGCGGCCAGCATCATCGCCGGCCTGTGGGTTTGGGGGGCGCTGTCCGGCGAGTTCCGCCTGTTTCACGGCATGGTCGGCACCGTCGCGATCCTGCTCGTCGGCTGGACCCTCGATCAGGTCATCGCCCTCAGCATCGAGGCCTCGCGCCGTCCGGCCGAAATGCGCCGGCTGTTCGTCACCCGCGTCGTCGTCGATGCCCTCGCGGTCACGCTGATCGCGCGCGTCCTCATCGAGTTCTGGTTCGCCGACGCGCCCGGCTGGTTCGAGCCGGGCGGCTTCGCGGTGTTTTCCCGCCGGCTGACGCTGGCGTCGATCCTGCTCGTCGGCGGCCTCTGGATCTGCGCCATGATCCACGTCTGGGTGCAGGCGCGGCTGACCCCGCCCGAGGCCGCGCCCGCGTCGGCCGAGGCGACCGCGTCGCGGGCGCGGCTCTCGACCATCCTGCCGATCGTCCGCTTCGCCGCCATTGCCATCATCCTGCTCGTCGTCGGGCTGATGATGCTCTCGATCGTCGGGGTCGACATCACGCCGCTGATGGCCGGCGCCGGCATTGTCGGCCTCGCCGTCAGCCTCGGGTCGCAGACACTCGTGAAGGACATCGTCTCCGGCGTGTTCTACATGATCGACGACGTCTTCCGCCTCGGCGAGACGATCGAGTCGAACAGCCGGCGCGGTCAGCTCGAACACATCAGCGCCCGCTCGGTGCGGCTGCGCGACAATGACGGCCGGCTGCACACCATCCCCTTCGGCGATCTTGGCACGGTGACCAACTACAGCCGGCGGCTGGCGCGGTTCCGCGCCCGCGTCGCATTCGCGACGACGATCGAAGACGCCACGCTGGCCGGCTTCCGCCAATCGCTGCGGGCGGCCCTGCGCAGCGACAAGCTGTTGCAGAGCGGCATCATCGGCACCATCGCCACCGAGGCCCATGCCGATGCGGCGCGCACCGCCGTCGAGGTGTCCTTCGTCCTCGGCGCCGGCATCGCCGCCCAGGCCGAGGTGGTCGCCCGCCGGCTGATCGCCGAGGAACTGCGCGAGGCCGGCCTCGCGCCCGACGGCGACGGCATCGCGATTACCGTCGAGGAAATCACCCCGTCGCCCCCGCCCGCCACCGGCCCGCGCCCACCGTCGCCGCAAGCCGCGCCCGAGCCCCCGTCCGTGACCCCGACCCCGCCCCCGACCCCGCCCCCGACCCCGCCATGATCATGGCATTGAGGCCGATGCCGCTCCTCCCTTAAGCCTGATGAGCCGGCGCGCCGCCCTCGACGACCCGCCGGCCGCGCCCTTCCGCCCCAACTTGCCGGCCGCGCGCCGCATTCCACCGCCAGTCCGCCTTTTCCGCCAACCCGCGCTTGCCCGTGTCGCCCAGTTCGCCGGATCTCGTCCGCAAGCCCAGCCATCCGGCCCATCGCCGGTGCCCAAACGGAGCCCCCCATGAGGAAGACGTCCATCCTGACCTGCGTCCTGCTGCTCGCCGGCGCCACCCTCGCCCACGGCCAGTCCGCGCCGACCCGCGAGGAACAGGCCGCCTGCCGCGCTGACGCGATGAAGCTCTGCTCGGCCCATATCGGCAAGCCGACCGAAATGAACGCCTGCCTCAAGGCCAACAAGCCCAACCTCAGCGCCCCCTGCAAGAAAGTCATCGAATCCCGCGGCGGCTGACCCCCTCGCGCCGCGCCCGCCGCGCCTGCCGCCACCCGCAAGACGAAAAAGGACCGCGCCCCCGACGGAGGCGCGGTCCTTGTCTTTGAGGCCTGCCGGCCGCCTGAAGCCTCACGCCGCTGCTGTCGTGCCTTGCGCGGCGACGGCGTCGGTGAAGGCGGCTTCGAGGATGTCGAGGCCTTCGTTCAGCTGGTCGAAGGGGATGGTCAGCGGCGCGAGGATGCGGATGACGTTGAAGCCGGTGCCGCAGGAGAGCAGGATCAGGCCCTTTTCCTGCGCCCGCGCCACCAGCGCCGCCGTCAGCGCCGCGTCGGGTTCGCGGCTGGCGCGGTCCTTCACCAGTTCCATCGCCACCATGGCGCCAAGCCCGCGCACCTCGCCGATGGCGTTGAAGGTGTTGCGCCGGGCCATGTCTTCCAGCCGGCCGCGAATGATGTCGCCGAGTTCGAGCGAGCGCTGGCACAGCGCCTCCTCGGCCACCACGTCCAGCACCGCGTGCGCAGCGGCGACGCCGATCGGATTGCCGCCATAGGTGCCGCCGAGGCCGCCCGGGTGGACCTTGTCCATGATCGCCGCCTTGCCGGTGACCGCGGCGAGCGGGAAGCCACCGGCGAGCCCCTTGGCCATGGTCATCAGGTCCGGCTCGATGCCGGAATATTCCACCGCGAACATCTTGCCGGTGCGGGCGATGCCGGTCTGGATCTCGTCGACGATCAGCAGGATGCCGTTCTCGTCGCAGACCTTGCGCAGCGCCTGCATGAATTCCGGCGGGGCGATGTAGAAGCCGCCCTCGCCCTGCACCGGCTCGATGATGACGGCGGCGACCCGGCCCGGGTCGACATCCGAGGCAAACAGCTGCCGCAGGCCCTCGGTCGCCGCCTCGACGGTGATGCCGTGATAGGCCTTGGGGAACGGCGCGTGATAGACCTCGGCCGGGAACGGACCGAAGCCCTTCTTGTAGGGCACCACCTTGCCGGTCAGCGCCATGCCCATCATCGTGCGGCCATGGAAGGCGCCGTTGAAGGCGACGATGCCGGAGCGGCCGGTGGCGTGGCGGGCGATCTTGACCGCGTTCTCCACCGCCTCGGCGCCGGTTGAGACGAACATCGTCTTCTTCGGCGTCGGCCCGGGAACCACCGCGTTCAGCCGCTCCGCCAGCGCGATGTAGCACTCGTACGGCGCCACGTGGAAGCAGGTATGAGTGAAGGCATCGAGCTGCTGCTTCACCGCGTCGATCACCTTCGGATGGCGGTGGCCGGTATTGACCACGGCGATGCCGGCGGCGAAGTCGATGTAGCGCTTGCCATCGGCATCCCACAGTTCGGCATTCTCGGCCTTGGTCGCATAGATCGACTTGGTGCCGACGCCATTCGATACGGCGGCGGACTGACGGGCCTTGAGGGTATCGGCGGCGGACATCGGTGGCTCCTGGTTTCGGCTGCGGCTCTGGATGGGATCAGAAATACCATTGCTCATTATTTTGAGCAAGATCGACACGAGATTACAAGCGCGCCTGGCGCCCCTTATTGAGCATTGCCCTGACCTGTGCTTTGCGGTTCACTCCGGTCGCGGAGGCAGTCCCCATGGATTTCGACATAGGTTCAAGGTTGCGCGAGGTGCGTGTCGGCGCCGGACTAACCCAGCGTCAGCTGGCGGAGCGGGCCGGCGTTACCCACGGCATGATCTCGATGGTCGAGCAAAACAAGAATAGCCCCTCGGTCGCGTCCCTGCGCAAGATCCTCGGCGGCATTCCCATGACCATGGCCGACTTCTTCGAGCCCGAGCGCGACAAGACCGACATGGTGTTTTTTCGCCCGTCCGACCTGATTGACCTAACGTCACGTATCCATCATGTCCATGATTCAAGCGTTTTAACCGGCAAGCTGAGCTATCGTCAGGTGGGCGACGCCCGCGCCCATAACCTGCAGATTCTGCATGAGCGCTATGAGCCCGGCGCGGATACCGGCCCGGCGATGCTGGAGCACGTTTCGCACGAGGGCGGGGTCGTCATCGCCGGCGAACTCGAGCTGACGGTCGGCGAGCAGGTACGAATCCTCAAGCCCGGCGACGCCTATCTGTTCGACAGCCGCGTGCCCCACCGCTTCCGCAATGTCTCCGACCGTCCATGCGAGGTCGTCAGCGCCTGCACGCCGCCATATCTTTGAACGTTTGATCAAGCGAAACTTGCTCAGAATTTTATGAATTTGCCTTGTGCCCTGAAACGATCTGTGTATTTTTCTTGAGCAGATCAGCGCCGGCCAGCACCGGCGCGACGACGCAGCGACAAGCGGCGCGGATTCAGGGGGAGATGTCGGGATGCAGGTCGGGTCCGTGGGCTCGGATGCGCGGGAGATTGCGCGGGCCGGCGATTTCGTTCGGTTCGACAAGGTCGAGAAGAGCTATGACGGCCGCACGCTGGTCGTGCGCCAGCTCGACCTTCTGGTGGCGCGCGGCGAGTTCCTCACCCTGCTCGGCCCCTCCGGCTCCGGCAAGACCACGACGCTGATGATGCTCGCCGGCTTCGAGACGCCGACGCGCGGCCTGATCACGCTGGAAGGCCGCGACATCACCCGCGTGCCGCCGCACAAGCGCGGCCTCGGCATGGTGTTCCAGAACTACGCGCTGTTTCCGCACATGAGCGTGCGCGAGAACCTCGCCTTCCCGCTGGAAGTGCGTGGGGTGTCCCGCGCCGAGATCGGCGAACGGGTGACCAGGGCGCTCGACATGGTGCGGCTCGGCAAGCTCGGTGACCGGCGGCCGGGGCAATTGTCCGGCGGCCAGCAGCAGCGCATCGCCCTTGCCCGCGCCCTGGTGTTCGAGCCCAAGCTGGTGCTGATGGACGAGCCGCTCGGCGCCCTCGACAAGCAGCTACGCGAGCATATGCAGTATGAAATCAAGCACCTGCACGAGCGCCTCGGCGTCACGGTCGTCTATGTCACCCATGATCAGGGCGAGGCGCTGACCATGTCCGACCGGGTGGCGGTGTTCAATGACGGCCGCATCCAGCAGATCGACCGGCCCCGCACCATCTACGAACACCCGGATACCGCCTTCGTCGCCCAGTTCATCGGCGAGAACAACAAGGTCGACGGCACCGTCACCGCGCTTGGCGTCGGCGAGGCGACGGTCACCACCGCCGCCGGGCAGGCGATCCGCGCCGAGGCCGGCCCGGGGCTGAGCCTTGGCGGCCGGGCGCTGGTGTCGCTGCGGCCGGAGCGGCTGTCGCTCGCCCATGGCGCCGATGCCGTCGCCAACCATTTCCCCGGCACGGTGGTCGAGACCATCTATCACGGCGATCATCTGCGCGTCCGGCTGGAAGCGCTCGGTCGCGACGATTTCGTCGTCAAGGCGCCGGTTTCCGGCTCCGAGGCGCTGGTCCCGGGCAGAACCGTCGACATCGGCTGGCGCGTCGCCGATGGGCGGGCGCTGCCGATCGAGACCCCTGCCTGATCCGACGGCCGGCCCCCCCGCGCGCGGGAGACGCTGGCATCTGTTGCAAGCAACCGCGCGCCGCGTCGACGGCGCCGCAATACGGGAGGAAGTCCATGTCGATCCGGTCGAAAATGATGGTCGCCGCCGCCGCGCTGGTCGGTGTCGGGTTGCTTGCCGCCGGCGTCCACGCCGCGCGGCCCCTGACGGTCGTGTCCTGGGGCGGCGCCTATCAGGATGCGCAGAAGAAGGTCTATTTCGAGCCGTTCAAGGCCACTGGCACGGCGATGATTGACGAGAGCTGGGACGGCGGCGTCGGCGTGCTGCGCTCGAAGGTGCAGGGCGGCACCGATTCCGGCTGGGACGTGGTGCAGGTCGAGAGCGAGGAACTGGTGATCGGCTGCGACGAGGGCATGTTCCTGCCGCTCGACTACGGCAAGATCGGCGGCAAGGACGCCTATCTGCCGGCGGCGGTGCATGAATGCGGCGTCGGCGCCATCGTCTACAATTTCGTCCTCGGCTACGACAAGGACAAGCTGAAGGACGGCCCGACCGGCTGGGCCGACTTCTTCGACCTGAAGAAGTTCCCCGGCAAGCGGGCGCTGCGGCAGGGGCCGAAGACCAATCTGGAAATCGCGCTGATCGCCGACGGCGTCGCCCCCGCCGATGTCTACAAGGTGCTGGCGACCGCCGCGGGCGTCGACCGGGCCTTCAAGAAGCTCGACATGATCAAGAAGGATCTGGTGTGGTGGAAGTCCGGCGCGCAGCCGCCGCAGCTCCTCGCCTCGGGCGAAGTGGCGATGACCTCGGTCTATAACGGCCGCATCGACGCCGCCAACCGCGCCGACAAGCGCAATTTCGGCATCCAGTGGTCCGGCTCGCTGTTCACTATCGACAGCTGGGTGATCCTCAAGACCACGCCGAACAAGGACGCCGCCTATGGCTTCCTCGCCCATGTCGGCAAGGCCGAGAACCAGGCCAAGCTGCCGGAGGCGATCGCCTATGGCGTCACCAACAAGGACGCCGGCGCCAAGATCGACCCGAAGCGTCTCGCCGATCTGCCGACCCATCCCGACAACATGAAGAACGCGGTGCAGATCTCCGACAAGTTCTGGATCGAGAACGTCGACCGCCTGACCGAGCGCTTCAACAAGTGGGCGGCGCAGAACTGAGCCACCCGATCGCGATCAATCCCGGCGCCGTCTTCCGGCGCCGGGTCCATGCTGACGGACGTGCATTCGAGGGCTCGACGACGTGGACAGGGACGTGGATCTCGCCAAGGATCTGAAGCGGGCGGAACGCCGCCGGCGCATGACGGCGCTGGCGCTGATTGCGCCGCTGTTCCTGTTCCTGATGGCGTCGTTCGTGGCGCCGATCGTCGACATGCTGCGCCGGTCCGTCGTCGATACCGAACTCGCCGAGGTCTGGCCGGCAACCGCCGCGGCGGTGAAGCACTGGCAACCGGGCGCGGCCGCGCCGGATGCGCTCTACGCCGCGCTCGGCGCCGACCTGAAGGCCTCCGCCGAGGCACGAACCATCGCCATCGCCGCGCGGCGGCTGAACTACGCCCTGCCGAACGGCCGCAGTCTCGTCTTGAACACCGGCCGGGCCCTTCGCGCCGACGATACGGCGCCGGCCAGTTGGCGCGACCGGCTGATCGGCCTCGATCCAGCCTGGGGCGAGCCGGCGACGCTGGTGGCGTTGCAGCAAGCCTCCGGCCCGGCAACGGACTTCTATCTGCTCACCGCCGTCGACATGGAGCGCGACACCGCCGGCGCCATCGTCCAGCGGCCGGCGCAGCAATCGCTCTATCTGCAGGTGCTCGGCCGGACGCTGATGATCTCGCTGGTCGTCACCCTCGTTTGCCTGCTGCTCGGCTTCCCCCTGTCCTATCTGGTCGCCAATGCGCCCGCCCGCACCGGCAACCTGTTGATGATCCTGGTGCTGCTGCCGTTCTGGACCTCGCTGTTGGTCCGCTCTGCCGCCTGGATCGTGCTGCTGCAGGACCAGGGCGTCGTCAACGGCGCCCTGCAGGCGCTCGGCATCACCGACGGCCCGATCCGGATGATCTTCAACCGCACCGGCGTCGTCATCGCCATGACCCACGTGCTGCTGCCGTTTATGATCATGCCGATGATCGCGACGATGAAATCGATCCCGCCGACCTATATGCGCGCGGCTGTGTCGCTCGGCGCCCATCCGGCCGTCGCCTTCGTGCGGGTCTACCTGCCGCAGACCGTACCGGGCGTCGCCGCCGGCGCGCTGCTGGTCTTCATCATGGCGCTTGGCTACTATGTCACCCCGGCGCTGGTCGGCGGCGCCGAGGATCAGATGCTCGCCTATTTCATCGCCTTCTACACCACGTCGAGCGCCAACTGGGGCCTGGCGGCGGCGCTGGGGGTGATCCTGCTCGGCGCCACCATGATCCTCTACCTCGTCTATGCCCGGCTCGCCGGCATGGGCCAAGTCAAGCTCGGGTGAGGCCATGTCGCACGCGCCCTCGACCCTGACCGAACGCGTCGCCCGCATCGCCCTGGTGGTTTCCGCCATTGCCGTGCTGGTGTTCCTGGTGGCGCCGATCCTGGCGATCCTGCCGCTGTCGGTGAACGACTCCGAGTTCCTCACCTATCCGATGCGCGGCTGGACCACGCGCTGGTACGAATCGGTGTTCGCCAGCGAGAAGTGGCGGCTCGCGGTGATGAATTCCTTCCTCATCGGCATTCCGGCGACGGTGATCGCCACCGTGCTGGGAACGCTCGCCTCGATCGGGCTGGCAATGGCTGATTTTCGCGGCAAGGCGGCGATCTCGGCGCTGATCCTGTCGCCGCTGGTGGTGCCGATCGTAATTGTTGCGGTCGGGCTCTATTTCTTCTTCGCCCCGCTCGGCCTGACCCAGACCTATACCGGGCTGATCGTCGCCCACGCCGCCCTCGGTGCCCCCTTCGTCGTGGTCACCGTCTCGGCCGCGCTTGCGTCCTTCGACCGCAATCTCGCCCGCGCCGCCGCCAGTCTCGGCGCGCCGCCGGTGACGGTATTCCGCCGGGTGATGCTGCCGATCCTGGCGCCGGGCGTCGCCTCGGGGGCGCTGTTTGCCTTTGCCGCGTCGTTTGACGAAGTCGTCACCGTGATGCTGCTCGGCGCCCCGCACCAGCGCACCATCCCGCGCGAGATGTTTTCCGGCCTGCGCGACAGCTTCAACCCGACGATCGCTGCGGTGGCGACGCTGCTCACCGTGCTGGCGGTCGCCCTGCTCCTGGTGGTCGAGGCCCTGCGCCTCCGGGCGGAGCGGCTGAAGACCCGGGCCGGGGATTGACGCCACGGGCAGCGGATCGACCGATCCGCTGCCCGCCGAAGGCCGTGCGTCCGGCTGGTCGCGACAAAGCCGGCCTCAGCCAGCCTGCTTCAGCTGGAACTTCTCGTCGAAGGCATAGCCGGCGCCGCGAACCGTGCGGATCGGGTCCTTGTCCTTGGCCCGGTTGATCGCCTTGCGCAGCCGGCCGACATGGACGTCGACGGTGCGCTCGTCGACATAGACGTCGCGGCCCCAGACGCCGTCGAGCAACTGCTCGCGCGAATAGACGCGGCCGGGCGTCTTCATCAGGAATTCCAGCAGCCGGTATTCGGTCGGCCCCAGATGCAGTTCGCGGCCGCCGCGACGGACGCGGTGGGTCTCGCGGTCGAGTTCGATGTCGCCGGCGCGCAGTTGCGTCGTGACGGTTTCCGGCTTGGCCCGGCGCAGGATGGCGCGGACGCGGGCCATCAGTTCCGGCACCGAGAACGGCTTCACCACATAGTCGTCGGCGCCGGTGGCGAGGCCCCGGATCCGCTCGGTTTCCTCGCCCCGCGCCGTCATCATGATGATCGGCAGTCGCTCGGTCTCGGCCCGGCCGCGCAGGCGCCGGCAGATCTCGATGCCGGAAAGCCCGGGCAGCATCCAGTCGAGCAACACCAGATCCGGCGTCGTCTCGCGCAGGCGCAGATCGGCCTCGTCGCCATTGGCCACGGTCTCGACCGCATAGCCCTCGGCTTCGAGATTGTAGCGCAGCATCACCGACAATGCGTCTTCGTCCTCGACGACCAGGATCTTCGGCATGTCCTCGTCACCCTTCACGTTCCGGGCAATAGCCGTCCCCGCGCGCGGCAACAGCATGCCGCGCGGTGAAACGACCGCCTCGATGTTCAACTTCTTCTCGCCGACCGGCCGTCGGACCGACCGGCTGACTTGGTCGCGATCGCCGCGCCGGATCAGCCCTCGGGCATCACCGCCGTGGAATCGCCCTTCGGCCGGTCGTCGACCAGCTGCTGGCCGGTGACGACATAATGCACGGTCTCGGCAATGTTGGTGGCGTGATCGCCGACGCGCTCGAGGTTCTTGGCGCAGAACAGCAAGTGCGTGCAGAAGGTGATGTTGCGCGGATCTTCCATCATGTAGGTGAGGAGTTCGCGGAACAGCGAGGTATAGAGCGCGTCGATCTCGTCGTCGCGCTCGCGCACGATCGCGGCGGCGGTGACGCTGCGCTCGCGATAGGCATCGAGCACGGCCTTGAGCTGTTCCAGCGCGATGCTGGACAGGTGCTCGAGGCCGATGATCACCTTCTTGGCGCCGAAATTGGTGCCAAGCCCGCCGGAAATCGCGACGACGCGCTTGGAGATGTTCTTGGCGAGATCGCCGACCCGCTCGAGGTCGGCGGAGATGCGCATGCAGCCGACGACCTCGCGCAGGTCGAGCGCCATTGGCTGGCGCTTGACGATGACGCGGATGGCGCGTTCCTCGATGTCCCGCTGCAGGAAGTCCATGCGGGCATCTGTGGCGATGACGCGCTGCGCCAGCTTGGTGTCCATGCGGGACAGCGCCGTCAGGCTGTCGGCGACCATGCTTTCGGCCATGCCGCCCATTTCGGCCAGTTCGGCCGAAAGGCGGATGAGTTCCTCGTCATAGGCGCGAACGGTGTGATTCTTCTCGGTCATCTCGGGGCGTTCCTCAATCGAAGGCTACCGCATCAGCCGAAGCGGCCGGTGATGTAATCCTGGGTGCGCTGGTCTTTCGGCGCATGGAAGATATCATCGGTGTCGCCCTGTTCGACCAGCGTTCCGAGATGGAAGAACGCGGTGCGCTGCGACACGCGGGCGGCCTGCTGCATCGAGTGGGTCACGATGATGATCGTGTAGTTCTCGCGCAGCTCGTCCATCAGTTCCTCGATGCGCGCGGTGGCGATCGGGTCGAGGGCCGAGCAGGGCTCGTCCATCAGGATCACTTCCGGGCCGACGGCGATGGTGCGGGCAATGCACAGGCGCTGCTGCTGGCCGCCGGAGAGCCCGGTGCCGCTGTCGTTGAGTCGGTCCTTGACCTCTTCCCACAGCGACGCCTTGCGCAGCGCGCTCTCGACGATGGCGTCGAGATCGGCCCGGGTCTTGGCCAGGCCGTGGATGCGCGGGCCGTAGGCGACGTTCTCGTAGATCGACTTCGGGAACGGGTTCGGCTTCTGGAACACCATCCCGATCAGCTTGCGGACCTGGACCGGGTCGACCTTCGGGCCGTACAGGTCCTCGCCGTGATAGAGCAACCGCCCGGTGACCTCGGCGGTGGGCACGAGGTCGTTCATGCGATTGAGGCATCGGATCAGCGTGCTCTTGCCGCATCCCGAGGGGCCGATCAGCGCCGTCACCTCGTTCTTGTAGATGTCCATCGAGACTTCCTTGACGGCGGGCACGCCGGCATAGGAAACCGAGAGGCTCTCGAGCTCGAAGACCTTCTCGAGCTCGCCGATGTCGCGGGCATGGTGGAACTCGTCGGGCTGGACGGAGATCGAGCCGCCGGCGGCGGCACTCGTCCCGTCGCCGGCATCGTTGCCCGGCGCCTCGGCGCGTTCTCTGAAGCGTTCCTCGGTCAGTTCACTCACTCCGTTCTCCTACCAACGTTGCTCATAGCGGTTCCTCAGCCAGATGGCAAAGGAGTTCATCGCGATCAGAACCGCGAGGAGGACGACGATTCCGGCCGCGGCAAGGACCTGGAACTCCTCCTGTGGCTGCTTGACCCAGTTGAAGATGAC
>JAEULV010000069.1 GCA_016793065.1 Hyphomicrobiaceae bacterium
ACTTCGGGCAGGAACACGCACCCTTGGCTTGCCGAGACTTCGACCGACCTTCGCCGAGACCCGTTCTTCCCGACATGAAAGGTCGACATCGCAAGACGGCAGAACTGCCGCGTGCCATCGGTGAAACCTCAACAACCTCGCCGCGCACCCGTCCGCACGCCTCCGACGGGCCGTCAAAACGGGATTTCGTCGTCCATGTCGTCGAGCGCCGGCTTCGAGCGGGCCGGTGCGCGGTCGGCGGATCCGCCACGGTCGAAGCCGCCGGAGCGCTCGCCACCCGACGCGCCGACGCGGCCCTGACCACGACCGCCGCCATAGCCACCGCCGCCACCAGAATAGCCGCCGTCGTCACCATAACCCGGCCCATCGTCACTGCGACCGCCGCCGGAACCGCCGCGCGGGCTGTCGAGCATGGTCAGGGTCGAATTCAGCCCCTGCAGAACGACCTCGGTCGTGGTCCGCTTCTGGCCCTCCTTGTCTTCCCACTCACGCGTCTGCAACTGACCCTCGACGTAGACCTTCGAACCCTTCTTCAGATACTGCTCGGCGACCTTGGCCAACCCATCATTGAAGATGACGACGCGATGCCATTCGGTCTTCTCACGACGCTCGCCGGTCTGCTTGTCTCGCCAGGATTCCGACGTCGCCAGTCGCAGATTGACAATGGCCCGGCCATCCTGGGTGCGGCGGATCTCCGGGTCGAAACCCAGATTTCCAACCAGAATGACCTTGTTCACGCTACCCGACATCACACCCTCCCCCGCGCGAAGCCCGATGACCACCCGATCGGACCCGCCGCGAATTTTCACTGGATCGCATGACCGCGACCCGTCCTCGAATGCCAACCTAACGCTTTCCCTGGGTCGGCGCACGCCGCAAAACCGGTCTATTCACACCATTTCACCACAGCAACCGCCGCCAAACACGCCCCAGGCAATCACGCCCCTTCGAAATGGATCATCGCATCCCCCCGCAAATCCCGCAGAGCCGCTCCGCATGACAGCCGCGCTTCTGTTTCTTTTTTGTTCTAACTCGCGACGATTGCAAATGCAACCGCTTCCGTGAGAACAAAGGACGATTTTTCCACACGCGACGAGCCGCTTTTACGATATCGATTGGGCTCCCGGCGAACGGGCACATCCCGCACACGGCTCAAGCTTGTGCCTTTTTATATTTCTTTTCCGACACTTACTTTCAATCTTGACGATCCGTGCGAATGGCCCTCCACATCGAAATAGGCACTTGACGAGTTCGTTTTTTGTTCTAATGATGCACACCAGAGATAGGCAGGCGGCGCGATGGACGCGAGGCGATGACGGCCTTGACCTGCCAGCCAATCATGCCGCTTCATGCGGCCTGAAGCAGCGTGGGAGCCGGACGGGCCGGCCGAGCAAAACCGAGACGAGTATGAGCGACAAGCCGACCGCAGACATCGAGTCCGTGCCGGGCGCCGCGACGGCGCGCGAAAGCCTTGCGGCGCTGTTCGACCATGCGCCGGCGGCGTCGCGCATGATCTCGATCCGGGGGGCGCGGGAACACAATCTGAAGAATGTCGATCTCGATCTGCCGAGAGACCGGCTGATCGTTATGACCGGGCTTTCGGGATCGGGCAAGTCGTCGCTGGCATTCGACACGATCTATGCCGAGGGACAGCGGCGCTATGTCGAAAGCCTGTCGGCCTATGCCCGGCAATTTCTCGAAATGATGCAGAAGCCGGACGTCGACCAGATCGACGGGTTGTCGCCGGCTATCTCGATCGAACAGAAGACCACCAGCCGCAATCCGCGCTCGACCGTCGGCACCGTCACCGAGATCTACGACTACATGCGCCTGCTGTTCGCGCGTGTCGGCATCCCCTATTCGCCAGCGACCGGGCTGCCGATCGAGAGCCAAACCGTCAGCCAGATGGTCGATCGGGTACTCGAACTGAGCGAGGGAACGCGGCTGTTCCTGCTGGCGCCGATGATCCGCGGGCGCAAGGGCGAGTATCGCAAGGAATTGGCGGAACTGCAGAAAAAGGGCTTCCAGCGTGTCAAGATCGACGGCACCTTCTTTGATATTGCCGAAGCGCCGGCGCTCGACAAGAAGCTGAAGCACGACATCGATGTGGTGGTGGATCGGCTGATCGTGCGCGGCGACCTGGCGACGCGGCTGGCGGACAGTTTCGAGACCGCGCTGAAGCTGGCGGACGGCATCGCGATCGTGGAGTTCGCCGACGAGAAGGATGACAAGGGCGATGCTCGCCGGATCATGTTTTCGGAGAAGTTCGCCTGTCCGGTGTCCGGGTTCACCATTGCCGAGATCGAGCCGCGGCTGTTCTCCTTCAACAACCCGTTCGGCGCCTGTCCCGAATGCGGCGGGCTCGGGACAGAGCAGAAGATCGACCCAGATTTGATCGTGCCCGATGCCAGCCTCAGCCTGCGGCAAGGGGCGATCGCGCCCTGGGCCAAGTCGACGTCGCCCTTCTACATGCAGACGCTCGATGGGCTGGCGCGGCACTACAAGTTCTCGCTGACCGTGCCCTGGCGTGAACTGCCCGAGGAGGGCAAACGGGCGATCCTGCAGGGAACCGGCAGCGATCAGGTGACGTTCACCTATGACGACGGACTGCGCTCCTATCAGTCGACCAAGACGTTCGAGGGCGTCGTGCCGAACATGGAGCGGCGCTGGAAGGAGACCGAAAGCGACTGGTCGCGAGAGGAAATCGAACGCTATTTCGCCGTCACGCCGTGTCGGGCCTGCGGCGGTTTCCGCTTGAAGCCGGAAGCGCTGGCGGTGAAGATCGCCGGGCATCACATCGGGCAGATCTCGGAAATGTCGATCCGGACCGCCGGGCCGTGGTTCGAGGCATTGCCGCAACGGCTGACGGCGAAGCAGAACGAGATCGCCGGACGGATCCTCAAGGAAATCCGCGAACGGTTGCGATTCCTGATGGATGTCGGGCTCGAATACCTGACGCTGTCGCGCAATTCCGGCACGCTGTCCGGCGGGGAGAGCCAGCGGATCCGGCTGGCTTCGCAGATCGGATCGGGACTGACCGGCGTGCTTTATGTGCTGGACGAGCCGTCGATCGGCCTGCATCAGCGCGACAATGAGCGGCTGCTGCGGACGTTGGTGCGGCTGCGGGATCTCGGCAATACGGTGATCGTCGTCGAGCATGACGAGGATGCGATCCGGGCAGCGGACTATGTGGTCGATGTCGGTCCGGGGGCCGGCATTCATGGCGGGCACATCATTGCGCGCGGCACCCCCGCCGAGATCCTGGCCAATCCGAATTCACTGACGGGACAGTACCTTTCGGGGGCGCTGGGGATCGCCATCCCGAAGAAGCGGCGCAAGATCAACAAGGCGAAGGTGCTGCGCGTGGTCAATGCGCGCGGCAACAATCTGCAGAACGTGACGGCCGAGATCCCGCTCGGCACATTCACCTGCATCACCGGCGTTTCCGGCGGCGGCAAGTCGACGCTGCTGATCGACACGTTGTTCAAGGCGGTGGCGCGGCGATTGAACGGCGCCAAGGACAATCCGGCGCCGCACGACCGGATCGAGGGGCTCGAGCTGCTCGACAAGGTGATCGACATCGACCAGTCACCGATTGGACGGACACCGCGCTCGAACCCGGCGACCTATACCGGCGCGTTCACGCCGATCCGCGAATGGTTTTCCGGGCTGCCGGAAGCAAAGGCGCGCGGGTATGAGCCGGGGCGGTTCTCGTTCAACGTCAAGGGCGGGCGCTGCGAGGCCTGTCAGGGCGACGGCGTTATCAAGATCGAGATGCACTTCCTGCCGGACGTCTATGTGACCTGCGACGTCTGCAAGGGCAAGCGCTACAATCGCGAGACGCTCGACGTCCACTTCAAGGGCAAGTCGATCAGCGATGTGCTGGACATGACGGTTGACGAGGGCGTGGCGTTCTTCGAGGCGGTTCCGATCATTCGGGAAAAGCTGGAGACCCTGTCGCGGGTGGGGCTCGGCTATATCCATATCGGTCAGCAGGCGACGACGCTGTCGGGCGGCGAGGCGCAGCGGGTCAAGCTGTCGAAGGAACTGTCGCGACGCTCGACCGGGCGGACGCTTTACATTCTCGACGAGCCGACCACGGGCCTGCATTTCCATGACGTCGCCAAGTTGCTGGAAGTGCTGCATGAACTGGTCGAGCAAGGCAACACGGTGATTGTGATCGAGCACAATCTCGAAGTGATCAAGACCGCCGACTGGCTGATCGACCTCGGGCCCGAGGGTGGCGATGGCGGCGGCGAGATCGTCGGCGCCGGCCGGCCCGAGGATGTGGCGCGGATCGACCGCAGCCATACCGGACGGTTCCTGCGGGAGCTGATGCAACGGCGCCCCGGGCAGGTGGAACCGGCGGCCGAATAGGCTGGCGCGGATAGGTCGGTCGGCGCGGGCCTCAATTGGTGCCACCTGGGGGAGTTGGCGGCCAAGAGTCTGACCCGGCCTGGCACGGCGCGGGCGGTGTCGGGCTGGACTGGTGCCTTGACGAGATGGCTTGGCGCGACCGGCGAATGGCTTCACCGGGCGGCGTATCCTGACGGAGGCCATCGCCTCCGCCGACCGGTCAAGCGCCTGCCGCCCGCGGCAATGGCAACACGGCGGGGTATCCTGCCTGACGCCTTCGACGACATCGAGACTGGCCCCTGTCGCCTCGTCGACCGACGCATGCGGCCTGCCGCCCGCGGTTACGGCAAGCGGCAGGAAATGACGCCGGTCATTGTGCATTGCACAATACGCATGGCGGACATGTAAGTGAGCCTCTGTCCCGGGTGATCGGACTTCGATAAGTTATAAGAGTGATGAACGAATTGGCGGTGCCTGATCCCGCTTTCGAACATCAGCGAAGTCGATCCGGCCACGCTTTCTCCTCCCTTGCGTCTTCGGATCTCGCGCTTGAGCGATCTCCTCCCTCGCTCAATGCCGCTTCATCAAGCGCCCGCCGGCTCTCCTCCCACCGGCGGGCGTTTTTTTGTCCGCATTTCCCTGTCAAGCCGAGATGAGAGGCCGCTGTTCCTGGCAAGCCAACATTACTGCACCGCAAAACGAGCCGTGCTCAGCGATGGCGTCAATCGGCACAGCACAAGAGAGCCAACGGTCGGCCAACCCCGCCGAACTCAGGCGACGCCCCTCTCCGCTCGCGGCAGACACCGCACCAACGGAACGGTCGCGGTTGCCCCGTCAATGTGGCGCGAGCGGCCGCATTCGGCCGCGCCCGTTGATGGCGGTTGATTGTCAGTGGCCGGTGCCCATCCACTCGTCCCAGCGGTCGAGCGTCAGGACCGCCGGGCGCTCGCCGCCGGCATTGACCCAGCTGTCGACGGCCCACAACACGCCGGTTTCGCGGTCGCGCAGGACGGCAGTCACGTGCGGCACCATCAGGCCGCCACGGGCGATCGGCCGGGCGACGGTGTGGTATTTCAGCATTCCCTTGTTCTGCAGATGGATCAGCATCGTCGTCGTGTTGGCGGCCTCGTCGATGCAATCGGTCTGGCCGAGGATCTTGAAATCCTTGGAGTCGGTGCCGGGCTCGTCGATGACGCCCCCCATCAGCGGGATGGCCTTGCGCTCGAACCAGGTGATCGCGGCGTCGACCGCATCACGCTCGGCCGCGGCCGAGGCCTGGCCGGCGGCCATGATCGCCGCCAATTCGACGCCATTACCACCGTCGGCGCGGACGACCGTGCGGTGCATGCAGCCGAAGCCGCTGCAATAGGACAGGCCATAGCCGGTCGGCAGCGCGGCGTTGAACTCGGCATACCAGCTGACGACGCCGCGCCAGTCGGTCGTAGTTTCGGAGCGCTTGGCGGCGACTTCGCTGATGCTGCCGGTGATATCGGCGTCGGCGGACGGCTCGCCGCTTCGCCCGGTCTTCTGCATGCCGGCGCAACCGGACAATGCAATGGCAAGTGCGAGCGATGCGATCGAGGCGAGCAGGCGACGCGGCATTGAAGTCTCTTTCTGCCGGGTTAAGGTCGCTCCATCAGGCAATATCATGGTTAATGTCGACTTAAACGCCGGCGAAAATGCCGCTTCGCGTTGACGATTGGGG
>JAEULV010000097.1 GCA_016793065.1 Hyphomicrobiaceae bacterium
CCACCGATCTCCCAATCCCGCCGCGCCGCACCAAACGGGGCTGGCCCCGGCCGCCGATCCGCGCGACAATCCCCGCCATACACCACGCACCAGCCTCCGCCGTCACCGAGCCCAACATGCCCCGCCGCCCGTCCGCCCCCGCCCTGTTCGATCTCGCCGATCTCGGCCCCGATTTCAGCTTCGAGGACCGCGCCCGCAAGCGCGGCGCCGCCCGTGTCGCCGGCATCGACGAGGCCGGGCGCGGTCCGCTCGCCGGCCCGGTCGTGGTCGCCGCCGTCGTTCTCGATCGCCGCCGGGTGCCCAAGGGCCTCGACGATTCCAAGGCGCTGACGGCGGCCCGGCGCGAGAAGCTCTATGCCGAGATCATGCGGGTCGCCGATGTCGGCATCACCCTGGTGTCGCCGGCGACGATCGATCGCCGCAACATCCTCGCCGCCACGCTCGCCGGCATGGCGGAGGCGGCGAACGCCCTGGCGTTGCCGCCGGACTTCGCCCTGATCGATGGCCGCGACGTCCCCTCCGGCCTGCCCTGTCCCGGTGAGGCGGTGGTCAAGGGCGACGCCCGCTCCCGCTCGATCGCCGCCGCCTCGATCATTGCCAAGGTGACGCGCGACCGGTTGATGACGGCGATGGATGAGCTCTATCCCGCCTATGGCTTTGCCCGCCACATGGGCTACGGCACCGCCGCCCACCTCGAGGCATTGCGCGCCCACGGCCCATGCCCGCTGCACCGCTTCAGCTTCGCCCCCGTGCGCGACGCCGCCGGCGCCATTCCGCGCTGACACGAGCCGGCGCGGGGGACACACGGATTTCTCATCCGCCGCGGAGCCAAGAGAACGTCGCGTCGGCAATGCCATCGGCCACTCAACCCGCCCGACGCTCCGGCGCCGACAACAAAAAAGCCCCCGGCGCGACGCCGGAGGCTCTGTCAGTTCGATCGATCGCGGCAGGCGATCAGATCATGTACTGGCCGCCATTGGCCGAGATCGTCGAACCGGTGATGAAGCCGGCCTCGTCGGCGGCGAGGAACACCACCGCGCGGGCGATCTCTTCCGGCTCGCCGAGGCGGCCGACCGGGATGTGCGGCAGGATCGCCTTTTCGATGACCGCCGGGTCGATCGCCTTGACCATGTCGGTGGCGATGTAGCCCGGGCAGATGGTGTTGACGGTGATGCCGGCCTTGGCGCCTTCCTGGGCGAGCGCCTTGACGAAGCCGATATCGCCCGACTTGGCGGCCGAATAGTTCACCTGGCCCATCTGGCCCTTCTGGCCGTTGACCGAGGAAATGCAGATGACGCGGCCGAACTTGCGGGCGCGCATGCCTTCCCACACCGGGCGGGTCATGTTGAACAGCGAGTTCAGGTTGGTGTTGATGACCGCGTACCACTGGTCCTTGGTCATCTTGTGGAACATGCCATCCTTGGTGATGCCGGCATTGTTGACCAGCACGTCGACCGGGCCGAGTTCGGCCTCGACCTTGGCGATGCCGGCGGCGCAGGCGTCGTAGTCGGACACGTCCCACTTGTAGGTCGGGATGCCGGTCTCGGCGGTGAACGCCTTGGCGGCTTCGTCATTGCCGGCATAGGAAGCCGCGACCTTGTAGCCAGCCGCCTGCAGCGCCTTGGAAATCGCCGCGCCGATGCCGCGCGAACCGCCGGTGACGAGTGCAACTCTGCTCATGGAATTCCCCCCATTTATGGATCACGGTTCTGATTTGACCGGATTGCCGTCCCTGCCTGCCGTCGAGGGCAGCCTTGAATACGAATCGATTTAAGACACAATCCAGCCGTCATTGACTTGATCCGACTGGCCTTGCGACCAGTCGGACCATAACGCGATTTGGCTGTGGATCAACGCTCGACGGTGAGCGCCACGCCCATGCCGCCGCCGATGCACAGGGTCGCCAGACCCTTCTTGGCGTCGCGGCGAACCATTTCATGCAGCAGGGTCACCAGCACGCGGGCGCCGGAGGCGCCGATCGGGTGGCCGATGGCGATGGCGCCGCCATTGACGTTGACCTTGGCGGTATCCCAGCCCATGTCCTTGTTGACGGCGAGCGCCTGGGCGGCGAAGGCCTCGTTGGCCTCGACCAGATCCAGATCGCCGACCGACCAGCCGGACTTTTCCAGCACCTTGCGCGACGCCGGGATCGGGCCGGAACCCATGATCGCCGGATCGACACCGGCGGTCGCGCCGGCGACGATGCGGGCGAGCGGGGTCAGCCCGCGCTTGGCGGCGGCTTCGGCGCTCATCAGCACCAGCACGGCGGCGCCGTCATTGATGCCCGAGGCGTTGCCGGCGGTGACCGTGCCGTCCTTGGAGAAGGCCGGCTTCAGCTTGGCCATCGCGTCGACGGTGGCGCCCATGCGGATGTATTCGTCCTTGTCGACGATGATGTCGCCCTTGCGGCTCGACACCGTCACCGGGGCGATTTCATCGACGAAGCGGCCGGCCTTCTGCGCCGCTTCCGCCTTGTTCTGCGAGGCGACGGCGAATTCGTCCTGCATCTCGCGGGTGATCTGCCACTGGCGGGCGACGTTCTCGGCGGTGATGCCCATGTGGTAGCCGTTGAAGGCATCCCACAGGCCGTCCTTGATCATCGTGTCGATGAAGCCGTAGTCGCCCATCTTGTGGCCGGCGCGCATGTAGGCCGCGTGCTGCGACAGCGACATGCTTTCCTGGCCGCCGGCGACGACGATGTCGGCATCGCCGTTGAGGATCTGCTGCACGCCGAGCGAAACCGCGCGCAGGCCGGAACCGCACACCTGGTTGAGACCCCAGGCGGTCGATTCCTTGGCAAGGCCGGCGGCGATGGCCGCCTGGCGCGCCGGGTTCTGGCCCTGCGCGGCGGTCAGCACCTGACCGAGGATCACTTCGTTGACCTCAGCGGCCTCAATGTTGGCGCGCGACAGCGCGGCCTTGATCGCGGCGGCGCCGAGCTGATGGGCGGGAACGCTGGCAAACGAGCCGCTGAACGAGCCGACGGGCGTACGCGCTGCCGCGACGATGACGATGTCCTTGGCCATGGTCTTCCTCCAATCCGGAAAATTGACTAACGAGCGTGACGATTCGTGGCAAATCCTGCGCCCCCCGACGGATTTGCCGCCACGCCGCCGTTGGGCGCCAATACACCCCCCTCGTTACACCAAGTCAACAACGGCCCCGCCTTCTTGCGCGCCCGCGCGATATCTCTTTGGTCGTAAACCGAGTTGCTAAAAAGGGTTGGCATAACGGCCGATTCCTCCGTAATCTGCCATTCAATTGAGCACGAATTCCGGCGGCCGGGCCCGGGCCGGCCGGGATGCGTGCAAGGGCCGCGGTCGCGGTCGAGACAGGAAATGGAAAACGTCCATGGGGAAGACCCAAGAACCGACCGTCATCAAGAAGTATGCAAACCGGCGGCTCTACAACACCGGCACTTCGACCTATGTAACGCTTGAAGATCTGGCGGAAATGGTCAAGGCCCAGGAAGATTTCGTCGTATTTGATGCGAAAACGGGCGACGAGATTACCCGCTCCGTCCTGACCCAGATCATTTTCGAGCAAGAGAACAAGGGTCAGAACCTGCTTCCCATCGCCTTCCTGCGCCAGCTGATCCGCTTCTACGGCGACAGCATGCAGAACATGGTGCCGAGCTATCTCGAGTTCTCGCTTGAGTCGCTGGTGAAGGAGCAGGAGAAGTTCCGCGCCAATATGGCGCAGACCTTCGTCAACCCGTTCGACGCCCTGCAGGATCAGGCCCGCCGCAACCAGGAAATCTTCCAGCGCTCGATGCGGATGTTCATGCCCTTCGCCGCCGCCGAGGGCGAGGTCGCCAAGGACAAGCCGGCCGAGGTCGGCCCGACTAGCGAATTGGATGTCCTGAAGAAGCAGGTCGAGGAAATGCAGCGCCGGCTCGACAAGCTCTCCGACACCGACAAGTAGTCCCCAAGCGACGGCGCGCCCGGCCCGGGTTTCGGACCGGCGGCGCCGGGGGGCGCGACTCAGCCGGCCTTGGCCAACGGACGGGCTTCGATCTGTCCCGGCCAGGGGCGCAGCGTCGATGCGTCGCCGATGAGGCTGCCCTGCAGGTAGTCGACGCCGAGCGACGACAGCAGCCGCGTGGTCTCCTCGTCACCCACCCATTCGGCGACGATCTCGGCGCCGAGCGCCTTGGCGATGTCGACGAGGCTCTTGACGAACACCTGGTCGATCGCGTCGCGCGCCGCGTTCTTCACGAACGCGCCGTCGATCTTGATGATGTCGACCTTCAGCGATTTCAGCGCCGCAAACGAGGTATAGCCGGCGCCGAAATCGTCGATCGCCACCCGGCAGCCGATCGCCCTGAGGCTCTCGACCAGGACGCGTGTCTCTTCGACGTTCTGGATAGCCGCGCTTTCGGTGATCTCGATGATCAGCCGCTTCGACAGCCCTGGATGCGACCGGCAGATGCCGACGACGGTGTTCAGCCACGACGGATCGGTCGCCGTCTGCGGCGAGACGTTCAGCGACACCGAGATCTTAGGGTTGTCGATCAGCTCGCGCGTCGCCAGTTCCAGCACCCGGTTGTCGACCAGCCGGATCAGTCCCAGCCGCTCGGCCACCGGCACCAGATGCGCCGCCGAGGCAAAGGCGCCGTCGGTCTGCTCGTGGCGGACCAGGCATTCGTGGAAGGCGATGCCCCGGTCGCCGGTGCGCACGATCGGCTGATAGGCCAGCACCATCCGCCGCTCGTTCAGCCCGCGCACGATGTCGTCGGCCAGCGCCACGTCGCGCCGCCGCTCGGCCATGCGTTCCGGATTCGGCGCATAGCACATGAACGACGAACGGTGTGTCCGCCGGCTCAGCTGCAGCGCCTCCTGCGCCCGCAGCACCGCGTCGACGGCATTCTTGGCAAATCGCGGCGCGACGACGCCGCCGATCGACGCCGTCGCCGAAACCGGCCCGGAATCCGTCGTGAACACTTCCTCGCCGATCGCCGCGACGAAGCGCTCGGCGGCGATGCCGATGTCCTGCTCGCTGCAGTTCATCATCACGATGGCGATCTTGTTGCCGGAATAGCGGCCGATGGCATCGCCGCCGCGCAGCCGCGTCTTCAGCCGCTTCGACGCCATGGCGATGACCTGATCGGCGACATCGAAGCCATAGGCCTCGTTGATGACCTGCAGGTTGTCGATGGCGCAGATCAGCACGCCGACATTGGCGCGCAGCTTCTTCGCCGCCCCGATCGCCTCTTCCATCGCTTCCATCAGGTGGGCGCGGTTGAGCTGGCCGGTCAGTTCGTCGTAGCGCGACAGGAACGACAGCCGCTGCTCGCGCTCGTAGCGCTCGTTGATCACCCGCACCACGCCATGCGCCCGGCTCGGCTTGCCCCGGCTGTCGCCGAACCAGCGGCCGGTATCCTCGACCCAGAGCTTCACCTGGTCGCCCTTGCCGTGCGGCAGCAGCGCATATTGCAGCTGATACGGCACGCCTGTGCCCTGGTCGGTATTCGGCGCCGACATCACCGCGTCGTAGCGGGTAGCGAGGTTTTCCGGGTCGAGCATCGCGGCAAAACGCTTGCCGGTGGAGATGGAATCGAAGCTCGGCAGCTGCAGCACATCGAGCGCGTTCGAGCCCCAGCGCAGCACATCATCGTGGATCGACCATTCGTAGACGACTTCGCAAACCGACGTCAGGATGTCGCGGGCGCTCAAGACCGGAGCGCGGTCGAGCCGCGACGGGGAAGTCTGAGAAATCCGGTCCACTATCCCACCCGCGGGCGCTCGGGCGCCCGTCCCTTCGATGTCGCGTTTCACCCCTCAGGCGGCAGGCGCCGACAGGTCGCGTTGCCTATCGTCATAGCTGACAAGAGGTGAAGAAACGCCAAACACCACGGCCGACGGTGTGAAATCCCGCCTTTGCCGCGCTTTCGCGCCATCCCGTCGGCTGGCGCCCGTGATGCGCGTCGCCCGGGTCGCCTGTCGCCGCCGCCCAGACAGGGCCTGTCCCGCCTGTGCGCCGGTGGCGGCGGCAGGCGAGGGCAGGGTGTTTGGCAAAGGGAACCCGCTCAGCCGTAAAGGCGGCCGGTGCGGGTGGCCATGAAGGCGGAAAGCGGGATCATTTCCTGCTTGAGGAAGCCCTGGTTCGGCAGTACGCCGTCGCGGACCATCTCGATCACGGCGACCGCCGAGGCGGACGTGGTCCACGAGATGGCGGTGCGGGTGGCGCCGGCGATCTCGATCGGCCGCAGCACGCGGACGAATTCCTTGCGCAGCAGCCGGCCGCCGCGACTGCCCTCGGCCGAGACGTGGATATAGACGACGTCGTCGTCGACCGGCGGCTTGGCGTGCGTGAGGATCTCGCCGGCGATGGCGCGGCGGTCGCGCATCAGCAGTTCATGGAAGAAGAAGTTCATCAGCTCCATGTGGCCCGGATAGCGCATGGTCTTGTAGTCGATATTGTCGACCTTGCCCAAATAGGTCTCGCACATGGTGCCGAGCCCGCCCGATGTGGTGAAGGCTTCCAGCTTGACGCCGTCGATGTAGAGCGTCTCCAGCCATTCCATCGGCGAAACCCACTTGTGGACGCCGTTCTCGATCACCTCGCAGTCGTTGAGGTATTCGTTGACGACGCCTTCCGACGACCAGTTGAAGGCATAGCCCATCAGCCCGGTCGGGTGCTGCGGCAGCGCGCCGACGCGCATGCGCAGCGCCCGGCAATGCTCGAACTGCTCGACCAGCGACGCGCCGACAATGCCGACGAAGCCGGGGGCCAGCCCGCATTGCGGCGCCATCAATCCCTTCGACGTCTTCGCCAGCTCGATGATCGAGGCGGTGGTCGGCACGTCCTCGGTCAGGTCGAAATAGTGGATGCCGGCCGCGTGCGCGGCGGCGGCGATGCCCTTGTTGAGGTGATAGGGCAGGCACGACAGCACCGCGTCGACCTCGGCGAAAACCGGCCGCAGCGCCGCCGGCGAGCCGACGTCGAGGGTCGCGACCGGAAACGGCGTCGCCTCCAGCGGCAGGCGCAGGTCGAAACCGCGGACGGCAAAGCCGGACTGGTCGAGCAGGCGCGCGGCGAGGTCGCCGACCTTGCCGAGGCCAAGCACTGCGATGGATTTCATGGGGGTTCCTCCGGTAGGATTTTCTTGTTTTGGTATCGTTGTCGTTGTCGTTGTCGTTGTCGCCGCGTTGCGCCGGCGTCCCGCCGCAACGCGGTCTCTTTCGTCAGCCCGTCGCCAGCGGCCGCTGGTCGGGCAATCCCATGGCGATCACCAGCGGGTCGGCCTTCTGGCGGGCGATGAAGTCGGCCTTCGAGGCAAGCCCCTGCCAGCCGATGCCGATCAGCGATTGGGCGACGGCGCCGCCCAGCGTCGTGCCGGGGCCGAGCACGATGATCGCATCCGGCGCGAATTCGCGCATGCCGACTTCGATGGCGCGGGTGAAATCGTAGGTCTCGACCACCTGGGTGTCGAGCGTATAGGTCCGCAACGCCGTCTTCGAGCAGGCGTTGGGAAACCAGATGGCGCCGCGCCCGTCGATCGCCGGCAATTGCGGCGAGGAAAACAGCGATTGCGGCAGCAGCGCCCGGCCGCGTTCCGCCACTGGCGCCTGCAGCGGCGTATGGAAGGCGGCGTGATTGCCGAGCCGCATCGGAAACCGCCCGTCGACCGGCGGCAGCGCGGCCTCGATTGCCTTCAGGCCGGCCTCGTCGCCGGCGAACACCAGCATCCCGCCGAGCCGGATCGAGACATTGAGGCAATGGCCCGGGCGGGCATTGATCGCCTCGACCAGCGTCAGGAGATCGGCCTTGCGCCCGGCGATCTCGCGCCAGTCGGCATCGACGAACGGGTAGATCAGCTGTCCGCCGATCAGGGTCTCCTGCATCAGCGCGCCCATGGTGTCGACGACGTCGAACGCTGCCATCGGCGCCAGCGCGCCGGCGCAGCCGAGGGCGATGTACCAGCCCATGGAATTGCCGGTGACGGCGGCGATTTCGAAGCGGTCGCGGTCGATGGCGAGGAAGTCGGCATGGGCGCAGGCAAGGATCAGCGGCGAGGCATTGTCGCCGCGCGTATGCTTCGCCATCGCGAAGCGCTCGGCGCCGTCAAGCTCGGTGATCGTCGCGCGGCCGCGCCGGCGACGCTCGGCGTCGAACGCCGCGACCAGCGCCCCGCCGCCGCCGTGGTGGCGGGCGAGATAGCCGAGTTCGTCCTTGTTGTAGGTGCCGCGGCCGGGAGCGACGACGAGGGCGCGTTTCTTGGTGCTCATGGCTCAGGCTCGCTTTGCCAGCATGTCGAGGACGGCGGCGACGATCTCGTCGCGATTCGGCAGCGTCGCGGTGGCGGCGCGTCCGAGCGGGATGAAGCAATCGTCGGCGGTGATGCGCCGCACCTGCGGCCGGTGGGCGGCCCGCTCGGCGATCAACGTGACCAGCGCCTCGCTCTGCGAGCCGGTGACGCGGCATTCGTCGACGATCAGCACCCGGCCGCACGGTGCGATCGCCGCCAGCAACGCCTCTTCCGCCAGCGGCGCCAGCCAGCGCAGGTCGATGACGCGCGCCCGGACGCCGTGACTATCGGCGAGGATCTTCTCCGCCTGGCGCGACAGGTAGTAGCCGTTGCCATAGGTGACGATGGCGATGTCGGTGCCGTCGCCATGCCGGCCGATCTCGCCAAGGCCGATGTCGCCGCCGCTGCCGGGCGCCGCATAGGGGAAGGTCCACAACCCGTCCTTCGGCTCGTGCAGGTCGCGGGTCATGTAGAGCGCGATCGGCTCGAGGAAGACGACGACGCGCCCCTCCTCCCGCGCCAGCCGCACCGCCTCGCGCAGCATCCCCGGCGCATCGGCGCCGTTGGACGGGCAGGCGATGACGATGCCGGGAATGTCGCGCAGCACCGCATAGGAATTGTCGTTGTGGAAATGCCCGCCGAAACCCTTCTGATAGCCAAGCCCGGCGATGCGGATCACCATCGGATTGGTGAACTGGCCATTGGAGAAGAACGACAGCGTCGCCGCCTCGCCGCGCACCTGATCCTCGGCATTGTGCAGATAGGCGAGGAACTGGATTTCCGGGATCGGAATGAGGCCGTTATGCGCCATGCCGATCGCCAGCCCGAGAATGCTCTGTTCATCCAGCAGCGTGTTGATGACGCGCGCCGGGCCGAAGCGGTCGCTGAGCTTCTGGGTGACGCCATAGACGCCGCCCTTCGGGCCGATGTCCTCGCCCATCAGCGCGATCTCGCGATGCGCCAGCATCAGGTCGGTGAGCGTCCAGTTGATCAGCTTGGCCAGATGCTGCGGCTGCTCCATGGCCTTCAGTTCGCTGTCGAGGATCGCCGCGCGCTCCTCCGGCGACGGCCCGTTCGTCGCCGCGTGCCGACGCTTCGGCGGCGTCAGGCTGGCCATGACCTCGGTCGGCGTGACGAGCTTCGGCCGGGTGATCGCCTCCTCGGCGACGCGCTCGGCCCGCAGGCCGATTTCGTCGTAGATGGCGCGGACGCCGTCGGCATCGAGCGTCCCGGTCTCGATCAGGCTGCGGGCGGTGTGCAGCAGCGGATCGTCGGCCTCCCACGCCTCGATCTCGGCCTTGCCGAGATAGGCGGTCTGGACGTCGGCGCCGGCATGGCCGTAGAGGCGGACGCAGTTGACATGCAGGAACGCCGGCTTGCGGCGGGTGCGCACATAGGCCGCCACCTCCCGCGCCACCCGATAGGTCTCGATCACGTCGAGCCCGTCGCAGGCGAAATACTTGATCCCGGGCCGGGCGCCGAGGCTCGCCTTGATCCAGCCGCCCGGGGTCTTGGTCGAGATGCCGATGCCGTTGTCCTCGCAGATGAACACCAGCGGCAGCGGAATGCCCTGGTAGGCGGTCCAGCCGGCGGTGTTGAACGCGCCTTGCGCGGTCGAGTGGTTGGCGGAGGCATCGCCGAAGGAACACAGCACCACGGCATCGTCCGGCAGCACCGCATGCTCCGGACGCAGCCGCTTGGCCAGCCCGATCGAATAGGCGGCGCCGACGGCCTTCGGCAGATGCGAGGCGATGGTCGACGTCTGCGGCGGGATCGACAGCCGCTTCGAGCCGAGCACCTTGTGCCGGCCGCCGGAAATCGGATCGTCGGCCGAGGCGACGAAGCTCAACAGCATGTCCCACAGGATGGTCTCGCCCGGAACCTGGGTCGAGCGCTCGATCTGGAAGGCGGCATCGCGATAGTGCAGGAACGCCATGTCGGTGGGGCGGAAGGCCGCGGCGATGGCGGCGTTGCCCTCGTGGCCGGACGAGCCGATGGTGTAGAAACCCTCGCCGCGCGCCTGCAGCTTGCGCGACACCCGGTCGAGCTGGCGCGACGTCGCCTGCGACCGGAACAGCCCGACCAGATGCTCCGGCGTCAGCCCGGCCTCGGCCAGCGTGGTGCGCGCCGCGCGCTCGGGCAGGCGCCCCGAGGCGACGCGGGCGAGGAAGTTCTCATGCACGATATCGGCGCGATCCATGGCGCGGGGCCTCCGGCGATGTCTGGCGGATCGGCGCGCGGGCGAAAGCCGGCACGCCGGCGGGTTGCCCGCGCGCACGCCAAACCCCGCCCCGCCGAGCCCTGTTCGTCGACGTGACTGTGCGCCAGCGCGGGCCCAAGCGTAAATCGATGTTTGCGACCAAGGTCATTCCACCACCGAATGACCTCTCCGGTCCATCGAACCAAATCGACAGGCCGCGAAAATGAGAACGCCCGCCGGTACGTCTGGCACGGCGGGCGTCGGATATTCGCACTTGGGTTCGCGTCTGCCTGCGCCGGATGCCGATCCCGGCATCACTGCCGCGGGCGGCTCGCCACTTCCAGGATCTTGGCGTCGATCTCGCCGGTCACCGGCTGGCCGGTCTGCTTCTGGAACGCCTTGATCGCATCCTTCAGCTTCGGCGACATCTGGCCGTTGACGTCGCCGGAGAACAGGCCGCGCTGGGCGAGGAACATCTGCAGGCCCTGGATCTGGCCCTTGCTCGGCGCCGCCGCCGGCCGGTTGGCGTCGGCGACGATGCCGGTGGCGTCCTTGCTCCATTTGGTGGCGATATCGTTGGAGGCCGGGTCCGGGGTCTTCGGCTGCCAGGTCTGCACCGCCATCTGCGCCTGGGTGAGCAGGTTCTTGTCCTGGGTCTCCAGCGCCTTGGCGACTTCGTCACGCTTCAGGCCGGCGTCGGAATCTCCCGACTTGGCCGCGACCGCGAACCACTTGTACGAAGCGGCGAGGTCCTTGGAGACGCCGTAGCCGCGACCATACATGATGCCGAGATTGTACTGGCTGTCGCGAACGCCGTAGTCGCCGGCCTTGCGGAACCAGTCGGCGGCGGCGCGCAGATCGGCATCGGTGCCGCCCTGGGTCATCAGCACCGCGAGATTGTGCATGGCGCGGGCGTTGCCGCCCTCGGCGGCGCGCTGGTACCACTGCCGCGCGGCATCGAGGCTCTGGGCGACGCCCTGACCCTTCTCGTAGAAACTGCCCAGCCGATACTGCGCCGGGGCGAAGCCCTGCTTGCCGGCATATTCGTACCACTTGGCCGCTTCGGCCAGGTCGACCTTGACGCCCTTGCCCTCGGTGTAGCGCGAGGCGACCTCGAACTGGGCGCGCGGATCGCCGGAAGCGGCGGCGGTGCGCAGGCCTTCGCTGCCGATGGTGGCCGGCGGCAGCGGCGCGGTTACCGGACCGGTGCTGATCGGCGCGATCGTCGTCGACGACGGCATCGACGCGGCGACAGGCGCCGGCGTGGCCGGGGCCGGTTCGGGCGCGGTCGGCGCGGCGGCTTCCGCCTGCGGCGCCTGCGCCATTTGCGGTGGTTGCGGTGTGTCCGGGGTAGACGCTGGCGCCTCGGCGCGATGCGCCGGCGTCTCGGCCTCGGACGGCTGGTTCGGCATCGCCGGGGCCTGCGGCGCGCCGACGCTCGGCGTCGGGGTGTATTCAGCCTGCGGCGACGGCATTGGCGGCGCGACGGCCTGCCGCTCCTCGCCGCCGCGCGGGTAGAGCGCGAACACCGACAATGCCAGCAGGATGGCGCCCGCCACCAGGAACAATTGCTTGCGCGGCAGCGCCTTGAGCATGCCGAACCGGCCGCCGGAAGCAGACGCGACTTCGTCCGGCGCGTCGCCGGGGAACGGACGCCCCGGCAGCGGCGGCGGCAAATGGACATCCGGCGCTTCCGACGGCTTGTCGGCACCCTTGCGGCCGCCCCGGACACTGGCAAGCGCCTGTGTCAGGCGCTCGACCGGCGATGGGCTGGCGTTCTGCGCCGGCTCGGCGGAAAGCTCCGATGCGGCTTGCGCGGCGCGGCGGGCGGCGGCGATGAAGTCCGCCTTGCGGTCGCCGGTGGCTTCCGCCGGCGCGCCGGGGCCGGTCCAGCCGGGCGGACGCGGCGTCGCCGACTGGAACAGCGTCGGGTCGGCATTGCGCCGGCTCGGGTCGGGCTTGCCGGAACCGGGTTCGAGCGGACGATTGTCCTCGGGCGCGCTGGCAATGCCACGGGTGGTCGGCGGCTTCGGACCGAGCGGCTTTTCCAGGAACGGCGAGGCCTCGATCAACCGCGATTCCGCCGGCTTCGGCTCCGGCGGCTGTATCGGCGCCTCGGCCATGGCGCGCGCGGCGGCCTGAACAGCGGCGACGGTCGGATTGGCGGCGGCCGGCCGGGCGACCGGCGCGGCGGCCGGGACCGGCGGCGGCACCGGCGCCGCGTGGGTGGCGGCGGCGGCGCGGGTTTCCATCGCCCCCATCCGCTCGACAATGGTCTCCAGCGTATCGCGGACCAGCTGCAGCGTATCCTGCGTGCGCGATTCCGCCGTCTTGGCCGAAACCTGCAGCCGCTTCAGGTTGTCCTGCAGCACGCGCACGACACCGTCGTCCAGCCGGGCCTCGCTGCCGAACGATGCCGGCGCCAGCTCGCGCACTGCCTCGCGGGCGGCGTCGCGGGCAACCGCGATGGCGTCCTCGCGCGCATCGACCAGATGTTCCTGAATCCGCGCCAGCGCGGTTTCCATCTTGCCGATGCCGTCGAAACGCTGGGCATTGGCGTCGATCTGCCGGGCCAGCCGGCCCATCTGTTCCTCGAGCTGGTCGATCAGCCGCGAATCCGGCTCGCCGCGGGCGGTCTCCTCCAGCTTCAGCGCCAGCGCCCGGATCTGCGCCTCGATATGCGAGACATCGGTCGGGCTATTGCGGCGTTCGCGGAACTCGGCGCGCATGGCGGCGATTTCGTCGCGCAGGCCATCGACGTCACGGCTGGTGACTTCGCCGGCGGTCGCCGGCGCCCGCTCCAGCCGGTCGACCATGCCGCCGATGCGGCTCTCGATGGCGCGGAACTCGGCGATCGCCGGCAGCGCCTCGTCGATGCGCCTCACAGTCTGCGTCAGGCTGGTCAGCGCGGTGGTGTCGAGCGCGCGGTCGGTCAGATCCTGCAGCCGCGCCTCGATCGCTTCCATCCGCTCCGTCGACGGCTGGCGGGCAAGGCTGTCGTCGAGACGGCGGACCACGGTTTCGAGCGTCGCCAGCGTGCGCGGGTCGGTGTCCCGGACGATCGCCTGCAGTTGCGCCTCGAGCACGTTGAGCCGGTCGGGTGACGGTTGCCGTTGCAGCAGGTCGTCGATGCGCCGCACGGCGCTTTCCAGCGACGCCAGCGCCTCGGGCCGGCTGGCGGTCTGTTCCTGCAGGCTTTCGATGCGGTCGGCGAGCTCGGCGATCTTGCGATTGAACGCGCTGACCACGGTATCGAGCGGCGTCCGGTCGAGCTGGTCGAGCTTGACGACGATTTCCTGGATGCGTCGCTCGATCATCGGCGAGGGATCGATCGGCTGCGGCGCCGCCTTGAGGTCGTCGATCTGCCGGGCAAGATGGGCCAGGCCCTTCAGCACCACGTTCGGATCGAACTTGGCGACCAGGCCCTTCATCTCGCCCAGCTGCCGCTCGATCTCGGCGACGCGGCCGGCCATCTCCCGCCCGCCCTGGGCGGCGATCTGGTCGAGCTTCGTCGCCAGCGCGCCGAGGCGACGCTCGACGCCGGCGATCTGCTCAACCTGCGGCACGCTCGACAGCGCGTCCTGCAGCCCGGCAATGCGGTCGGCGAGGCCGTTCAGCGGCCGGTCGTCGTCGACGGCGCGGCGCAGGTGGTCGAGCCGCTCGACAATATGGGAATAGCCGCTTTCGAGGCTGCGCAACGAACCCTCGACATTGCGGTCGAGCACGATGTCGCGCAGCTTGGCGATCTCGCCGAGGAGCTGTTCGAGCTTGCGCGGATCGAGGCGCTGGCTGCCGAGCTCGTCGAGCTTGGCATCAAGCGCCCTGAGGTCGGCGAGGTGCCGCTCGGTGCCGGCGCGATCCGGGCGCACCTCGATCAGGCGGCGCAGGTCGCGCACCTCCGCCAGTAGCGCCTCGATGTCGCGATCGTCGTGACGGCCGCCGATCTGGTCGAGCTTGCGCGACAGGCTGTCGAACTGCGAACGCATGTCGAAATCGTCGCGCGGTTCGCGGCGTTCGCTCGCCAGCGGCTCGCGCGGACGCTCGGCGCGGTAGTCGTCGACCGCCGGCATCGGCGCGCGGGCGGGGCGGGGCGGCAGGTCATTGGCAAACAGCGCCGACTGGCGGGCGCTGATCTCGGCGATCGCGTCCTGCAGCGTCTCGCCGAGATGGCCGGCGGCATGTTCCTCCAGCGGCGACGGCCCGTACGATGCGATCGATCGCGCCTTGCGATCGATGCCCTCAAGCGACGACAGCAGATCGTCGAACCGGTCGGATCCGCGCGAGGGGCCGCGCGACGCGGCGCGGCGCGGGCGTTCGCGCGGCGGCGCCACGTCAATCGGCTCGCGATGGTCGCGGTCCTGGCCGGTGCGGCGATATCCGGCGCCGGACGGGCGCGGCTCGTCGTCCATCAGCCGCTCGAGCGACCGGGCGATGCCGCTGAGGTCCTCGCGGGCATTGTCGCGAACCCGGTCGGATCCGCGTTCCGCACCCCGCGACGGCCGCCGGTCGAAGTCGCTGTCTTCATAGGTGGCGCGGGTGGAGCGGCCGCCGCTGCCGTTCATCCGCTCCAGCCGGCTGGCGAGATCGTCCAGGCGCTGGTTGAGACCATCGAGCGATGGCGCGCTCGGTCGGTCATCGCGATACCGGCGTGCATGGGACGTCGCGTCGGCCCGGGCACCATAGCCCGCGTCGTCGCGCCAATCCCTGTCTTCTCCGCGTCCGCGCCTCGCCATTCCCGGCCTCGTCACCTGTGGTCGAATGGCGCGGCTTGACGCCGCAATCCCGCCGGTTGCGCGCTCATGCGCGTGGGCGAGTCGCTTTCGACCCTGATTACATCGGTGCCGAGCATCGACGGTCAGGGTAAACAAGCGGTTAACCGGGGCCTGGCTTGTCAACGTGGCGGTAATCGAACCTTATGAATTATGATGACGTCGCCCCGTTTTAGGCGCACCCTGTCTTCCGCGCCCTCGGCCGGCTGTCGTTTCCTTGCGAATGTCTGATATGCGCCAAGAGCACAAGGATTAAGCAGGAAAATGTCGTGTTTTGGAAAATATCCTTTTCGAGGAACCGGAAAGCCATGCAAACACAGTCATTTAAATTTCCGTTGAAACGGGCGGTGCCGAAGCCGGCGTGTTTCCGGATTGCCGGCGTTTAACTGCTAACGCACCGCACGTAACGTCATCCCGGGCCGCACGGACTGGACCTCCCCATGGGAAACATGTACCTCATAGGTACTCCGATCCAAGGGGGACCACCCAAACGGAAAATCAAAGGGGGTCTTTCCCATGAGTGATATGAATTCGGCCCTGACGTCTGCCCTCGAAGACGTCGACCTCGTTGCCCATGACGGCGACGAATCCAATCAAAGCGTCTTCACGATCGGCGATCTCGCGCGCGAGTTCGACGTAACCTTGCGGACGCTTCGGTTCTACGAAGACAAGGCGCTGCTCAATCCGCGTCGCGATGGCCTGAACCGGATCTACAGCCGGCGGGATCGCGCCCGGCTGAAGCTGGTGCTGATGGGCAAGCGCGTCGGCTTCTCGCTCTACGAGATCAAGGAGATGCTCGATCTCTACGATCTCAAGGACGGCCAGACGCTCCAGCTCGAGGTCGCTCTCGACAAGTTCAAGGCGCAGATCTCCGTCCTGGAGACCCAGCGCCGCGAGGTTGACGCCGCGATCACCGAGCTGACCCGTACCGTCGACATCGTCGAGAAGCTGCTGGCCGCTCGCGGCGGGAAGTGACGCGACCGCATGCGACAAGGAAGGTCGCGGCGTCGTGACCGGTGCCTGATCCCGCAACCGGCGCACGCGACCCGAGAAGATCATGAGCCGCGACACACAGTCGCGGTGGGTGGATGTGTTCCCGATGCGGCGGCAGGGCGCACAACAAGCCGACTGATGCCATCTGGCATGAACCGTCCTCGACCCGTGTTGATGTCGTTCATCGAAAGGGAGCCTCGCGGCTCCCTTTTTCTTTGCCCGGCTACCGGGAGCACCGAACCGTGATTCGGCGCGATAGCCGCGGCCCCGGCGCCCGGAGATCCCCGACGCCAAACGCGCCCGAACCTCGCCTGTCGCGCCCTCCCCGTTCACCTGCCGCAACGACGTCAAGGACTAGCGCGACGGCCGATGAAACCGACCGGACGGGCTTTTCGTTCGACACGAAACGGTTCAGATTAAATCGATATAAATGTGTTGAGTTGACGCTGGGACACGATTGAACCGCGGTTTCGAACGCCGTATATGCGAACGAAATGAACTGACGTTTACGTAAACGTCATAAGCAAGTGACGATCCGGGAGACACCCATGCCGACCTACCGCGCCCCCGTCGAGGATACGCTTTATCTGCTTCGTGATGTGCTCGGCTACGAGCGCTTCGGCAATCTGCCGGGCTTCGAGGATGCCGGCCTCGACACCGTCGAGGCCATCCTCTCCGAGGCCGGCAAGCTGTGCGAGGAAGTGCTGGCGCCGCTCAACCGGTCCGGCGATCAGGAAGGCTGCGTCCGCCATGCCGACGGCTCGGTGACGACGCCAAAGGGCTTCAAGGAGGCGTTCAGGGCCTTCACTGAAGGCGGCTGGCTCGGGCTTTCCGCCAATCCCGAATATGGCGGCCAGGGCCTGCCACATACGCTCGCCTGCGTCTGCAACGAGTTTTCGTCCGCCGCCAACATGGCGTTCTCGATGTATCCCGGCCTCACCGCCGGCGCCATTGCCGCGCTCAACGAGCACGGCTCGGCCGAACAGAAGGCGCTCTACCTGCCGCGGATGATCGAGGGCCGCTGGACCGGCACCATGAACCTGACCGAGCCCCATTGCGGCACCGATCTCGGCCTGCTGAAGACCAAGGCATCGCCGCAGCCCGATGGCTCCTACCGGATCACCGGCACCAAGATCTTCATCTCCGCCGGTGAGAACGATCTGGCCGAGAACATCGTCCATCTGGTGCTTGCCCGCATCGACGGCGCCCCCGAGGGCGTCAAGGGCATCTCGCTGTTCGTGGTCCCGAAGTTCATCGTCGACGCCGATGGCAACCCCGGCGCGCGCAACGGCGTGGTCTGCGGCTCGATCGAGCACAAGATGGGCATTCACGCCAATTCCACCTGCGTGATGAACTATGACGGCGCCACCGGCTGGCTGGTCGGCGAGGCCAACAAGGGCCTCAAGGCGATGTTCGTGATGATGAACGAGGCCCGCCTCGGCGTCGCCATCCAGGGCCTCGCCCAGTCCGAGGTCGCCTACCAGAACGCCGTCGCCTATGCCCGCGACCGGCTTCAGGGCCGCGCCCTCTCCGGCACCAAGGCGCCCGACAAGCCGGCCGATCCGATCATCGTCCACCCCGATGTCCGCCGCACGCTGCTGACCATCCGCTCGTTCAACGAGGCGGCAAGGGCGCTGGTGCTGTGGACGGCGCTGCAGGGCGACGTCTCGCACCGCTCCGCCGATGAGAAGACCCGCATTGCCGCCGACGACATGATGGGGCTGATGACGCCGGTGCTGAAGGGCGTGCTGACCGATCGCGGCTTCGACAACGCCGTCGCCGCCCAGCAGATGTTCGGCGGCCATGGCTACATCGCCGAATGGGGCATGGAACAGTTCGTCCGCGACGCCCGCATCGCCATGATCTACGAGGGCGCCAACGGCATCCAGGCGCTGGATCTCGTCGGGCGCAAGCTTTCCGCCAATGGCGGCCGGGCGGTGATGGCCTTCTTCAAGGAAGTCGGCGGCTTCCTCAAGGAAAACGCCGCCGATGCCGGGATGGCACCCTTCGTCGCGCCGTTGAAGCAGGCCTCCGACGACCTGCAGAAGGCGACCATGTGGTTCATGACCAACGCCATGGCCAAGCCCGACAATGCCGGCGCCGGCTCCACCGACTACATGCACTTGTTCGGCCTCGTCGCCCTCGGCTTCATGTGGGGCAAGATGGCCAAGGCCTCGCTTTCCGCGCTTGACGCCAATCCGGGCGACCACTTCCATTCGGCCAAGCTGATGACCGGACGCTTCTTCATGGAGCGCGTCCTTCCCGAAACCAGCCTCCGCCTCACCCGCATCGCCACCGGCGCCGACACCATGATGGCCATGCCGGCCGAGATGTTCTGACGACACCCGCCGCGCCCGACGCAAGTCCGGCGCGGACTGACTTTTCCCTTCTCCCCTCCGGGGAGAAGGTGCCCCGAAGGGGCGGATGAGGGGGCTAGCGCCGGCGCCGTGCCCCTCACCCGGCCTTCGGCCACCCTCTCCCCGGAGGGGAGAGGGGAGAGGTGGGCGTGGCGCCTGATTATGCCCCGTTTCCCCTCCCCTTTATGGGGAGGGTGGCGCCGAAGGCGCCGCGTGGGGTGGGTTGCGCGGGGAGGGGCCTTGAAGCCCTCGCTCCGTGCCGGCGACCCCCACCGCCTCGCTTCGCTCGGGACCTCCCCCATGAAGAGGCAGGGAGCCGGGGCAGCGGGCGGGGGCGGAATGACGAGGACAGCGGCAAGAACGAGAATGATCGCAGGAGATTGATCGAAAATGACCGAGGCATTCATCTATGATCACGTGCGCACGCCGCGCGGCAAGGGCAAGGCCGACGGCGCGCTTTACGAGGTGACGGCCGTCAAGCTGGCCAAGACCACGCTCGATGCGCTGCGCGACCGCAACCAGCTCGACACGCGCCTTGTCGACGATGTCATCCTCGGCTGCGTCGATCCGGTCGGCGAGGCCGGCGCCGATATCGCCCGCTCGGTGGCGCTGGCCTCGGGCTACGGCGCCGAAGTGCCCGGCATCCAGATCAACCGCTTCTGCGCCTCCGGGCTCGAGGCCGTCAATTTCGCCGCGGCGCGGGTGATGTCGGGCCAGACCGACCTGATCGTCGCCGGCGGCGTCGAGAGCATGAGCCGCGTCGGCATGGGGGCCTCGGGCGGCGCCTTGCCGGTCGATCCGATGGTGGCGCTGCCGGCCTATTTCATGCCGCAAGGCGTCGCCGCCGACCTGATCGCCACCAAATACGGCTTCTCCCGCGCCGACTGCGATGCCCTCGCGGTCGAGAGCCAGCGCCGCGCCGCGACGGCCTGGGCCGAGGGCCGCTTCGCCCGCTCGGTCGTGCCGGTGCGCGACATCAACGGCATCACCATTCTCGGCCGTGACGAAATCGTAAGGCCGCAGACCGACATGCAGTCGCTGGCCGGCCTGCAGCCCGCCTTCGCCATGATGGGCGAGATGGGCGGCTTCGACGCCATCTGCACCCATGCCCATCCCGATGTCGAAAGCGTCAGCCATGTCCACCATGCCGGCAATTCCTCCGGCATCGTCGACGGCGCCGCCGCCGTGCTGGTCGGCTCCGCCGCCGCCGGCAAGGCGACCGGGCTGAAGCCGCGCGGCCGCATCCGCGCCTTCGCCTCGATCGGCTCCGATCCGGCGCTGATGCTGACCGGCCCGGTCGATGTGACGCAGAAGCTGCTGGCGCGGGCCGGCATGAGCATGGGCGACATCGACCTCATCGAGATCAACGAGGCGTTTTCGGCGGTGGTGCTGCGGTTCATGCAGGCCTTCGATGTCGATCCGGCGATCGTCAACGTCAATGGCGGCGCCATCGCCATGGGCCACCCGCTCGGCGCCACCGGCGCGATGATCCTCGGCACCGCGCTCGACGAACTGGAACGCACCGGCAAGAAGACGGCCCTGATCACGCTGTGCGTCGCCGCCGGCATGGGCACCGCCACCATCATCGAACGCGTCTGAGGGACAAGCCATGACCTACCAGAACTTCACCCTCGACATCGACGCCGACGGCATCGCGCTGGTCACCTGGGACATGCCGGGCAAGTCGATGAACGTCATTTCGATCGAGGCAATGGCCGAGATCGCCGCGATCGTCGAGCGCGTCGCCGCCAACCCCGCGATCAAGGGCGCGGTCATCGCCTCCGCCAAGGACACGTTCTCCGGCGGCGCCGACCTGAAGATGCTCGAGGGCCTGCTGCGCGAGTTCCACGTCAGCCGCCGCGCCGATCCGGAAGCCGCCGCCCTGCGGCTGTTCGAGGAAAGCCGCAAGCTGTCGCTGATCTATCGCCGGCTGGAAACCTGCGGCAAGCCGTTCGTCGCCGCCATTCACGGCACCTGCCTCGGCGGCGCGCTGGAACTGTCGCTCGCCTGCCACGGCCGAGTTATGGCCGATGACGACAAGACCAAGATCGGCCTGCCCGAGGTCAAGGTCGGCATTTTCCCCGGCGCCGGCGGCACCCAGCGGGTGATGCGGCTGACCGACCCGCAGTCGGGGCTGATGATGCTGTTGCAGGGCCAGGAGCTGAAGGCCGCCAAGGCCAAGGCGATGGGCCTCGTCCATGTGACCGCGCCGCGCGCCGAGATCGTCGAGACGGCGCGGAAGCTGCTGCGCGACGGGCAGGTCCCGGCCAAGCAGCCATGGGACCGCCCCGACTTCAAGCAGCCGGGCGGCAAGATCTACTCCCCCGCCGGCATGCAGTTCTGGCCGGCGGCGAACGCCATCTATCGCCGGGAAACCGCCGACAATTACCCCGGCGCCCGCGCCATCATGATGGCCTGTTACGAAGGCCTGCAGATGCCGATGGACATCGCCCTCAGGATCGAGAGCCGCTATTTCGCCCATGTGATGCAGACGCCGGAAGCGGCCTGCATGATCCGCTCGCTGTTCGTGTCGATGCAGGACCTGAACAAGGGCGCCCGTCGCCCCGCCGGCCCGGCGCCGTCGAGCCTGAAGCGCATCGGCGTCATCGGCGCCGGCTTCATGGGAGCGGGCATCGCCAATGTCTCGGCCAAGGCCGGGATCGAGGTGGTGCTGATCGACCGCGATCAGGAAGCCGCCGACAAGGGGCTGGCCCATATCGCCAGGCAGGCCGACGACGCCATCGCCAAGGGCCGGATGAAGCCGGCCGACAAGGACGCGCTGCTCGCCCGCGTCACCGCCTCCGCCGACTATGGCAAGCTCGCCGACGTCGACCTGGTGGTCGAGGCGGTGTTCGAGGATCGGGCGATCAAGAAGGCGGTGACCGAGGCGGTGGAAGCGGTGATCCCGCCCGGCTGCATCTTCGCCTCCAACACCTCGACGCTGCCGATCACCTCGCTGGCGGCGAATTCGGCCCGTCCCGACCAGTTCATCGGCATTCACTTCTTCTCGCCGGTCGAGAAGATGATGCTGGTCGAGATCATCATGGGCGAAAAGACCGGCGAGGAAGCGCTTGCCCGCGCCATGGACTTCGTCAAGCTGATCCGCAAGACGCCGATCGTCGTCAACGACGCCCGCGGCTTCTTCGCCAATCGCTGCGTGCTGGCCTATGTCCGCGAGGGCTTCCTGATGCTCGACGAGGGCATCTCCGCCACCATGGTCGAGCGCTGCGCCGCCATGGCCGGCATGCCGGTCGGGCCGCTGTCGCTGTCGGACGAGGTCGGGCTCGACCTGTCCTGGAAGATCCTGCAGGCGACCAAGAAGGATCTCGGCGACGGCGCCGTCGACCCGGCGCAGGAGCGGATCCTCTCGGCGCTGGTGGTCGAGCGCGGCCGGCAGGGACGCAAGAACGCCCAGGGCTTCTATGACTATCCCGCCGCCAAGGGCGCGAAGAAGCAGCTGTGGCCGGGGCTTGTCGATATCCTCGGCGCGCCGAGGCCGGCGGAGGCCTTCGACATCGGCGAACTGAAGCAGCGCTTCCTCGTGGCGCAGGCGCTGGAAGCGGCCCGCACCGTCGAGGAAGGCGTCGTCACCGATCCGCGCGAGGCCGATGTCGGCTCCATCCTCGGCTTCGGCTTTGCCCCCTATACCGGCGGCACCCTCAGCTATATCGACGCGATGGGCGCCCGCGCCTTCGTCGCGCTGTGCGACAAGCTCGCGGCCAAGTACGGCCCGCGCTTTGCCCCGACCGCGTTGCTGAAGGAAATGGCCGACAAGCGCGAAACCTTCTACGGCCGCTTCGCGCCCACCGCCAGGGCGGCGTGAGCCTTCTCCGGGCGGGGCGCGCCTTGCCGCTCCGCCCGGACCATCGCCTTGATGCATGACCGGGCGGCCGCCGGCGTGCCGTCCCGCCGCCTCCCGCCTTCCTTGAAATCGAGGCCGAATGCCGCGCCCGGCATCACCCGGCGACGCCTTGCGCCGCGCGCGAACCGGGCGCGCAAACGGCAACGGGCGCGCCGTCGCCGGCACGCCCGTCGTTCAAGCCTGGTCCCGGTCGCGTCGGACGCGACCGGGATTCCCCGTCAGGGGATCAATTCTCGCGCTGGCCGAGCAGCGACAGCAGCATCTGGAACAGGTTGATGAAGTTCAGATACAGGCTGAGCGCGCCCATGATGGCGGCCTTGGACTGGGTCCCGGCGTCGGTGCCGGCATAGCCGTAGATGTACTCGTCCTTCAGGCGCTGGGTGTCGTAGGCGATGAGGCCGGAGAACACCAGCACGCCGATCACCGAGATCGCGAACTGCAGCGCCGAGGAGCCGACGAACAGGTTGACGAGCGAGGCGACGACGATGCCGATCAGACCCATCATCAGGAAGCTGCCCATGCCCGAGAGCGACTTCTTGGTGGTGTAGCCGATGAGGCTAAGCCCGCCGAAGGCGATCGCGGTGATGAAGAACACCTGGGTGATCGAGGTCTTCACGTAGATGAGGAAGATCGACGACATGCTGACGCCCATGATGGCGCAGAACGCCCAGAACAGCAGCTGGGTCATCGCCGGCGACAGCCGGTTGATGCCGAAGCTCAGCACCATGATGAAGGCGAGCGGCGCCAGCATCAGCACCCACTTCAGCGGCGAGGCGAACACCGCATAGCCGAACGACGTCAGCGCCAGGCCGGACGAGCGCACGGTCACGACCGCGTCGGGCGCGCCGACCGTGGTGGTGGCCAGCGAATACACGAGCAGGGCGAAGACGCCGGTGATGGCGACACCCAGACCCATGTAGTTGTAAATCTTCAGCATGTAGCTGCGCAGACCCTGGTCGAGCGCCTGGGCGTCCACGCCGGCAGCCGACGATCCGAACCGCGCATAGGGGTTCTGGTAGTTCGACATCGAGTGCATCTCCTGCATTTGCTTCGACCGCTCCGCGCGGTCACAGTGAGGGAATATGGGGGAGCCTTGCGTCACTATCAAGGCAGATGCGCCGAAAATCGGTTTGATCGCGGGCGTTCACCCGGATGGGTTAATGCCCGCGCCGCTACAGCGCCCGCAGCATCGGCGCCGACTTTCGCGACAGGATCGACCAGGTGCCGATCAGCCCGAAGCCGAGGGTGGCGACCAGCGCCGCCAGCGTCGCCCCCAGCGCCACGCTGGCCAGCATGACGAAGTCGAAGCCCATCAACCCGCTGACGATGCCCCACGCCGCCGCCGTGCCGGCAGCGAGCGCGAACACCGCCGTTGCCAGCCCGAGCATCGCATATTCGAGCCCGTAGGCGTACAGCACCCGCCGCCGGGTGGCGCCGAGCGTCTTCAGCAGCACCGCCTCGTAGACTCGATGCCGCTGGCCGGCGGCAAGCGCCCCCGCCAGCACCAGGATCGACGCCACCAGCGCGATCGACGCCGCCGCCCGGATGCCGAGCCCGATCTGGCCGACGAGGTCGTTCATCGCCTTCAGCGCGTCCTTGACCCGGATCGCCGTCACCGTTGGGAACGAGGCGGTGATCTTGCGCAGCAACTCCACTTCCTGCTCGGCCGTGCCGCCCCCCGGCCAGGCGACGGTCGCCAGGCTGGTGATCGGTGCGCCGCGAAAGGTGTTGGGCGAGAACACCATGAAGAAATTGATGCCGAGCGATTCCCACTGCACCTTGCGGAAGTTCGCCACCTTGGCCTCGAATTCGCGTCCGAGCACGTTGACCTTGATCGCGTCGCCGATCGCCAGCCCCAGCTGCTTGCCGACATCGATGTCGAACGACACCAGCGCCGGCCCGGCATGGTCCGGCGCCCACCATTCGCCCTCGGCGACGCGCGAATTGCGCGGCACCGTCGGCGAATAGGTGATGCCGCGATCGCCCTGCAGCATGAACCGGGCATCGGCGGCAATCCGCACCTTGTCGGCCCGCTCGCCCTTCACCTCGACGATGCGCCCGCGCATCATCGGCACCTGCTCGATGCTGGCGCCGGCCGCCTCGCGCGTCAGGAAGGCGTCGAACTCCGCCATCTGCCGGCCGGGCACGTCGAGAAAGAAGAAGCTCGGCGCCTGCTCCGGCAATTGCGCGCCGAGTTGGCGCCGCAGGTTGCCGTCGACCAGCGCCAGCGCGACGAGCAATGCCAGCCCGAGCCCGAGCGACAGCACCACCGACGGCGTCAGCGCCCCCGGCCGATGGATATTGGCGATCGCCAGCCGCCATTCGGTCGAACGCACCCTCGGCGCGCGTCGCGCCAGCGCCATGATGCCGGCCGCCACCGCGCGCAAGAGCACGAAGGCGGCGATGGTGGCGCCGACATAGACCAGCGCCAGCCGCCGGTCGAACGCCAGCCCGACCGCGAGCCCGATCAGCGTCAGCGCCGTCGCCGCGAGCGCGATCAGATAGCGCCGGCGCGGCCACGACCGCGTCCCGGCGACGAGATCGCGAAACAGCGCCGTCGGCTGCACGTCATGCGCCCGTCCCAGCGGCCACAGCGCGAAGGCGAGCGCCGTCAGCAGCCCGTAGACGGCGGCGAGCGCCAGTTCGGCCGGATAGATCGCCGCGTGGGCGCGGATCGGCAGGACGTCGCCAAGCGCCGCCCCGGCGGCGAACGGGATCGCCGCGCCGAGGGCAAGGCCGATGCCGATGCCGATCGCCGCGATCAGCCCGATCTGGATCAGATAGACCCGCACGATCAGCCCGCCGCTGGCGCCGAGGCATTTCAGCGTGGCGATCACGTCGCGCTTGCCGTCGAGAAACGCCCCGACCGCGTTGGCAACACCGACGCCGCCGACGATCAGCGCGGTGAGGCCGACCAGCGTCAGGAACTGGGTGAAGCGCTCGATCTGCCGCGACAGGCCCGGCGCCGCGTTGGTGCGGGCGCGGATCTCCCAGCCGGCGAGCGGGAACTTCGCCTCCGCCTCGCGCCGCGTCGCGCGGATCTGCCGTTCCGACGGATCGGCGAGCCGCGCCAGGTAGATGAACCGCATCAGCGACCCCGGCACGATCAGCCCGGACGCATCGACCGCCGCCTGCGACACCATCACCCGCGGCCCGAAATTGATGCCGCCGCCGACCCGGTCCGGCTCGCGCACGATCACGTCGGCGATGGTCAGCCGCGCCGTGCCGACGCTGATCGTGTCGCCCACCTTGACGCCCAGCCGCGCCGTCAGCGTGTCCTCGATCAGCGCGCCGAAACTGCCGTCCGGGCGCGGGCCGATGAGCGCATGCGGCTCGGCGCCGGAGCGGGTGACGAGCTTGCCGTAAAGCGGATAGGCCGCGTCGATGCCCTTCAATTCGACCAGCGTCTGGTCGGGCGATCCGGGCTTGCGCGCCATCACCCGCAGGTTCGAGGTGGTGGTCACCGTCCCGAGCGTGTCGATGAAGGCTTTCTCGTCCGCCGTTGCCTCGCGCTGGATCAGCTGGAAGGCAATGTCGCCGCCGAGGATCGATTGCCCCTCCTCGGCGATCGACGAGGTGATCGCCCGCGACACCGAATTGACCCCGGCGATCGCCATCACCCCGAGGGCGATGCAGGCGATGAACACGTAAAACCCCGCCAGCCCGCCGCGCAATTCGCGCAAGGCAAAGCGCCAGGCGATCGGCAGCGGCGCCGGGCGGGGCTGCCGGCCGGCGGCCGGCGCGGTGGAGGCGGTCATCGGGGCCTCGCTCATGCGACCTGCTCGCGGTCGCCGGCGACCGGCTCGATCTCCACCCGGCCGGAGCGCACATGCGCCACCCGGTCGCAGCGCGCCGCCAGATCGGCGTCATGGGTGACCAGCACGAACGTCGCGCCGCGCTCGCGCTGCTTGGAAAACAGCAGTTCGGCGATGGTCTCGCCGGTGGCGGCGTCGAGATTGCCGGTCGGCTCGTCGGCGATCAGGATCGCCGGCCGCGGCGCCAGCGCCCGCGCGATCGCCACCCGCTGCTGCTCGCCGCCCGACATCTGCGTCGGATAGTGCGACAGCCGCTCGCCGAGCCCCACCGCCCGCAACTCCGCCTCGGCCCGGGCGAAGGCATCGCGCTCGCCCGCCAGTTCCAGCGGCACCGCGACGTTTTCCAGCGCCGTCATGTTGGGGATCAGGTGAAACGACTGGAAGATGATGCCGACATTACGGCCGCGAAACAGCGCCAGTTCGTCCTCGCCCAGCCGGGTCAGATCCTCGCCGGCGACGAGGACCTTGCCCTTGTCGACCCGCTCCAGCCCGGCCATCACCATCAACAGCGTCGACTTGCCCGATCCGGACGGGCCGACGATGCCGATCGACAGGCCGGCCTCGACAGTCAGGTCGGCGCCGCGCAGGATATGGACGCGGGCCGCGCCTTCGCCCAGACTGAGGTGAATGCCGGAAAGGTCGATGATCGATGCCGCCACGCTCAGGTTCCTCTTGCGACCGCCGGGGCGCCTGGCGCCGCGTTGCGATACCGTCAATTTCATCCCATATGGGAGTTAATTCGCCCGCTTCCAGTCATTCCAGATCGGACACAGCCTTGCATATTCGTTGGAGCCTCGCGGTACTGCTCGCCGTCTGCCTGTCGATCGTGTCGCTGGCGTCCGCTGAGGCCCAGGACAAGCAACAGGACAAGCCGTTGAAGATCATCGCCCTCGGCGACAGCCTCACCGCCGGCTACGGCGTCGGCCCTGGCGAGGCCCTGCCCGACCGGCTCGAGGCGGCGCTGAAGGCAAGGGGCCTTGCCGTCCGCATCGTCAATGCCGGCGTCTCCGGCGAAACCGCCCAGGATGGCCTTGCCCGCCTCGACTGGTCGCTGGACGGCGACGTCGATGCCGCCATCGTCTGCTTCGGCGGCAACGACTTTCTGCGCGGCCTGCCGCCGGCGACGACCCGCGCCGCCATCGACGGCCTCGTCGGCGGCATCCGCGCCCGCGGCCTGCCGGTGCTGCTCGTCGGCATGCGCGCTCCGGCCAACATGGGCGCCGACTACATCGCCGCCTTCGACCCGATCTTTCCCGAAACCGCCGCCCGCCACGGCGCGCTGTTCTATCCGTTCCTGCTGGATGGCGTCGCCCTCGACGCCAGTCTTAACCAGCGCGACGGCCTGCATCCCAATCCGCGCGGCGTCGACATCATCGTCGGCCGCATCCTGCCCATGGTGGAAGCGCTGGTCGCCGCCGCCCGGTCGCGGCGCGGCTGATCCTCGCGCCGGGCTTTCGCTCAACGACAAGGGATTCGCATGCAAAAGCGTCGACTTGGACGAACCGACATTGATGTCAGCGTGATCTGCCTCGGCACCATGACCTATGGCGAGCAGAACACCGAGGCCGAGGGCCACGCCCAGATGGACATGGCGCTCGATCGCGGCGTCAATTTCCTCGATGCCGCCGAGCTTTACGCCATTCCGCCCCGGCCGGAGACGCAAGGTCGCACCGAGGAGATCATCGGCGCCTGGTTCAAGGCGCGCGGCAATCGCGACAAGGTGATCATGGCGACCAAGGTCGTCGGCCGCACCGACATGAACTGGTTCCGCGATGACGGCGGCCGCGCCAAGCTCGATCGCCGCAATATCGAGGAAGCGATCGACAAGTCGCTGCGGCGGCTGCGGACCGACTATATCGACCTCTATCAGCTGCATTGGCCCGACCGCACCATCATGTGGGGCTCCAACCCGACGGTCTACGTGCCGTCGCCGCGCGCCGCCGATGAAGTGCCGATCGAGGAAACCATGGGCGTCCTCGCCGACATCGTCGCCACCGGCAAGGTCCGCCATATCGGCCTGTCGAACGAAAGCGCCTGGGGCACCATGCGGGCCGTCTTCGCCGCCGAGCGCGGCCTTGGCCCCCGGCCGCAGTCGATCCAGAACGCCTATCACCTGGTCAACCGCACCTTCGAGACCGCGCTGGCCGAGATCGCCGAACGCGAGCAGGTCGGCCTGCTGGCCTATTCGCCGCTGGCGCAAGGCTATCTGACCGGCAAGTACCGCAACGGCGCGCTGCCGCCGGCGAGCCGCAAGGCGCTGTTCGATCGGCTGCAGCGCTATGAAAAGCCCGGGGCCGTCGAGGCCTATGAGGCCTACCTGACGCTTGCCGACGAGCTTGCGCTCGACCCGGCGCAGATGTCGATCGCCTTCGCCGCCTCGCGCCCCTTCACCACCTCGGTGATCATCGGCGCCACCACCCCGACGCAGCTCGAGGCCAATCTGGCGGCGATCGACGCGGTGCCGATGACGCCGGAACTGGTGGGGCGGATCAACGCCATCCACCAGTTCACCATGAACCGCGCGCCCTGACCGGCGCGCGCCCGCTCACAGGTCGGCGCGGAAGCCGGCGCTGACGATGCCGTGCGCGGCGGCGATCTCGTCATTGTCGGAGGTGTCGCCCGACACCCCGACCGCGCCGAGCACCGCGCCGGTCTCGGCCTGCTTGATCAGCACGCCGCCCGGCACCGGCACCATCTTGCCGCCGGCGACCGCGATCAGGCCGGTGAGGAAATGCGGTCGCGTCTCCTGCTGCACATGCAGCCAGCGCGACGACGTCCCCACCGCCAGCGCCCCGTAGGCCTTGCCGATGGCGATATCGGCCCGGTGCAGCCCGCCGGTGCCGTCCTGGCGCTGGAACGCCAGCAACTGGCCGGCGCCGTCGAGCACCGCGATCGCCAGCGGCTTGATGCCGGCACTGGCGGCTTTTTCGATCGTTCCGGCCACGATGGCATTGGCGGCGGCGAGCGTGAGGTCGGTCATGGGGGCATCTCCTCGACGAAAGTCGTTTTTGCGCGCATCCCCGGAGCGTTATGCAATTCTGCATGGGGAGTTATGCGTTGACAGCGGGATTCGGGAAGCGAAACACTTGACCACACGATCATATTCGATCGAGCCATTTGATTGAAAGCTCTGTTGATGCGCGATTTTCAGCTTCCCGGCCGCTCCCCGGTCATGGCGATGAATGGCATGGCCGCGACCAGCCATCCGCTGGCTACCGAGGCGGCGGTTGCGTGCCTCCGTTCGGGCGGTTCCGCCGCCGACGCCGCCGTCAAGGCCGCCGCCGTGTTGTGCGTGGTCGAACCGCACATGACCGGCCTCGGCGGTGACGGTTTCGCCATTGTCGGCACGCCGGACGGTGAAATCCACGGCCTCAACGGCTCCGGCCGCTCGCCGGCGGCGCTGACGCTCGACCGCTTCCTCAATCGCGGCGATGCCGAGGTCATGCCCGAGCACGCCGACGCCGTCACCGTTCCCGGCGTCGTCGCCTGCTGGCAGGCGCTGCTCGACCGTTTCGGCCGCTTCGATCTCGGCCGCCTGCTCGAACCGGCGATTTCGTTTGCCGAGAACGGCTTCCCGGTCGCCCCGCGCGTGGCCTGGGACTGGGCCGGACAGGCCGCCCGCCTGCGCGGCAACGCCGCCGCCGCCAGGCACTACCTGCCGGGCGGTGCCGCGCCCGCCGCCGGCGACGTCCACCGCCTGCCGGCGCTTGCCGCCACCTTGCGCAAGATCGCCCGCCTTGGCGCCGCCGGCTTCTATCAGGGCGAGATCGCCGCCGACATCGCCGCGACGGTCCGCGCCGCCGGCGGCGTCATGACCGAGGCCGACCTCGCCGGCATGGCCGCCGAATGGGTCGCGCCGGTGACCAGCCGCTATCGCGGCATCGAGGTCGCCGAGTTGCCGCCCAACGGTCAGGGCATCACCGCGCTGATCATCCTCAACATCATGGAATGCCTTGAGGCGCACGCCCTCGACATCAATGGCTCCGAGCGGGCGCACCTGATGCTGGAGGCTGCCCGCCTCGCCTATGCCTGCCGCGATGCCTTCATCTGCGATCCGGCCCGGATGCGCGTCACCGTCGAGGCGCTGGTGTCGAAGGCCTATGCCGAGATCGAGGCCCGCCGCTTCGACCCCACCCGCCGGCTTGCCGACGTCACCCCGGCGCCGGTGCCGAAGGCGAGCACGGTCTACCTGACCGTTGTCGATCGCGATGGGCTGGCGGTGTCGCTGATCAACTCGATCTACTTCCTGTTCGGCTCGTCGATTGCCACCGACGAAAGCGGCATCCTGCTGCAGAATCGCGGCTCGTGCTTCGTCGTCGATCCCGATCATCCCAATTGCGTCGGCCCGGCCAAGCGGCCGATGCACACCATCATCCCCGGCTTCGTCCTGCGCGACGGCCGGCCGGTCATGCCGTTCGGGGTGATGGGCGGCGCCTATCAGGCCATGGGCCACGCGCAATTCGTCTCGAATTGGCACGACTACGGTCTCGACCCGCAAGCCGCCCTCGATGGCCCGCGCCTGTTCTGGACCGACGATCCGGATGTGATCGCCGCCGAGCGCGGCGTGTCGCCGGCGACCGTCGCCGGCCTGCGGGCACGCGGACACGTCGTGGTCGAGGCGGCAAGTCCCCATGGCGGCGGTCAGGCGATCGAGATCGACCACGCGCGCGGCGTGCTGATCGGCGGTTCCGATCCGCGCAAGGACGGTCTGGCGTTGGGCTATTGAGGCGGCGCGGTCGCGATCAGACCACGCGCTCGACGATGGCGCCCGCCAGGTTCGGCGCCCGCAGGATCGCCGCCGCCTCATAGGCGACAATGGCCGCCGACGGCTCGGCCCGGCGCCGCGCCCGCGTCTGCGGCGCATCCTGCTCGACGGCATGAAGGTGGGCGATGAACGGCGCGAAGGCGCGGATGAACAGCCGGCGCAGCGCCACGAACGGCTCGGCCGGACGGGCAACCGGCACCAGGGCCCGGCTCGGCTCCACCCGACGATGCGGCTGGCGCTGATCGAACGCGCCAGCCGACGCGCCGGCGCCCGTCACCAGGCGACGGTGGCGTCCGACATCCAATGAGCCCGGCTCGATTCTCACGCGAACAACCCGACTGAAGCGCGGGTCCCGAGCGAGACGTCTCGTTTCGGGACACAGGCGTTAACATCGGGTTACTATTCGCAATCGATATGCCACGGCGCGGCCGCGGCATTCCTGCGGTGAACGAGCTGGGAAGATGGTAAATCGCCGCGGGCCGGCCGATCAGCGCCCGGTGCGCACCTTGGTGCTGGCGCGGTAATGGATCGAGCCGTCGGGCATGGTCAGCTTCTCGACCTCGATCTGCTCGCCCGCCTTGGCCTCGACCTCGACGGGCAGCAGCACATCGACCTCGCTGCCGTCGGCAAGCCGCGCCCGCGCCACGTTCTGGTTGGTGCCGACGGCGGTGTGGTGTTTGGCGGCGGTCAGCGTCGTCACCGCCACCATCTCGATCTGGCTCGGAATGGCGGCGCGAAACTGCATGTAGCCGACGATCATCGTGCCGACGATGGCGGCGAGAAGGCCGACATCGCGCAGGCGCTTGGCGAGGATCGGACGCTTGGAGTCGAATTCGGGTGTGGTTGACATGGCCGGCATCCGATCCCATCCGCCCGCCGCGCTCAAGCCCGGACGACTGCGCACGCGCGCTATCGTCGCGGGCAAGGTCGCGCCGGCTCAGACGATCAGGCGATAGGCCGGGATCGTCAGGAACGCTTCCAGCGTCTCGGCGAAGATCAGCCGCTTGAACAGCGCCAGCGCATCGCCGAACCGGCCGCCGGCGAACGCCTCCTCGCCGACTTCCCCGCGCACCCGCGCCATTTCCTCCTCGATGCAGGTCTCGACGAAGGCGGTGGTGACGGTGGCGCCGGTATCGAGCGTCGCGCCGAAATGCAGCCATTGCCAGATCTGCGTCCGGCTGATCTCGGCGGTGGCGGCGTCTTCCATCAGATTGTAGATCGGCACCGCGCCGCGTCCGCGCAGCCAGCCCTCGATATACTGCACGCCGACGCGGATGTTCTCGCGCAGGCCCGCCTCGGTCTTGCTGCCCTGATGGATCTCGACCAGGTCGGCGGCGGTCGTCGTCACATCCTCGCGCAGGCGGTGCAGCTGGTTCGGGCCCGGCATCAGCCGGTCGAACACTTCCATCGCCACCGGCACCAGATCCGGATGCGCGACCCAGGTGCCATCATGGCCGTCGCCGGCCTCGCGCTCCTTGTCGGCGCGCACCTTGGCGAAGGCGGCCGCATTGGCCTCCGGATTGTTCTTGATCGGGATCTGCGCCGCCATGCCGCCCATGGCAAAGGCGCCGCGCCGGTGACAGGTCTTGATCAGCAGCTGCGAATAGGCCCGCAGGAACGCCTTGCCCATCACCACCTGGGCGCGGTCCGGCAGCACATAGGCCGGATTGGCGCGCAAGGTCTTGATGAACGAGAAGATATAGTCCCAGCGCCCGCAATTGAGCCCGGCCATGTGTGCGCGCAGTTCGAACAGGATCTCGTCCATCTCGAACGCCGCCGGCAGCGTCTCGATCAGCACCGTCGCCTTGATCGAGCCGATCGGCACGCCGAGCGTCTCCTGCGCGGCGACGAAGACGTCGTTCCACAGTCGCGCCTCAAGATGGCTTTCCATCTTCGGCAGATAGAAATACGGCCCGCTGCCGCGCCCGATCAGGTCCTTGGCGTTGTGGAAGAAATACAGGCCGAAATCGAACAGCGATCCCGACATCGGCTCGCCGTCGACCAGCACATGCTCTTCCAGCAGGTGCCAGCCGCGCGGCCGGATGATCAGCGTCGCCGGCGTCGCGCCGAGCTTGTAGGCCTTGCCGGTCGACGGCTCGACGAAATCGATGGTCCCGGCCCAGCGATCCTTCAGGTTCAGCTGGCCCTCGATCATGTTGGCCCAGGTCGGCGACGAGGCGTCCTCGAAGTCGGCCATGAACACCTTGGCGCCGGAATTGAGCGCGTTGACGATCATCTTGCGGTCGACCGGGCCGGTGATCTCGACGCGGCGGTCCTGCAGGTCCGCCGGGATCGGCGCCACGCTCCAGTCGCCGGCGCGCACATGCGCGGTCGCGTCGAGGAAGGTCGGCAGCTCGCCGGCATCGAACCGCTTCTGCCGTTCGGCGCGGGCGGCCAGCAGCCGCTTGCGGGTCTGGTTGAACGCCCGCTGCAGGCCGGCGACAAACCCAACCGCCTCGGGCGTCAGGATTTCCTCGAAACGCGGGCCGGGCTGGCCTTTGATGGTGACGCCTGCAAGCGAAGTCATGAGTGTCGTTCCCGGATGATGAGCGCGCCGATCATCCGGCGCCGGAGGACTATGGCGGAAATCCACTTATGGTGCGATAGGGACAAATGCACGACACCTTCAACGCCATGGCAAAAATCCGCCGCGCCTGTGCCGTCACATCGATCCAGACGCCCGGCGCCGTCCCGGGGGCTCACGCCTTGTCGTAGCGCCGCTGCGCCTCCAGCACCGTCTCGATATGGGTCTCGGCCCATGTCCGCAACGCCGCGACCGCGTCGTTCAGCGTCTCGCCCAGCGGCGTGATCGAATATTCCACCGTCACCGGCACGGTGGCGAACACCGCGCGCGCGATCAGGCCGTCGCGCTCCAGCCGCTTCAGCGTCTGCGACAGCACCTTTTGCGAAACGCCGTCGATCTCGCGCCGCAGCTGGTTGAAGCGCACCGGCTGGCGCGCCAGCCGGCCGAGGATCAGCATCGCCCACTTGTCGGCAATGCGATCGAGCACCATCCGCGTCGGACAGGCGGCGCAATAGACGTCGTAGCGGTCGCCCGGATTGACGGGAATGTTCATGACGGCTCCGGTTTCCACGAGGTGACCAACTGACATCAAAGTGCGTTCTTTACGCCAGCCTTTACTTATCCTATCTGCTTTCATCGTGAAACATGGTTTCAAAAAGAAACCAGAAAAATCCTCGCAGTTGGAGCATCAGCATGTCGAACAAGATTCTCGTCCTCGGCGGTACCGGTACCATCGGGTCCAAGGTTGTCGCCGGCCTCATCGCCCGCGGCGCCGCCGTCCGCGTCGCCAGCCGCAAGGGCGCCGACGCCGCCATCGCCGGGGCGGAAACCGTCCGGTTCGATTATTCCGACCCGTCGACCTTCGCCGCCGCCCTCGATGGCGTCGGCGCGTTGTTCGCCGTCGTTCCGGCAGGTCAGCTCGATCCCCACGGCCTGCTGATGCCGGTGCTGCAAGCCGCCGCCGCCCGTGGCGTCAAGCTCGTCGTCCAGACGGTCATTGGCGCCGATGCCGATCCGTCCTCACCCTATGGCCGCATCGAGGCTTTCCTCAAGCAGTCCGGCACGCCCTTCGTCATCTTGCGGCCGAACTGGTTCACCGACAATTTCCTCACTTATTGGGGCGCGGGCATCAAGGCCGGCGTCATCGCCGTGCCGGCCGGCGACGGCAAGACCAGCTTTATCGACACCCGCGACATCGCCGCCTCCGCCGTAACCGCCCTGACCACGTCGGCATTTGACGGTCAGGCCTTCAACCTCACCGGCGCCGAGGCGCTCGGCTATGGCGACGCGGCGGCGATCATTGCCAAGGCCATCGGCAAGCCGGTTGCCTATCTCCCCGTCACCGGCGCCGCCTTCGTCGACAGCCTCGTCGGCCACGGCGTACCGCGGCCCTACGCCGAATTCCTCGCCTTCATCTTCACCTTCGTCGCCGCCGGCTACACCGCCGGCATCACCGATGCGGTGGAAACCCTGACCGGCCGCAAGCCGATCCCGGTCGCCGATTGGGTCGAGGCCAACAAGGCGGCGCTGGCGGGGTAAAGATCGGGCCGGCGCACGGCGTCGACATGGCGGCAATCGCTCGGCGACTCCGGCATTCGCATTGTGGCGAATGCCGGAGTCTGCCATTCTGATGCCAGGAGACACCCATGCCGAGCTTGTCCGTCACTCTTCCACGCGAACAGACCGACCGCATTCAGTCGGCTGTCGACGCCGAACGGCTGCGCCAGGCCTATGCCGCCGGCATTGCCAGCGGTCCGGGCCGTGTCGTGACCGCCGACGATCTTCTCCGCGACTTTCAGGCCCGTCGTGGCTGAAGCGGTGCTGCTTTCAGCCCGCCCGGTGATAGGATCCTAGAGGGAAAATAGATCCGATCGCGCCGAGGCGCGAAAACGAACCTCATGCTCCATCGGACCCACGCTTCATCTGTTGCTGGTGGTGGGCATGGAGGCGCGCGAAGACCTCGTCGAGCGCTTCCGTCGGGCGAGGGTCGACGATCGACGCCGCGATCTGGGAGCGCAGTCGCGCCTGATGCTCGTCGTCCTCCCGGTCGAGCGCCCGCAGTCCCGCCCGCACGACCTCGTCGAGCGACGCGAATTCGCCGTGCTCGACGCGCTTCTGGGCACGCTCGAACTCGTGGCCGAAATCGACAGGGACTGCCGTCCTGGAACTCACGATATCCTCCGTGGTCACCGCCAGACCGCAGCTTGCGGCTGGAACCGCCGCCCTCACACCGGAATCCGCGTCGTCCGCTTCACCGTGCGCAGCGTCAGGGTGGACTGGACGCGGGTGACGCCGGGGAGGCGGGTGAGCACTTCCGAATGCAGGCGCTCGAGGTCGGCCATGTCGCCGAAGACGATGCGCAGGAGATAGTCGTGCTGGCCGGCGAGCAGGTAGCATTCCTGCACCTCCGGGATCACCTTCACCCGCGTCTCGAACGCCTCCAGCGCCGCGCGTTGCTGCGCGTCGAGGGTGATGAACACATAGGCCGTGCCGGGAAACCCCGCCGCCGTCTGGTCGAGGATCAGCGCCGTGCCGGCCACCAGGGCGCTCTCCTCCAGGATCTTGACCCGTCGCAGGCAGGCCGAGGGCGACAGGTGCACCCGTTCGGCCAGATCGGCATTGGTGATGCGGCCGTCGACCTGAAGAATGTCGAGAATGGCGCGGTCGCGGTCGTCGAGGGCAGGCAGATCTTGTTGCATCGCAGTATATTCGACTTCTGAGAGGTTATGGCGGACGCTGTATCGAGCATTGATATTATCGTCGAATAAACTGCGAAATCAAATGGTTTCGCACTATCAATTCGGTTACAAATTGCGCAGCCGTTGACATAGGCTTGTCAAAGGTTGGCGACCCGGTTCCGCATCGCGGCAAGACCAGCGCCAACCGGCCTTGCCGCGATCCCCCCAGCGCGCGGAAGGTCATTGAATTCAAGCCTTTGCGGCCTCGTTCCCAATCAGGCCGCTCCCGAGCAAGAGGTGATGTCATGCGCGTCGGTGTGCCGAAGGAAATCAAGGACCATGAGGATCGCGTCGGCCTGGTGCCCGGCTCGGTGCGCGAACTTGTCGCCCATGGTCATTCGGTCGCGGTGCAGAAGGGCGCCGGCCTTGGCGCCGGCATCGTCGATGCCGATTTCGTCGCCGCCGGCGCGAGCCTGGTCGACAGCGCCGACGAGATCTGGGCCGGCGCCGAAATGGTGGTCAAGGTCAAGGAGCCGCTGGCGGTCGAGCGCGCCAGGATGCGCGACGGCCAGCTGCTGTTCACCTATCTGCATCTGGCGCCGGATCCGGATCAGGCCCGCGACCTGATGAAGTCGGGCGCCACCTGCATCGCCTACGAGACCGTCACCAGCCCGTCCGGCGCCCTGCCGCTGCTCTTCCCGATGTCGGAAGTCGCCGGCCGCATGGCGGTGCAGTCCGGCGCCCATTGCCTCGAGAACGCCGCCGGCGGTCGCGGCATCCTGCTCGGCGGCGTGCCGGGCGTCGCGCCGGCCAATGTGGTGATCCTCGGCGGCGGCGTCTCCGGCAGCAATGCCACGATGATGGCCGTCGGCCTCGGCGCCGACGTCACCGTCGTCGACCGCAATGTCGATGTGCTGCGCCGGCTCGTCGCCCAGTTCGGCAGCCGCATCAAGACCGTGTACTCGACCCGCGACGCCGTCGCCCGCCTGCTCGCCGATGCCGATCTGGTGATCGGCACCGTGCTGATCCCCGGCGCCTCGGCGCCGAAGCTGATCACCCGCGACCTGTTGGCGACAATGAAGAAGGGCTCGGTCATCGTCGACGTCTCGATCGATCAGGGCGGCTGCGCCGACACCTCCCGCGCCACCACCCATTCCAACCCGACCTATGTCGTTGACGGCGTCGTGCATTATTGCGTCGCCAACATGCCCGGCGGCGTCGCCCGCACCTCCGCCTTCGCCCTCAACAACGCCACGCTGCCGTTCACCCTGGCGCTCGCCGACAAGGGCTGGAAGAAGGCGCTGGCCGACGACCCGCACCTGCGCAACGGCCTCAATGTCCATGCCGGCCAGATCACCCACCCGGCCGTCGCCGAGGCGCTCGGCCTGAGCTTGCTCGCCCCCGAGCGGGCGCTGGCGGCCTGATCGGCGACCGCGCCGGCATTCGCACCGTGAACAAGGCCCCGATCCGGTCAGGATCGGGGCCTTTTCGCATGTGCCTGTCCGCTTGCGCCGCCATTGCCCGCTCGCGCAACGGAAACTCCCGCGCTTACCCCGTTGCCAAGCCTGCCGTGCCGGTCCAGTCTCTGGCCCGATCACATTCCGGAGCGCGCCATGACCGATTTCCCCGCCCTCATTGTCAGCCGCGACGACGCGACCAAGGCCTATGCCGTGACCCGATCGCGGTTGAGCGAGGCAGACCTGATGCCGGGCGACGTCACCGTCGCGGTCGAATGGTCGACGGTCAATTACAAGGACGGGCTGGCGCTGACCGGCAAGGGTCCGGTGGTCCGGCGCTTTCCCATGGTGCCCGGCATCGACTTCGCCGGCCGGGTGACCGCCTCCGGACATCCGGATTTCACCGTCGGCGATGAGGTCATCCTCAACGGCTGGGGCGTCGGCGAGGTGCATTTCGGCGCCTATGCCGGCCTGGCCCGGGTCAAGGGCGACTGGCTGATCAAGCGGCCGGCGGAACTGTCGGCCCGTCGCGCCATGGCGATCGGCACCGCCGGCTACACCGCCATGCTGGCGATCCTGGCGCTGGAGCGGCATGCCATCACCCCGGCGCGCGGCCCGGTGCTGGTCACCGGCGCCGCCGGCGGCGTCGGCTCGATCGCGGTCGCGGTGCTGGCAAGGCTCGGCTATACCGTGCTCGCCTCGACCGGCCGGCCGCAGGAGGCTGACTATCTCAGGCAGCTCGGCGCCGGCGACATTGTCGAGCGGTCGGAACTGTCGGCCCCCGGCAAGCCGCTCGGGCGCGAGCGCTGGGCCGGCGCCGTCGATTCGGTCGGCTCCACCACGCTTGCCAATGTGCTCGCCCAGACGAGCTATGGCGGCGCCGTTGCCGCCTGCGGTCTCGCCGGCGGCGCCGATCTGCCGGCAACGGTCATGCCCTTCATCCTGCGCGGCGTCTCGCTGCTCGGCATCGACAGCGTCAATGCGCCGATCTCGATCCGCGAGGAAGCCTATCGCCGGCTGGTGCGCGACCTCGACTTCGACCAGCTCGACCGGCTGACGACCGAGGTTGAGTTCGCCGATCTGGTCGACGTCGGCCACGATATCCTCGCCGGCAAGGTGCGCGGCCGAGTCGTCGTCAAGATCGGTTGACGCCCTGCCGCCAGGCGTGGCGCGTGCCGGCTCGCCCGCGCCGCGACGCCCCGGGGCGCCGCATGGCGTCGGCAAGCCTGCCCTTGGCGTGCCACTATCGGTCGGGTTCAATGGCGACGTCGCCGTTCGCGGCAGCCGCTATCGCGGGGCGAAACGATGGAAGTGATCCTGATCCTGCT
>JAEULV010000008.1 GCA_016793065.1 Hyphomicrobiaceae bacterium
GCATCATGCCGATTTTCATCGCCCGATCACGACATGGCCGGCGGCGATTCCGCCTCAGGCGATTTGACCCGGCGCCGCTGGCTTTGTAACACCTTGGCCGCAGCGGGCGGCGGGCGGGCCGGCTCGCGGATTCTCGATCACCCCGCGACAGGTCCGGACCCATGGCCGTCTATACCGAAGTCACCGACGAGGATCTGGCGGAATTCCTGACCCGCTACGACATCGGCCACATGCTGTCGCTGAAGGGCATCGCCGAGGGGGTGGAGAATTCCAACTACCTTCTGCGCACCCAGGGCGGCGAGTTCATCCTGACGCTCTACGAAAAGCGCGTCGACCCGAACGACCTGCCGTTCTTCCTCGGCCTGATGGAACATCTCGCCACCCGCGGCATCAATTGCCCACTGCCGGTGAAGATGCGCGACGGCGCCATGCTCGGCGAGATCGCCGGCCGGCCGGCGGCGATCGTCACCTTCCTCGACGGCGTCTGGGTCCGCCGCCCCACCGTGCGCCACTGCGCCGAACTCGGCGCGGCACTCGCCGCCTTTCACAAGGCCGGCGCCGATTTCCACCTCAGCCGCACCAACGCCCTCGGCGTCGGCGGCTGGCGGCCGCTGTTCGAGCGCTCGCGCGCCCGCGCCGACGAGGTCGTCCCCGGCCTTGCCGGCGAGATCGACGCCGAGCTCGCCCGGCTGGAGCGCGACTTCCCGTGCGACCTGCCCTCGGGCGTCATCCATGCCGACCTGTTTCCCGACAACGTCTTCTTTATCGACGAAAACCTGTCGGGCCTGATCGACTTCTATTTCGCCTGCAACGACGCCTATGCCTACGACGTCGCTATCTGCCTCAATTCCTGGTGCTTCGAGACCGACGGCTCCTACAATCTGACCAAGGGCCGAGCCTTCCTCAACGCCTATGCCGCCGCCCGTCCGTTCAGCGATGCCGAGGTGGCCGCCCTGCCGCTGCTCGCCAGCGGCAGCGCCTTGCGCTTCCTGCTGACCCGCCTCTACGACTGGCTGAACGTGCCGCCCGGTGCCATGGTCCGGCCGAAGGACCCGCTGGAATATCTGCGCAAGCTGCGTTTCCATCGCGCCGTCGCCACCGCCCGCGACTACGGGCTCGACCGATGAGCGAGGCCGAGAAGCGCGTGGTGATCTACACCGACGGGGCCTGCTCGGGAAATCCCGGCCCCGGCGGCTGGGGCGCCATCCTCACCTTCGGCGGCTTCGAGAAGGAGCTGAACGGCGGCGAGGCCGAAACCACCAACAATCGCATGGAACTGCTCGGCGCCATCTCGGCGCTGGAGGCGCTGACCCGCCCCTGCGCCGTCGATCTCTACACCGACAGCGCCTATGTCCGCTCCGGCATCACCTCCTGGATCAACGGCTGGAAGCGCAATGGCTGGCGCACCGCCGACAAGAAGCCGGTGAAGAACGAGGACCTCTGGCGCCGCCTCGACGACGCCCAGGCCCGCCACCGCGTCGAGTGGCATTGGGTCAAGGGCCACGCCGGCGATCCGATGAACGAACGCGCCGATGCCCTGTCGCGCCTGTTCATCGACGACCTGCGCGCCGCCCGCCGCGCCCGCCGCGATGCCGAACCGGCTTGATTGCCGCCGACGCTCCGGGTCAAATGCCGCCACCGTTTCCCGAAAACCGATCCGCGCCGGAGCCCTCCATGTCGATATCGACGACACCGGTCGAAGCCCTGACCGAACTCGAAGCCGGCGCCGAGCTGGCCGAATTGGCGCTGGTGATCGCCGACGCCGACAAGCGCTATTATCAGGACGACGCGCCGACCCTGACCGATGCCGAATATGACGTGCTGCGCCGCCGCAATCTGGCGATCGAGGCCCGGTTTCCGCAGTTGAAGCGCGCCGACAGCCCGACCGACCAGATCGGCGCCCGTCCGGCCGAACGCTTCGACAAGCTGCGCCACGCCGTGCCGATGCTGTCGCTCGACAACGCCTTCACCGATGCCGACGCCGCCGACTTCGTCGAGCGCGTCCGGCGTTTTCTTATGATCGACGCCGCCGAGCCGGTCGTCGTCACCGCCGAGCCGAAGATCGACGGCCTCTCCTGCTCGCTGCGCTACGAAGCCGGACGCCTCGTCAGCGCCGCCACCCGCGGCGACGGCGCCGAGGGCGAGAACGTCACCGCCAATGTCCGCACCATCGCCGACGTGCCCGGCATCCTCGTCGGCGACGTGCCTGAGGTAATCGAGGTGCGCGGCGAGGTCTATATGAGCCACGCCGATTTCGCCGCCCTCAACGCCCGCCAGCTCGCCGAGGGCAAGCCCGCCTTCGCCAATCCGCGCAACGCCGCCGCCGGCTCGCTGCGCCAGCTCGACGCCGCCATCACCCGCTCCCGCCCCTTGCGCTTCTTCGCCTATGCCTGGGGCGAGGCGCCGCAATTGCCGGCCGAAACCCAGTTCGACGTGGTGCAGGCCTTCGGCCGCTGGGGCTTCCGCGTCAATCCGCTGATGGTCCGCTGCCAGACCATCGACGATCTGCTTGGCCACTATCACCACATCGAGGCGCTCCGCGCCGGCCTCGGCTACGACATCGACGGCGTCGTCTACAAGGTCGACCGCCTCGACTGGCAGGCCCGGCTCGGCTTCGTCTCGCGCAGCCCGCGCTGGGCCATCGCCCACAAGTTTCCGGCCGAGCGGGCAACCACCGTGCTGGAAGGCATCGACATCCAGGTCGGCCGCACCGGCGCCCACACCCCGGTGGCGCGCCTGACCCCGGTCACCGTCGGCGGCGTCGTCGTTTCCAACGCCACCCTGCACAACGAGGACGAAATCCGCCGCAAGGACCTGCGCATCGGCGACACCGTCGTCATCCAGCGCGCCGGCGACGTCATCCCGCAGGTCGTCGGCATCGTCGCCGACAAGCGCCCCGCCGACGCCGTCGAATACGTTTTCCCGCAGCACTGCGCCTGCTCGCTGCAAACCCCGCTCGTCCGCGAGGCCACCGCCAGCGGCGAGGAGGGCGCCATCAAGCGCTGCGGCGGCGAATTCGCCTGCCCCTACCAGCGCCAGGAGCACCTCAAGCACTTCGTCTCGCGCAAGGCCTTCGACATCGACGGCATCGGCGACAAGCAGATCGCGCTGTTCTTCGAAAAGGGCTGGATCAAGGAGCCCGCCGATCTCTTCACCCTCGAAGCCCGCAACGGCGAAATCCAGCTGCAGCGCGAGGAAGGCTTCGGCTGGCAGAGCGTCAAGAACCTGTTCGACGCCATCCGCGAGCGCCGCAACATCGCGCTCGAACGCTTCATCTTCGCCCTCGGCATCCGCAATGTCGGCGAAACCACCGCCCGGGTGCTCGCCGCCGGCTATGGCGGCTGGGCCGCCTTCGTCGAGGCCGGACAGGCGGTCGCCGCCGGCGACGCCAAGGCCCGCGACGACATGGACGCCCTCGACCAGATCGGCGAAACCGTCATCGATTCCGTCGCCCGCTATTTCGCCGAGGCCCACAACCTCGCCGTCCTTGCCCGCCTCACCGCCGAGGTCACCGTCCTCGACGCCGAGAAGCCGAAGACCGACACCGAGGTCGCCGGCCTCACCATCGTCTTCACCGGCAGCCTCGAGAAGATGACCCGCGACGAGGCCAAGGCCCGCGCCGTATCCCTCGGCGCCAAGGTGTCCGGCAGCGTCTCGAAAAAGACCGACCTCGTCGTCGCCGGCCCCGGCGCCGGCTCCAAGCTCGCCGACGCCCAGAAACACGGCGTCAAGGTCATCAGCGAGGACGACTGGCTGGCGATGATCTCGTGATGCCATCGGGCGTTTGAAATGCCCGATGGTCGTCCCAACGTGATCTTCTCATGCCTCTGAGGCGGATTGAGGCGAATGAGGAACGCGCGCGGGCAGAACGCCGCGCGCGCCATGATTTCGACGCCGCGCCGTGGTCGGTGTCGGGCGATACCCCTCGCCCCGATGCCGCGCACCCGCGCCCGTGTCGTTCATCGGCGGTTCAGCCCCGATAGGCCACCATGCGTGCCATGACCCGACCTGCCCTTCTCGCGCTTCTGATCGCCGCCGCGCTCGCCGCCGCCTCGCCCGCCCGCGCCACCGCCCAGTCCGGCGATGCCTATTGGCTCGGCGGCTGGCGTGCCACCATGCTCGATGGCCGCGCCATCACCACCGCCCGCGCCCCGGTCATGCGCTTCGACGCCGCCGGCGCCGTCAGCGGCTGGACCGGCTGCAACCGCTTCGGCGCCAGCTGGTCCGGCACCGCCACCGCGCTTCGCGTCACCACCGGCATGACCACCCGCATGGCCTGCGTCGGCCCCGACAACCGCATCGAAGCGGATTTCCTCCGCGTCCTGTCCGGTGCCCGTCGGCTGGAACGCAACGGCGACGTCCTGGTCGTCTGGAGCGACGCCGGCCGCTCGGAATTCATCCGCGACCAGCGCTGAGGCACCCGGCGGCGATCCTCGCGCCGACGAAAAGCCAGGCCACCCCGCCGGGGTGAGCCATCCAGCATGATCGGCAGGCCCGTGAGCCGGGCAGTCCCCGCTCCAAGGCTTCCCGCTCGTTCGCCCATCCGGGACGGCCGTTCACCGCTTGCCCCGACCGCCGCGCTTGCCCTTGTAGCCGACCGTTCCCGCCGCCGTGCTTGGCGGCGGACGCCGTGGCGCCACGCCGTCCGGCACCTCGGTGCGCCCCACCGTCATCTCGTCGAGCGAGTTCTTGCGCGCCCGGCTGGCCGGCAGGTTGGCGGCATTGCCATATTTGCGCTCGCCCCGGAAGCCGCCGGTGGCGTCGTCGACGTCCCGTTGCCGGGCCAGCGGATCGTCCGCCAGCACCAGGTCGGTTTCGCGCAGCCGCTTGATCTCGTCGCGCAGCCGCGCCGCCGTCTCGAATTCCAGATTGGCGGCGGCGTCCTTCATCCGCTTTTCCAGATCGGCGATATGGCTGGCGAGATTGTGCCCGACCAGCGCCCCGCCCTCGGCAAAGCCGGCATCCACCGTCACATGGTCCTGTTCGTAGACCGATTGCAGGATGTCCTGGATGTTGCTGCGGATCGACTGCGGCGTGATGCCGTTGGCGAGGTTATACGCCACCTGCTTCTCGCGCCGCCGGTCGGTCTCGGCGATCGCCCGTTCCATCGATCCGGTCATCCGGTCGGCATAGAGGATCACCCGGCCGTCGACATTGCGCGCCGCCCGGCCGATCGTCTGCACCAGCGAGGTCTCCGACCGCAGGAACCCCTCCTTGTCGGCGTCGAGGATCGCCACCAGCGCGCATTCCGGAATGTCCAGCCCCTCGCGCAGCAAGTTGATGCCGATCAGCACGTCGAAGGCGCCAAGCCGCAGGTCGCGGATGATCTCGATCCGCTCGATCGTGTCGATGTCCGAATGCATGTAGCGCACGCGGATGCCGTTTTCGTGCAGATACTCCGTCAGGTCCTCGGCCATCCGCTTGGTCAGCGTCGTCACCAGCGTCCGGTAGCCGGCCTTGGCCACCTCCCGCACCTCGCCGAGCAGGTCCTCCACCTGCTTCGTCGCCGGCCGGATCTCCACCGGCGGGTCGATCAGCCCGGTCGGGCGAATGACCTGCTCGACGAAGACGCCGCCCGCCTGCTCCAGCTCCCACGCCGCCGGCGTCGCCGAAACCGCCACCAGCTGCGGCCGCATCGCGTCCCATTCCTCGAACCGCAGCGGCCGGTTGTCCATGCACGACGGCAGGCGGAAGCCGTATTCGGCCAACGTCGCCTTGCGCCGGAAGTCGCCGCGATACATGCCACCGATCTGCGGGATCGTCACATGGCTTTCGTCGGCGAACACCAGCGCATTGTCGGGCAGATACTCGAACAGCGTCGGCGGCGGCTCGCCCGGCCGCCGGCCGGTGAGGTAGCGCGAATAGTTCTCGATGCCGGCGCACGAGCCCGTCGCCTCCAGCATCTCCAGATCGAACATCGTCCGCTGTTCCAGCCGCTGCGCTTCCAGCAGCCGGCCGTGATTGTTCAGTTCGACCAGACGCAGCTTCAGCTCCGCCTTGATGCTCTGGATCGCCTGGTGCAGCGTCGGCTTCGGCGTGACGTAGTGCGAATTGGCGTAGACCTTGACCGCCTTCAGGTCCTGGTTCTTCTGCCCCGTCAGCGGATCGAACTCGACGATGCTCTCCACCTCGTCGCCGAACAGCGAAATCCGCCAAGCCCGGTCCTCAAGGTGGGCCGGATAGAGCTCGACCGTGTCGCCGCGCACCCGGAACGTCCCGCGCTGGAACGCCGCCTCGTTGCGCTTGTACTGCAGCGCCACCAGATCGGCGAGCAACTGCCGCTGGTCGATCCGCTCGCCCTTCTCGATCCCGAAGGTCATCGCCGTATAGGTTTCGACCGAGCCGATACCGTAGATGCAGGAGACCGAGGCGACGATGATCACGTCGTCGCGCTCCAGCAGCGACCGTGTCGCCGCGTGCCGCATCCGGTCGATCTGCTCGTTGATCGACGATTCCTTCTCGATATAGGTATCCGAGCGCGGCACATAGGCTTCCGGCTGGTAGTAGTCGTAGTAGGAAACGAAATACTCGACCGCGTTGTCCGGAAAGAACGACTTGAACTCGCCGTAGAGCTGCGCCGCCAGCGTCTTGTTCGGCGCCAGGATCAGCGCCGGCCGCTGCGTCTTCTCGATCACCTGCGCCATGGTGAAGGTCTTGCCCGAGCCGGTGACGCCGAGCAGCACCTGGGTGCGGTCCTCCCGGTCGATGCCCTCCACCAGTTCGGCGATCGCCGTCGGCTGGTCGCCGCGCGGGGTATATTCCGAAACGATCTTGAACCGGATGCCGCCTTCGGATTTCTCCGGCCGCTCCGGCCGGTGCGGCTGCCAGATCTCGCCATGCTTGAACAGCGGATTGCCGGATTCGAGCAGCGCCGAAAGCGCCGCCACCGTCGCCGTCGCGCCGCCGCCGCCGATATTCAGCGCCTCGGCCTCCTCCAGCGAGACGTCGAGGCCCGGCACCGGATTGAGCCCGCCGCGCACCCGCTCCTCCGGCGTCTCCGCCGCCGGTCCGGCCTTTTTCGGCCGCCCCGCCTTCGCCTTCGGCTTCACCGCCACGCTCGGCGCCATGGCGCTGCGTGCCGCCTCGGCGGCGATCTCGTCGGCCCATCCGGCGATGGAGCCGGAAAACGGCACCGTATCCACCTCGAACCCGGCCTGCGGCATCTCGCCGAAGCCGGTCGCGGCCGGTTCGGCAAGGGTCGATTCGGATTGCTTCGGGGTCTTCGGTGCGCGCGCCATGCCAGCAATATGGCGAGGCTTCCGCCCCGATGGAAGCGCAAAAGCGCAACGCGGGTTGGCATTTTGTTCATGGCGAGAACCGGCCGCGATACCTGTTGGCCGGGATGCCTCGGCGGGAGCGGCGACGCGACCGGATCGACGCGGCGAAATCACCACCTCTTGATTTCGCGCGAGGTGCTGTTTCAGCAAATGCTGCTATATATCGGGCCATCCACCCTCGCTTCGGATCGCGCCATGTCCTTCCTGATCAAGTCCCTCGCCGCCGTTCTTCTGCTTGTCGCAACGTTAGCCCTGCCGGCCCGGGCCGCCGAGGATGTCAGCTTCGAGGAAATCACCCGCATGCTCCAGACCAAGGCGGTGACACTGATCGACGTGCGCGAAGCCGACGAATTCGCCGCCGGGCATGTTCCGGGCGCCGTCAACATGCCGCTGTCGCAGCTCAACCCCGCCATGGTCCCGACCTCGACCGCCGACAAGCCGGTCGTGGTCATGTGCCGCTCTGGCAACCGTTCGAGCAAGGCCCAGGCCGCCCTCGCCCAGGCCGGCCGCACCGATATCCGCAACTTCAAGGGCAGCATGATCGAGTGGACCGCCCGGGGCGCCCCGATCGCCAAGTGAGCAACGCCTCGGCTGGCGCGACAACGCGCGCCGCCGCCGCGATCAATCCGCCGCTGTCGTCTCCGGCCAGCCGAACCGCGCCCATTCCGGCAGGCTGAAGCGCAGTGCCCGGCCGTCGGCGGCGATCTCCGCCCCGGCATCCAGCGCTTCCTTCACCCGGTCGAGCCGCACCAGCGCCAACCCGCGCCGGCCGGCGCTCGAACCGAGCGTGCCGACCGCCTTGGCGCCGACGACGATCTCGGTCCCCGCCGCCGGCAGTTCCGCCTCGGCCTCCACGACGACGATCCGCCGCCGCGCCAGCCCGCGATGCTGCATCCGCGACACCACTTCCTGACCGACATAACAGCCCTTCTTGAAGTCGACGCCGCCGAACTGGTCAAGATCGGCGTCATGGGGAAAGGCGTCGCCATAGGCGAAATCCCGCCCGGCTTCCGGGATCGCCAACCCGATGCGATGCGCCTGCCAGTCTGCGTCGCCGACGATCGCCGCGCCGCTCGCCGCCATCGCCGCCTCCGCCGATGCCGCCGGCACCACCGCCCGCCAGCCGAGCCCGCCGTGACGCGGATCGAAACCGGCGCCGGCGATCGGCGCGGCGCCGTTCCAGCCCGCCAGCACCGCGTACTCACCCGAAACATCCGCCACCGCCACCTTGGCCCGCAGCTTGTAGAACCCCAGCCGCCTGGCAAGATCGGCCGCGGCCGCAGCCGGGCAATCGAGGACGATGCCGTCGGCCGTCGCATGGCCGAGGAAGTCGAACAGGATCTTGCCCTGCGGCGTCAACAGCGCCCCGTAGCCGCAGCTCCCCTCCGGCGCACTCGCCACCTTCGCCGTCGCCAGCCCGTCGAGAAACGTCCGCGCGTCGGCCCCCGTCACCGCCACCACGCCCCGGTCTTCAAGCCGCGCGATCTGTCCAGCCATCTCGATTCCCTCTGTTCCAGGCGAAAGATAGGGCGCGGCCCGGGTCGCGACAATCGCTGTCGCAAACCGGTCGCAACCGTCGCTCCTGCCGTTCCCTTGCAGGCTCCGTGCCGGCTGCCTTGCGATGGTTTCGCCAAAACCGGCTTCCCCTTTCGCCGCGCGGACACTAAGAACACCCCAGCATCGTTCGACAGGAGAGCCCGGCATGGCCGCGACATTCGACATCGTGTTCAGAAACGGCGTGGTCGCCAATCATGACGGTCTCGGCCCCCGCGACATCGGCGTCGTCAATGGCCGCATCGCCGAGATCGGCGCCCTCGGTGCCGCCTCGGCCGGCGAGGTGGTCGACTGCACCGGGCTAACCATCCTGCCCGGCGTCATCGACACCCAGGTGCATTTCCGCGAACCCGGCCTCACCCACAAGGAAGACCTCGAAACCGGCTCCCGCGCCGCCGTGCTCGGCGGCGTCACCGCCGTGTTCGAGATGCCCAACACCAATCCGCTGACCACCTCCGAGGCAACGCTCGCCGACAAGGTGGCACGCGGCCGCGATCGCATGCATTGCGACTTCGCCTTCTGGGTCGGTGGCACCCACGCCAATGTCGCCGACCTGCCCGAGCTGGAGCGCCTGCCCGGCGCCGCCGGCATCAAGGTGTTCATGGGTTCCTCGACCGGCGACCTGCTGGTCGAGGACGACAGCGGCATCGAGGCGGTCCTGTCGCAGACCCGCCGCCGCGCCGCCTTCCATTCCGAGGATGAGTTCCGCCTGCGCGAGCGCAAGGGCCTGCGCGTCCCCGGCGATCCGAATTCCCACCACGTCTGGCGCGATCCCGTCACCGCCATGCTCTGCACCGAGCGGCTGGTCCGCATCGCCCGCCGCGTCGGCGCCCGCATCCACGTGCTGCACGTCTCCACCGGCGAGGAAATCGACTTCCTCAAGCACCACAAGGACGTCGCCTCGGTCGAGGTGACGCCGCACCACCTGACCCTCTCCTCCGACGACTACGCCCGCCTCGGCACCCGCCTGCAGATGAACCCGCCGGTGCGCGAGCCGCACCATCGCGACCGCATCTGGTGGGGCGTCAGCCAGGGCATCGCCGACATCCTCGGCTCCGATCACGCCCCGCACACCCTGGCGGAAAAGGCCAAGCCCTATCCCGAAAGCCCCTCCGGCATGCCCGGCGTCCAGACGCTGGTGCCGGTGATGCTCGACCACGTTGCCAACGGCCGGCTGTCGCTCGCCCGCTTCGTCGACATGACCTCGGCCGGTCCGCAGCGCCTGTTCGGCCTCGCCAACAAGGGCCGCATCGCCGTCGGCTACGACGCCGACCTCACCATCGTCGACCTGAAGCGCACGGCAACCATCACCGACGCCCAGTCCGGCTCGCGCATCGGCTGGACGCCCTATGACGGCCACGCCGTCACCGGCTGGCCGATCGGCACCATCGTCCGCGGCCGCAAGGTGATGTGGGAAGGCGACCTCGTCACCCCCTCGACCGGCGCCCCCTGCCTCTTCGCCGAAGCCCTGCCCCGCAACCGCTGAGGCCCGTCTTTCTTTCCTTCTCCCGAGATCGGGAGCCCTCCCTCTTTTCCCTTCTCCCGAGATCGCCAGTCTCCTTTTTTTCCCTTCTCCCGAGATCGGGAGAAGGTGGCCGAA
>JAEULV010000024.1 GCA_016793065.1 Hyphomicrobiaceae bacterium
GAACTGCGCCGCCGACTGGGTCGCGAACAGGTTCCGCACGTCGCCCGTGGTCAGGATCTCGCCCGGCTCGGCCCGCTGCTGCACCCGCGCCGCGACATTCACCCCCGCGCCGATGAGGTCGCCGTTCGGCAGCACCGTCACGTCGCCGACATGCAGCCCCAGCCGGATCAGCGGCAACCCGTCCTTGCGCGCCTCTGCGGCCGCCTCGGCGATATCCAGCGCCCCCGCGACGCCGTCCGCCACGGTCGGAAACTCCAGCATCACCCCGTCGCCGGCGGTGTTGAAGATGCGGCCCTTGTGATGCGCCGCCCGCTCCCCGACGATCCGCCGCAGCGTCTGCACGTGACGCGCCGCCGCTACCTCGTCCAGCTCGCTCGCGCGGCTGAACCCGGCAATGTCGATGGACAAGATCGTAGCGAGCCGGCGAGCGTCGGGCGTGTCGGTCATGGGATTCCCTGCCCGTACAATACCATACCGCACTGCGGTTCCGTCCAGCGGCGTTCCATCACATTGGCGCGGGGGCAGGGGGCGGCCAGACTGGGCGTCCGCAACCTGCAGGAGGCCCCATGGCGAAGATCGATCTCAGCGAATCCAAGGCGACCTTTGAAAAGGCGATCAGCTACGCCAATGCCGCCGAGCGCGACCAGACCGACCCGGCCTCGGCCAACCTGCTCTGGGCGCTGCACAGCTATTTCCAGTCCACCGCGATGACGCTCATCGCCATCGCCAAGGGCATCGACGACCTCGACGACCGCCTCGCGAGGCTCGAGCGCGCCGCAACGGGCCCGCTCTCCACCAAGCTGAAATAGCCCGCGTTTCGGGCTACAAGGCCCCATGTGCGGCAAGTTCACCCAGATGGCGACATGGGCCGAGGTCGTGGCCTTCTCGCAAGCCTTCACCCTGCCCAAACCCCGCGAGAGCGGGGCGGGCGGCGGCGAGGACGAGGCCGTCATCACCGCCACGCCCATGCGCTTCGCCCACATCGTGCGCCTGAACGATGAGGGCGCGCGCGAGACGGTGCCCATGCGCTGGGGCTTCACCAAGGCCGGCGCCGCCACCCCCCGGCCGGACTACATGCACGCCCGGGCCGAGACCATCGACACCCGCCCCACCTTTCGGGAAAGCTTCGCGCGCCGGCGCGGCCTCTGCTTCGTGCGCACCTTCAACGAGGGCGAGGAGGTGGGGAAGAAGACGGTGCAATGGACCGTCACGCCCAAGGACGGCCGCCCCCTCGCCATCGCGGTGATCTATGAGGAGTGGGTCAACGGCGACCAGCGCCTCTTCACCTTCGTCCAGGTGACGACGCCGCCCAACCCTTTGATCGCGACGATCACCGACCGCATGCCCGCGATCATCGCGGAGGAGCACCACGCCCTCTGGCTGGGCGAGGACCGCGCGCCGCTCAGCGAGGTGAAAGCCATCCTCCAGCCCTACGACGACAAAGGCGGCTGGGATTTCGCCCCCGAGCCGAAGAAGCCGAGGGCGAAGAAGTAGCGCGGTACCGACAACAGCCGACCCTTCTCCCCGCTTGCGAAGCGCCGTTAGGCGTTCGCCAATGCGACTTGGAGAAGTCCCCGCGCAGCGGGGATGAGGGACAGCCGCACGTGCCGCGCCATCCATCCACGGATTTTTCTCCCATCCCGTCTTGACGCGAGCTTTGCCCGCTGTGGCAGGCTACGCGCATGGACGACGCACACCGCGAGCACATGGAACGCCTGAAGCGCGAAGGCACCCGCAACGAGGGCGAGCGCGCCATGCTCGGCCGCTATCTGCGCGGAGAGCCGGAGCCGGACCTCACGAAGCGGCATGTCTACAAGCCCAACGATCAGGTGCTGAACGATCTTCTCCGCACGCTGCCGCCCACGCGCGATGTGCCGCAGGACGAGATGGTGCAGGTCAGCGTCAAGGCGCTGCGCATGCTCATCGCCTATGCCCGCTATGGCGATACGGTGCGCTGGCACCGCCTCAATCAGGTGCCTGAACTGAGCCCGCTGGAAGAGCTTCAGCAGGCGATCGTCATCAAGATCAACGCCATGGCCGCCCGCGGCGAGCTCCCGGCCATCACCGGCAAGAACCGCCTTGGGAATGATCTCGCGCGCGAAACCCTCGCCGAAAAACTCGCCTGGTCACTGGACCAGGCTTACGTGTTCGCCGCGCGGGTGAGGGAGAGGGCGTAAGCCATCCTCCAGCCCTACGACGACAAAGGCGGCTGGGATTTTGTGCCGGAGCCGAAGAAGCCGCGAAAATGGTAGCGCAATCGCGGGTTAGTACGTTCGCCTTGGTTGAGAAGGCTCAAATTTCAAGACAAGAATTGACAACTGGAGCTAACCGTAATTGCCTTGTTAGCAGGGAGATAATCATGTCGAACGAAAAAAAGACAATTGGCGCGGCGATCGATGAAATTATCGCGGCATTGTCTGGAATGGACGCCAAAGCTCAGATCATCGCTATCTCGGCGGCGTGTCAGCAACTCGACATTTCCAACGAGATTGTTACGCCAACAAACTCACAAGGCGCAGCTAGTCCGCAGATCGGAAGCAATTATCCAGCTGTCGGAACGCACAAAATAGTGAGCGACATACGCTCGTTTGCAGAGTCGAAAGCGCCGAGTTCTGCGAAGGAGATGGCCTGCATTGTCGCCTATTATTTGGACAACATGGCAGCCGCTGATGAGACCAAGTCGACGATTGGTGCCGCCGACATTGAAAAATATTTCAAGCAGGCGAATTACCCGCTTCCACAAGCCGTAAAGCAACTTTTGCCCGATGCCAAAAACGCTGGGTACTTCGATTCAGCGGACCGCGGCACGTACAAGCTGAACGCTGTCGGTCATAACCTTGTCGCACATACATTGCCAAGGGCTTCTGGAGTTCAAAAGAGTTCACTGACAGCAAGCTCGCGTGCGAAGCCGAAGAGGAAGGCCGCCAAGGCCGCGAAAAGTAAGTCGTCTGCCTCGAAGCGTTAGCCGCAATGATCGACTATTTGCGCGACTTGCAAGCGGATCTGAAACGGTTTCGTACCAAACTGCCCAAACCAAAAACAAAGGCCGTGCGGGGCAAGCAACTGCTGTATGAGATGCAGCACATGGTCGATGGCTACTTCAGAGTCTGCCGCCCCAAAATGGCTGAGTACGGGGCAGACGATGTAGACCTAAGAGCGCTCGATGGAGAAATGCATCTGATATTGGAGAACTCGCATAAACAGGTTTTGGCATCCGTCCACGATAGGGTTCTCAAAGCCGCTATCGCCGCCACTATGCCGCTTGAACATACATTGGTCGCGGCAAATGGCCCAATGGATCGCTCTGCGGATTTGAACCCGGTCGATGAACGTATTCTCGCGACCTTAGCATCAATCGTTCCGTCGGCTCGTAGCGCGTATGCGCAAGCGATGGTCGATCTTCAACAAGAGACACGGTTGTCGTGGCGCGGCCCGGCAACGGACTTGCGGGAAGCTCTTCGAGAGACATTGGATCATCTTGCGCCTGACGCTGCTGTCAAAGGCGCGCCCAATTATGCCCAGGAGCCAGGCACAAACGGCCCCACCATGAAGCAAAAGGTCCGCTACATCCTGTCACAGCGAGGCAGGGGTAGTTCCCAAACGGCGCCTGCGGAAAATGCCGTTAAAGCAGTTGATGAGCTGTTAGGTGGGTTTGTGAGGTCGGTTTACACGCGGTCAAGCGTCTCCACTCATACCAATTCGACACGAGACGAGGCGCTCAAGGTTCGGTCATTTGTACGGGTCGCACTATGCGAGCTGTTGGAGATCCACACTTAGCCAGAATGCGGCTGGCGCAAGTCAAGGTATACGCGCACAATTTCACCCGCTCACCCCGCCGCGCTCATTGAGGTTTGGCGGCTCCCCAACAGTTTCGACTAGCGGTCATAGAGCTTCGTCGGTAGCCGAATAATCGACGTAGACTCTGCCAATCGATTTGCCAACGTTGTCCTTCACGTCGGCGATACCACTCTGATATTGACCGGCTTCCAGTTGGTCCGCCACGCGGCGAAGCGCATCAGCCGCCCACTTGTCCACGGTGGCTGTATTGGGGCCGCTCAGCTGCAACTCGATATCGCACTGCAGCTCTGCCGTCATTCCGTCCATGGTTGCCCCTCATGGAATCTAACTACACCCGCTCGTCCCGCCACACGTGTCGCACTTCATGCAGGTGCCGTTCCGCACCAGCGTGAAATTCCCGCACTGGCCGCAGCTATCGCCCTCATAGCCTTTGATCCGCGCCTCGGCGCGGCGGGCGCCGATCTCGTCCTTGCGGGCGCGGCTTAGCGACGTCGCCATCGCGCCGGCTCCGGCGCTCATGCCGCCGCGCGCCGGGGCAGGGAGCTCCACCCCGCCTTCGATCTGGTTGCGGATGGTCTCCAGCCGCTGGTCCATCGAGATTTCCTGCTCGAAGGCGAGCGCCGCACCGCTGCGTTCCACCAGGCTCAGCGTGCGTCCGCGCACGAAGCCGGTGGAGACGGCGCGTTCCACCGCCGGGCGCTTCAGGCGGCGCTCGTCGGCGCTGCCGCCGCCGAGGTCGTCGTCGCTGTCGTCCTTCGGCTGCACATGCGCCAGGTCATGGCGGCCGAGATAGGAAACGGCCAGTTCGCGGAAGATGTAGTCGAGCACGCTCGTCGCGTTCTTGATGCTGTCATTGCCCAGCACCAGCCCCGCCGGCTCGAACTTCGTGAAGACGAACGCCTCCACATATTCCTCCAGCGGCACGCCGTATTGCAGGCCCAGCGAAATCGCGATGGCGAAATTGTTCATGAGGGATCGGAAGGCCGCGCCTTCCTTGTGCATGTCGATGAAGATCTCGCCGATCGTGCCGTCCTCATACTCGCCGGTGCGCAGGTAAACCTTGTGCCCGCCGACTTCGGCCTTCTGGGTATAGCCCTTGCGCCGGCCGGGCAGCTTCTCGCGCCGCGCCCGCTCGCGCTCCACCACGCGCTCCACGATCTTCTCGACGATCTTCTCCGCCACCATCACCGTGCGCTGCGGCGCCGGCTCGGCGATCAGTGCCGCAACCTTGTCCTCGGCATCCTCGTCGTCATTGTCGTTATCGGCGATCAGCGAGGAGGAGAGCGGCTGGCTCAGCTTCGAACCGTCGCGGTACAGCGCGTTGGCTTTGAGCGCCAGCTTCCACGACAGCATATAGGCCTCGCCGCAGTCCTTCACCGATGCCGCGTTCGGCATGTTGATGGTCTTGCTGATGGCGCCCGAGATGAACGGCTGCGCCGCCGCCATCATGCGGATATGGCTTTCGACGCTCAGGAACCGCTTGCCCGTGCGGCCGCAGGGGTTGGCGCAGTCGAAGACGGGCAGGTGTTCGGCTTTCAGGTGCGGCGCGCCTTCCAGCGTCATCGCCCCGCAGACATAAAGGTTCGCCGCCTCGATCTCCGCCTTGCTGAAGCCGATGGCGCTCAGCAGGTCGAACCCGGCATCGTCCATTTGGGTCTCAGTCAGGCGCAGCACGTTCGTGCAGAAATCCTCGCCCAGCGTCCAGCGGTTGAAGACGAAGCGGATGTCGAACGCCGTCTCCAGCGCCGCCTCCACCGCGTCGATCTGCATCTCGCCAAAGCCCTTGGCGGCCAGCGCCGCGTGGCTGATGGCATTGCTGCCCGCCAGCGTGCCGTGACCCACGGCATAGCCGGTGATCTCGGCCTGCTGCTCGGGTGTATAGCCAAGGCTGGTCAGCGCCGCGGGCACCGCCTGGTTGATGATCTTGAAATAGCCGCCGCCGGCCAGCTTCTTGAACTTCACCAGCGCGAAGTCCGGTTCGATGCCGGTGGTGTCGCAGTCCATGACGAGACCGATCGTGCCGGTCGGTGCCACGACGGTCGCCTGGGCATTGCGGTAGCCGAACTTCTCGCCGAGCTCCAGAGCCCGGTCCCACGCCCGCGTCGCCGCCGCGATCAGGTCCGGATTGGGGCAGGCGGCATGGTCGAGCGGCACCGGCCGGATGGCGAGGCCCTCATAGCCCTCCGACAGGCCATGGGCGGCGATCCGGTGATTGCGGATCACGTTCAGCATCGCGTCCTTGTTCGGGCCGTAGCCCGGGAACGGTCCCAGCTCCTTCGCCATCTCCGCCGAGGTGGCATAGGCGACGCCGGTCATGATCGCCGACAGCGCGCCGCAGATCGCCCGGCCTTCCGGGCTGTCATAGGGAATGCCCGACGACATCAGCAGGCCGCCGATATTGGCATAGCCCAGGCCCAGCGTGCGGTATTCGTACGACAGCTCGGCGATGCGCTGCGACGGGAACTGCGCCATCAGCACCGAGATTTCCAGCACCATCGTCCACAGCCGGCAGGTGTGCTCATAGGCCGCGATGTCGAAGGAATTGTCGGCGCCGCGATACGGAAGCAGGTTCACCGAGGCGAGATTGCAGGCCGTGTCGTCGAGGAACATGTATTCCGAACACGGATTCGACGCCCGGATCTCGCCCGAGGCCGGGCAGGTGTGCCAGTCGTTGATCGTGGTGTGGAACTGAATGCCCGGATCGGCCGAGGCCCAGGCGGCGTGGCCGATCTTCTCCCACAGGTCGCGCGCCCGCAGCGTCTTCTTCGCCTTGCCGTCGATGCGGCGGGTCAGCTGCCAGTTGCCGTCATTCTCGACCGAGCGCAGGAACTCGTCGGTGACCCGCACCGAATTGTTGGAATTCTGCCCGGCGACGGTGAGATAGGCTTCCGAATCCCAGTCGGTGTCGTAGATCGGGAATTCGATGTCCTTGTAGCCCTGCTTGGCGAACTGGATGACGCGCTTGATGTAGTTGTCCGGCACCATCAGCTTCTTGGCGGCGCGGATCTCGCGCTTCAGCGCCGGGTTCTTCGTCGGCTCGAAGCAATCGTCGCCGCTGATGCCCTCGGGCGACACGCAGGCCTTCATGATCGCCGAAAGGTGCTTCTGGTTGATCTTGGAGCCGGTGACGAGCGCGGCGACCTTCGCCTCCTCCTTCACCTTCCAGTCGATATAGGCCTCGATATCCGGGTGATCGACGTCGACCACCACCATCTTGGCGGCGCGCCGGGTGGTGCCGCCCGACTTGATCGCGCCGGCGGCGCGGTCGCCGATCTTGAGGAAGCTCATCAGCCCCGACGACTTGCCGCCGCCGGCGAGCTTCTCGCCCTCGCCGCGCAGCGCCGAGAAGTTCGAGCCGGTGCCCGAACCGTACTTGAACAGCCGCGCCTCGCGCACCCACAGGTCCATGATGCCGCCCTCGTTGACGAGGTCGTCGGCGACCGACTGGATGAAGCAGGCATGCGGCTGCGGATGCTCGTAGGCCGAGGTCGACTTGACCAGCTGGCCGGTCTCGAAGTCGACATAGAAGTGGCCCTGGCTCGGCCCGTCGATGCCATAGGCCCAGTGCATGCCGGTGTTGAACCACTGCGGCGAGTTCGGCGCGACAAGCTGCTGGCACAGCATGTAGCGCAGCTCGTCATGGAACGCCTGCGCGTCGGCCTCCTGATCGAAATAGCCGCCCTTCCAGCCCCAGTAGGTCCAGGTGCCGGCCAGGCGGTCGAACACCTGGCGCGAGTCGATTTCCGAGGTGGTGCGCGCCTTCGGCTCGAGGTCGGCCATCGCCGCCTCGTCGGCCACCGAGCGCCACAGCCACGACGGCACGGTCGATTCCTCGACCTTCCTCAGCTTCACCGGCACGCCGGCCTTGCGGAAATACTTCTGCGCCAGAATGTCGCTCGCCACCTGGCTCCAGCTTTCCGGAACCTGGATGTCGGCGAGGCGGAACACGATCGAACCGTCCGGATTGCGGATTTCGCTGGTCGCGGTGCGGAACTTGATGTCCGCGTAGGGCGACTGTCCTGCCTTGGTGAAGCGACGCTCGATCCGCATCTTCCCGATCCCTCTGGATGTTCCAAGATCAGGCGGGCCCTGCCTCTGCCGCCCCCATCATGCGCCCGCGCGGTCGTCGTGTCGACGTCCGGCGCCTCGCATGCCCGATCCTGATGATTTGCCCCAACTCGCGAATACCGACCCTTCGACTCCCGAGTCAGCCACTGTGTGGTGAATCGGATATCTTGTGGTCATGGTCGCTGTAAACACTAAATATAGTGTTTACACAGCCTTTCGAGGCTGACGTAACCAGACCCTTCCGCCGCCCAGGCCGTCAGACGGCACACGTCTCCGCGCCCCGGAAAATGCGCGCAACCGCATTTCGGGCTCGAGTGCATGCCGGACTTTTGGAAAACGGTTCCCTGACCCCGATCCTTCGGCCGGTCACGGGACAACGCCGCAACTGAACAACCCGCAAAGGCTAGTCCGAGTCCTTGGGGCCGGTCAAGGACTAGCGTCTGTCGCGAGACAGCCCCCCTAGACCTAGTTTGTCCACACTGTGGAAACCGGGGACCGGCGCATTTATCCACGCCTATCCGGATTCGCTAGGAATCCCTCGCTCTTGCCCCGGTGGACAAGCCGGCCCGCCGGCGGCCGTCGCGAATGCACACCGGCAAAACGCCGCGCGCGGGTGAATGCCACTTGACGAGATTTCGTTAACCCTCGCGAAACTCCACCCGGATTCGCTGCGATCGCTTCAGCCCTGCTTAACGGGTCGCCGCCTACCGTCTGCGGACGTGAAGAACCGGCTTTCCGGTCGCATCGGAGCATCCATGTCCGCCTCCTACGTTCCCCACGCGGCCTTTGGCTGCACCATGTCGGATCTCGACGTGGTGGTGGTCGAGGATTCCAAGCCGATGCAGTTGATCCTGCGGTCGATGTTCAACGCCGCCAAGATCGCCCGCCTTCGCGTCTACGACAATGCCGGCAGCGCGCTCGAGGCAATGCTCACCGAGCCGCCGAAAATGCTGATCACCGACTGGAACATGTCGCCGATCAACGGCTATCAGCTGATCAAGACCTTGCGCTCGCCGCGCATGCGCCCGCTTTGCTTCGTCCCGATCATCGTCATCACCGCCCACGCCACCCACCGCGCCATCGACAAGCTGGTGCGCGCCGGCGCCCATCACGTGGTGGTCAAGCCGTTCTCGCCGACCCAGCTACTCGATCGCGTCGCCGCCATCTGCGAAGATTCGCGCCCGATGGCCGTCGACCACGACGCCGGCACCGTCCAGATCCCCGACATCCTGCGCGCCCTCGATTCGCAGGCGCCACGCTGGAAGGCGGTCGAGGCCGCCCGCGAGTTCCACAAGAGCCTGTCCGACCGCCCGCGCCCGCGCCCCCCCGAAGAGGTCGCCGCCGCCACCGCCGCGCCGCCGCCCAAGCCTGCCGCGCCGGCCAAGCCCGTTCCGGCCCCGGCCGAACTCCAGGCCGCCATGCTGTCGCGCCACCAGGCCGAACTCGACAAGATCCGCAAGTCGCTGGCCGAATCGAAGGCCAAGCCGCCCGAACCGCACGGCAACGCCGGCGGCATGTGGAGCCGCCGCAAGGAAGTCACCGTCCTCGACTGACCCGCGCTTTTCGCCGACACTCTCGCAAATCGTCCCAACGCCCGGATCTGACCAGATTTCCCTCCCCTTTATGGGGAGCGTGGCGCCGACAGGCGCCGGGTGGGGTGGGTTGCCCGAAGAGCAGCCCCAAAGCCCTCTTTCGACGGCACGCGCCTGCGGCGTGCCCCCATCCGCCATTCCCCATCCACGCCACCCATCTACGCCTAAGAGCGAGTGCGCCGCGCTCGCGCGCCAGGGCGAAAACCGCGACTCCCATATGGACAGCCGTCGCTGCTGGGGGCATAACGGGCGCGCAAACGATCGGGGATCCTTGGCATGTCTTTCAAGTTCGTCGAAATCTTCGCCTGGTGGACCGGCAACACGATCGGCACCCGTCTGTGGACCTGGCGCCATGGCGAGCGCGTCGGCGAGGATCAGTTCGGCAACACCTATTATCGCACCCGTGGCGGCAAGGTTGATCCGACGCTCGGCTTCCAGCGCCGCTGGGTGATCTATAACGGCCCGGCCGAAGCCTCGAGGATCCCGCCCGGCTGGCACGGCTGGATCCATCACCGCACCGACGTCGCCCCGGTCGACGAAACCTACGTCGCCCGCGACTGGGAACTGCCGCACACCGAGAACCTCACCGGCACCGCCGGCGCCTACCGCCCGCAGGGCTCGCTGCTCGCCGAGGGCAAGCGCGTCAGCGTTGCCGCCGACTACCAGCCCTGGGTCCCGGGCGCGTGAGCCTCAAGCTCCACTGATCGGGCATGATACGGTTTCAGGCCGGCCGCCGCGAGGTGCGCCGGCCTTGTCGTTTCTGCCCGCGCGGGGACAGCCGCCGCCGCGGTCAACGCCTCGCCTCCGGCATCGCCGCGCTGTCGTCCCGCCGGTCGATCACGCTGAAGCGGTTTGCGTCCAGTTCCCGCAGCAGCATCCCCAGCCCCTCGTCGCCCCCGGCGCGAAACCGCGTTGCCATTGCCGCCGTCCAGCCGGCCGCCGGCATCGTCGGATCGTCCCAGTCGAGCGAGGTATCGAACCAGGCGATGAGATAGTCGAGAAAGCGTCGGGCGTTCTCCGACAGCGGCAGTTGTTCATGGTCGACGGCATAGTCGAACGTCGCCCGCGCCGCGTCATTTCCGGCCCACAGGCAGACGCCGCTGCCGGCCTCGAACCGATAGTGCAGCACCATCCGATCCGGCTCGTCCGCCATCGTCACGCTCCCGCCGTCACCGCGCCCGGCATCGGGCCGCGGCGGTGGAGGTTACTTCGCCGCAGGGCGCTTGGCGACGGCGTCGGACATCGGCCGGCCGTCGCTGCCGCGCAGCAAGGCTGCGGTCGCCACCACGCCGGCGCGGCAGCGGGCGAGCGTGAACACCTCGCGCAGGGCGCCGCTGCGGGCATCGAGATCGCGGCGGGCACCGGCGCCGGCGCCGGCGAGCGGCTGGATCTCGATCACCTTGGTCCGGTCTGGATGCGACACGTCGAGCGTCAGCGCGAACTTGCGCTTGCCGTCGGCGTCGCCGTCCTCCAGCCGGAGCCGCAGCACGCCGCCATCCCGTTGCCAGTCCTCGACCGCAAACACCGGCTGGCGCCATTTACCGTTGACCAGCACCAGCGCATGCGCCTCGCCCAGCATCCGCGTTTCCATCGCGCCGCAGCCGACGCCGCGCGACGGCAGGGCCGGGGCGCCGCCGGTCCAGACCCATTCGCCGGCGAGCGGAAACGGCCCGTTGCGCGATGGCGTCGCCGCCTCGCTGCCACAGCCGGCCAAGCTTGCCGTCGCCAGGAATGCCCACCAAAGCCGCATCAGCCCGAACCCATCCGGGCCGAAAACCGACCCGCTCAGGCTCCAGCAAACGCCCGCAGGCTTAACTCCGGGCAAAAAGACATGGTGAATGCCGAAGTAGGGTTAATCGCCGGTGATCGAGTTGTGCCGGGCATGATCACTTCAACCAGTGCTCCAGCCGCTCCACCGCCTCGGCGACCTTGTCCGGATGTCCGGCGAACGAGAACCGCATGTAGCGATGGCCGCGGCTGCGGTCGAAATCCGGCCCCGGCGTTGCCGCCACCCCGGCCTCGTCCAGCATCTTGGCGGCGAACGCCATGGAATCGTTGGTGAAGCGCGAGACGTCGGCATAGACGTAGAACGCCCCGTCCATCGGCAGGATCTCGCTGAAGCCCATCTGCGGCAAGCGCCGCATCAACAGCTCGCGATTGCGTCCGTAGCCGGCCTTCACCAAGTCGAGCTCGGCCGTCGACACCGGATCGAACGCCGCCACCGCCGCCCGCTGCGACAGGTCGGGCACCGAGATGAACATGTTCTGCACCAGCCGCTCGATCGTCCGGGCGAGCCGCTCCGGCACCACCATCCAGCCGACCCGCCATCCGGTCATCGAATAGTATTTCGAGAACGAGTTCAGCACGATCACGTCGTCGTCGAACGCCAGCGCCGTCTTCTCCGCGCCGATCCACACCAGCCGGTGATAGATCTCGTCGGAAATCAGCCAGATGCCGAGCCGCCGGCAGGTGGCGCAGATCGCCGCCAGTTCCGCCTCCAGGATCATCGTGCCGGTCGGATTGGCCGGACTGGCGATCAGCACGCCCCTCAGCGGCCGCGCCGCGTGCGCCGCCTCGATCGCCTCCGCCGTCAGCGCCCAACGCGTCGCCGGTCCGACCTCGATCTCCACCGCCTCCAGATCCAGCGCCGCCAGGATCGCCCGATAGGGCGGATAGCCCGGCGAGGCGATCGCCACCCGGTCGCCCGGATTGAAACAGGCCAGAAACGCCAGGTCGAAACCGACCGACGAGCCGGTGGTGACGACGATCCGCTCCGGCGAGACCGCGATGCCGTGGGCGGCGTGATAGTGCGCGGCGATCGCCTCGCGCAGCGGCCGGATGCCCAGCGCCTCGGTATAGCCGAAACGCCCGTCGGCCACGGCTTTTGCCGCCACCTCGCGCACCGGCGACGGCGCCGGCGTGCCCGGTTCGCCGACGCACATGTAGACAACCGGCTTGCCCTCGCGTTCCCGCCGGATCGCGGCGCTCATCACGTCCATCGCCAGGAACGGTTCGACCCGGGCGGCGCGGTCGGAAATGCTGCGGCTCATCGATGTCTCCGATCGGGAAGGCAGGGCGCGGAACCGGCGGGGTTTGTCGCGCTCGCGCCTTATTGCTAGGCTCGACTGCGGGACCAGGGATAACTTCCGCGACGAGGGACTGACGGTGTCTTTGCTGACTGTGGCTTACAAGCCGGCCGCGCCGAAGCCAAGGGGCGAGGGTCGGTTCGCATCGCTGATGCGCAAGGGCGCGGCGCTCGCCATGGCGGCGGCGCTTGCCCTGCCGGCGCTGCCGGCACCGGCGGCGGCCCAGGCCGGCAAGCTGCCGCTGATCCGCGATGCCGAGGTCGAACAGCTGATTCGCGACTATCTCGCGCCGATCCTCAAGGCCGGCGGGCTCAATCAGGGCTCGGTCGAGGTCGTGCTGGTCAACAACCGCAACTACAACGCCTTCGTCGCCGACGGCACCCGGATGTTCATCAACACCGGCGTCCTGGTCGAGGCCGATACCCCCAACGAGGTCATCGGCGTCATGGCCCACGAGACCGGCCATATCGTCGGCGGGCATCTCGCCCGGCTGCGCGATGCCATCGCCCGCGCCCAGACCATCGCCGTCATCGGCGGCCTGCTCGGCATCGCCGGCGCCGTCGCCGGTGCCGCCACCGGGTCCGGCAACGCCGCCCAGGGCGGCTTTGCCACCGCGATGGCCTCCGGCGCCGCCGCCCAGCGCACCTTGCTCGCCTACCAGCGCACCGAGGAACTGTCCGCCGACCGCGCCGGCATCACGCTGTTGGAAAAGACCGGCCAGTCCGGTCGCGGCATGCTCAAGACCTTTCGCCGCTTCGCCGACCAGATGCTGATCTCGTCGCGGCTCGCCGACCCCTACGCCCAGAGCCACCCCATGCCGCGCGAGCGCATCTCGCAGCTGGAAACCCTGGTCGAGGCGTCGAAATTCGCCGCCGCCGTCGACAGCCCGGCACTGCAGCTGCGCCACGACATGATGCGGGCCAAGCTGGTGGCGTTCCTCGATGGCGCCACCGGCGTCGCCCGCCGCTGGGGCGCCGCCGACCAGTCGATGCCGGCGCGCAATGCCCGCGCCATCCTCGCCTATCGCTTCGGCAATCCGGTCGAGGCCGGCCGCCAGATCGACGCGCTGATCCAGGCCCAGCCCAACAACCCCTATTTCCACGAATTGCGCGGCCAGGCCCTGCTCGAAAGCGGCCGGGCCCGCGAGGCGCTGGCGCCGCTGCGCCGGGCCGTCGCACTGGCGCCCAACCAGCCGCTGATCCGCGCCATGCTCGGCCAGGCTCTGGTCGGCACCAACGACCCGGCCCATGTCGACGAGGCGATCCGCGAACTGACCGTCGGCATCGCCCGCGAGAAGCTCGGCGCCGGCGCCGCCTATCGCCAGCTCGCCATCGCCTATGCCCGCAAGGGCGACACCGGCATGGCCGATCTGATGATCGCCCAGGGCCTGTTCGCCGAAGGCGCCATCCCCGATGCCCGCGCCATGGCCAACCGCGCTCAAGCGAATTTGAAGCAAGGTTCGCCGGGATGGCTTCGCGCCGACGACATCATATCGTACAAGCCTCCCCAGCTCTGATTTGCGCCGACACCCGAAAGGCCTGCGATGATTCGCCGCTTGCTTCTTGCCGCCACCGCCACGCTCGCGCTTGGCCTCGCCGTTCTGCCGGCCCCGACCGCCAGCGCCGCCGCGCTGACCGACGCGCAGAAGGACGAAGTCCGCGCGCTGGTGAAGGAGTTCCTGCTGAAGAACCCGGAAGTGATCGAGGAGGCGATGACCGAACTCGAGAACAAGCGCTCGCGCGAACAGGCCGAGGCCCGCGCCAAGGCCGTCGGCGAGCAGTCGGGCGTGCTGTTCAACTCCACCCGCCAGGGCGAGTTCGGCAACCCCAAGGGCGACGTCGTCGTCGTCGAGTTCTTCGATTACAACTGCGGCTTCTGCAAGCGCGCCGCCCCCGACATGGCCGCCGTCCTCGGCGCCGATAGCGGCGTCCGCTACGTTACCAAGGAATTCCCGGTGCTTGGCGCCGGCTCGGTCGAGGCCGCCAAGGTGTCGATCGCGGTGAAGCTCGTCGCCCCCGACAAGCATTTCGAGTTCCACAAGAAGCTGCTGCAGGTCCGCGGCGAGGCCAACAAGGCCAAGGCGATGGAAGTCGCCGCCGATCTCGGCGTCGACGCCGACAAGCTCGACAAGGCCCTCGCCAGCCCCGAGGTCGCCGCGACGATCGAGGAAGTCTACGCCATCGCCAACGGCCTCGGGCTCTCCGGCACGCCGACCTATGTCATCGGCCAGGATGTCATCCCCGGCGCTATCGGCATCGACAAGCTGAAGGAAAAGATCGCCGAGGCGCGCAAGTGCGGCCCCGACGGCAAGAAGTGCTGACCGGCCGGATCGGACCGGCGCGCCGCGCCCGCTTGAAATTCCTTGGTGGACTGAGGGCGCAATGGGCTTCCTTAGCGGCGCCGGAACGCCTATAAGGCCGTTCCGGTCCGCCTGATGTGGGCGTGGGCAACTCCGCCCGCGCGCGCAGCCGTACCTGACGGATCGCCCGTTCGAGCCGGTCGCCGCCACGCCCTCCGTTGACACCACGGCTCGCGCCGTCGGCGCGGATGGCGCGAAGGCCTGTTTGAACGGCTATGTCCTCGGACAAGAGGCGCTTCAACGCCTCGTCCAGCAGAAAGACTGATCCATGGTAGCTAAATCGACGACGTTTGATCGGGAATTGATCCGCGATCTCGCCCGCTTGGTCGCAGAGACCGATCTTTCCGAGATCGAGCTGTCCCACGGCGATCTCAAGATCCGCGTCGCGCGCAATGTCGTCGCCGCGCCGACCCAGGTCATGGTCGCCGCGCCGCAGCCGACCTACGCCGCCGCGCCGGCCGCCGCCGTTGCCGCTCCCGCGCCTGTCGCGGCCGTTGCCGCCGCCGACCCGGCCGCCCATCCCGGCGTCGTCAAGTCGCCGATGGTCGGCACCGCCTATCGCGCCGCCGAGCCCGGCGCCCGCGCCTTCGTCGAAGTCGGCGACAAGGTCCGCGAAGGCCAGACCATCGTCATCGTCGAGGCGATGAAGACCATGAACCAGATCCCGGCGCCGCGCTCCGGCACCATCACCGCTGTTCTTGTCGAGGATGGCCAGGCGGTCGAGTTCGGTTCGCCGCTCGTCGTCATCGAATGAGCGCGCGGGGTCGCCCGATGTTCAACAAGATCCTCATTGCCAATCGCGGCGAGATAGCGCTGCGCGTGCTGCGCGCCTGCAAGGAGCTCGGCATCAAGACGGTGGCGGTTCACTCCACCGCCGACGCCAACGCCATGCACGTGCGCCTCGCCGACGAAAGCGTCTGCATCGGCCCGCCGCCGGCGCGCGACAGCTATCTCAACATCCCGCAGCTGGTCGCTGCCTGCGAGATCACCGGCGCCGACGCCGTGCATCCCGGCTACGGCTTCCTGTCGGAGAATGCCCGCTTCGCCGAAATCCTCGAGGCGCACGGCATCACCTTCATCGGACCCAAGTCCGAGCACATCCGCATCATGGGCGACAAGATCGAGGCGAAGCGGACCGCGATCCGGCTTGGCATTCCGGTCGTGCCGGGCTCCGAGGGCGGCGTCGCCAACGAGGACGAGGCCCGCGTCATTGCCCGCAACATCGGCTATCCGGTGTTGATCAAGGCCGCCGCCGGCGGCGGCGGACGCGGCATGAAGGTCGCCCGCTCCGATGAGGACCTGTCGGAAGCCTTCAACACCGCCCGCACCGAGGCCCGCAACGCCTTCGGCGACGACGCGGTCTATATCGAGAAGTATCTCGAGAAGCCCCGCCACATCGAGATCCAGGTGTTCGGCGACGGCAAGGGCAAGGCCATCCACCTCGGCGAGCGCGACTGTTCGCTGCAGCGCCGCCACCAGAAGGTCTGGGAAGAGGCTCCGTCGCCGGCGCTGAATGTCGAGCAACGCGAGCGCATCGGCGGCATCGTCGCCAAGGCCATGGCCGACCTCGGCTATTCCGGCGCCGGCACCATCGAGTTCCTCTATGAGGACGGCGAGTTCTACTTCATCGAGATGAACACCCGCCTGCAGGTCGAACATCCGGTCACCGAGATGATCACCGGCATCGACCTCGTGCTCGAACAGATCCGCGTCGCCTCCGGCGCGCCGCTGTCGGTCACCCAGGACGAAGTCCGCATCGACGGCCATGCCATCGAATGCCGCATCAACGCCGAGAACGCCGCGACCTTCACCCCGTCGCCCGGCCGGATCAGCTACTACCACCCGCCGGGCGGGCTGGGGGTGCGCGTCGACAGCGCCGTCTATCAGGGCTACGTCATCCCGCCCTATTACGACAGTCTCATCGGCAAGCTGATCGTCAAGGGCCGCTCGCGCGTCGAATGCATGATGCGCCTGCGCCGATGCCTCGACGAATACGTCGTCGACGGCATCGACACCACGCTGCCGCTGTTCCGCAAGCTGGTCGACAATCCGGACATCGCCAACGGCATGTACAACATCCATTGGCTGGAAAAGTTCCTGGCGACCAAGCCGTTCGACGAGTGACGCCTGCATCGGCCGCGGCGCGCGTCCTTGCCGGACTCGTGCCGCGACCGCCTCGCCCTGCCGGTCGACCGCCGGGCGCCCGTCAAAAGGCACCGACGTCGCCTGCCACCGATCGCGCCGGACGCTGGCGAACGACGCCGCGTCATCGCCCGTCTTGCCGCATCGGCGATCCTCCCCCACATTCAGGGTGGGCGGAACGAAGGAATGTAATCCCGACATGAACAGCGGGCGCGACGGCAGCTTTGAAATAACCCCGCAAATCCTGCTTCAGGCCTATGCCTGCGGCATCTTTCCGATGGCCGAAACCGCCGACGACCCGGGCCTGCACTGGGTCGAGCCGCAGATGCGCGGCCTCATTCCGCTCGACGGTTTCCATGTGCCGCGCAAGCTCGCCCGCACCATTCGCGCCGGCCGCTTCGCCGTCACCGTCGATCAGGACTTCGACGCGGTGATTTCAGCCTGCGCCGCCCCGGCGCCGGGCCGTCGCAAGACCTGGATCAACGCCCGCATCCGCGCGCTCTATGGCGAGCTGTTTCGCCTCGGCCATTGCCACACGGTCGAATGCAGGCTGGAAGGGCAATTGGTCGGTGGCCTCTACGGCGTCAGCATCGGCCGGGCCTTCTTCGGAGAGAGCATGTTCTCGACCGCCACCGACGCCTCGAAGGTGGCGCTGGTGCATCTGGTCGCCCGCCTGCGTGTCGGCGGCTACGTATTGCTCGACACCCAGTTCGTCACCGAGCATCTGACGCAATTCGGCGCCATCGAGGTGCCGCGTCGAGCCTATCGGCAGATGCTGGCGTCGGCGATCGTCGGCGACGCCGATTACAGCCGCTTGGGCGCGCTGTTGGCGGCCGGCGCGGCCGGAGCAGCTGGCGTCGCCGGCGGCGAATTGGTCTTGCAGTCGGCCAGCCAGACGTCATAGACGCCGTGCTCGACCCCGTGCAGCCCGGGGCTTGAGGCGAACATCCAGCCGGTGAAGATGCGGCGGATCGAATTATCGAGGGTGATCTCGTCGACCTCGACGAAGCTGGTGGTCTGCGGCGTCTCGGTCTGGGTGCGCGAGAAGCACACCCGCGGCGTCACCTGCAGCGCGCCGAACTGCACCGTCTCGTCGATCGCCACGTCGAACGAGATGATCCGCCCGGTGATCTTGTCGAGCCCGGCGAAGGTCGCGATCGGATTGGTTATGCGGTCCGCCCGCGCGCCGGGCGTCAGCAGCGCCGCCATGGTCACGGCGGCAAGTCCAGTTGCGATCATCAGGGCGCGATACCGGCGCATGGCGAGAACCTTGTTGTCGTCTCCGGCGGTGCGGCGCAGGTGCCGGCCGGGCGCTTGGCATCGTCGGGGTGAATCGCCGACGCCGTCGCTTCACACACCGATACCATGGCGTTTTGACGGCGCGAACGGGAATATCGGCCAATTCCGCCTTTGTCCCAAGCGCCGCGTCGCCCTCACACCCCGGTCGAGCCGAAGCCGCCGCTGCCGCGCGAGGTGTCGCCAAGGCTCGCGACCTCGACCCAGGCCGCCTGCACCACCGGCGCCACCACCATCTGCGCGATCCGGTCGCCATGGCCGATCTCGAACGGCAACGAGCCGTGATTGATCAGCGGCACGCGGATCTCGCCGCGATAGTCCGCGTCGATCGTTCCCGGCGCGTTCAGCACCGTGATGCCGAACTTCACCGCCAGCCCCGAGCGCGGCCGAACCTGCGCCTCGAACCCCTCCGGCAGTTCGATGGCAATGCCGGTCGGCACCAGCGCCCTTGCCCCCGGCTGCAGCGTCATTCCCCCGGCGCCGACGGCGGCGCGCAGGTCCATGCCGGCGGCCTGTGCCGTCTCATAGGCCGGCAGCGGCAGGTCCGCGCCATGCGGCAGGCGTTGAATCCCGACTTGAAGGCTCATCGTGATCTCGTTTCGGTTCAGGATTGTGGTCAGTTCAACTCGTTTCCGGTTAAATCCAGCGACTTCCGCCTCTGCCCCATCGCTTCCACCGCCGCCGCGAAACCGCGCCCGTCGGCGAGCATTCGCGTGTTGATCCGGTAGCCCGCCAGCGACAGATGCGCCAGCATCGGATAGCGAAACGTCAGCCGCATCCGCAGCCGCCATTCTGGATCGGCGACCGACAGCGCCAGCCCACGACTGATCTTGTTGAAGTTGATCTTCGAAACCTGCGCCATCTCGGTCGTCTCGCCGCCGGGCAGAAACGTCAGCCGCCCCGCCTGCACGTCGACTTCGATCGCCGCGTCGCGCCGGATCAGCGCCCACGGCAGGCCGGCGATCGCCGCGCCGATCGCCAGAAGTCCCACCGTCAGGCCGCGAAACCCGACCTCAAGCGCGACCACCAGCCCGACCAACACGAAAAGCCCGCCAAATGCCACCAGTCCCCACAGGAACGGCTTGTTGACGCCAAATCGCCCGGGCTTCAGCCGTTGATCCTTCATCCCTGTGTCCCGTCGCTGCCATGTCCGCCGATATTCCGGCCACCTGTAGCGTCTTTGGCGCGAAGCCGCTACACCGTCCGCCACATCTCGCGTCCGCGCCAGCCGGCGCGTCCACCTCAAGCCCCGCCGCCCGTGACCGTCGCCATGCCCGCGCCCTTCCTTGCCCTGCCGATCGACGCCGTGGTTCCGCAGCTGCTGGCGACGCTCGCCGATCGGCCGTCGGCCGTGCTCGTCGCCCCGCCCGGCGCCGGCAAGACGACGCGGGTGCCGCTCGCCCTGCTCGATGCCCCCTGGCGCGGCGACGGCCGCATCCTGGTGCTGGAACCGCGTCGCCTCGCCGCCCGCGCCGCCGCCCGCCGCATGGCAGAAACCCTCGGCGAGGACGTCGGCGCCACCGTCGGCTACCGCGTCCGCCTCGACAGCCGCGTCTCCGCCCGCACCCGCGTCGAGGTCGTCACCGAGGGCGTCTTCACCCGCATGATTCTCGACGACCCGTCGCTCGATGGCGTCGCCGCCGTGCTGTTCGACGAGTTCCACGAACGTTCGCTCGACGGCGACCTCGGCCTTGCCTTGACGCTGGAAACGCAAGGCGCGCTGCGCGACGACCTGCGCATCCTGGTGATGTCGGCGACCATCGACGGCGCCCGCGTCGCCGCCCTCATCGGCGATGCCCCCGTCGTCGAGAGCGCCGGCCGCGCCTTCCCGGTCGACACACGTTATCTCGGCCGCGATGCCGGCCGCCGCATCGAGGACGACGTCGTCCGCGCCATCCGCCGCGCCTTCGCCGAGGAAACCGGCTCTGCGCTGGCGTTCCTGCCCGGGCAGGGCGAGATCCGCCGCGTCGTCGACATGCTCGCCGCCTCGCTCGGCCCCGATGTCGACATCGCGCCGCTTTACGGCGCGCTCGAGGGCCGCGATCAGGATCGCGCCATCCGTCCGGCGCCGCCCGGCCGGCGCAAGCTGGTGGTCGCCACCTCCATCGCCGAAACCTCGCTGACCATCGAGGGCGTCCGCATCGTCATCGACAGCGGCTATGCCCGCGTGCCGCGCTACGAGCCGGCGACCGGCCTCACCCGGCTCGAAACCATCCGCGTTTCCCGTGCCTCCGCCGACCAACGGCGCGGTCGCGCCGGCCGCACCGAACCGGGCATCTGCTACCGGCTGTGGGACGAGCCGCAGACCGCCGCGCTGTTGCCGTTCGAGCGGCCGGAAATCCTCGAGGCCGACCTCGCCGGCCTCGCCATGGATCTCGCCGCCTGGGGCGTCGCCGAGCCGTCGAGCCTGACCTGGCTCGATCCGCCGCCGCGCGGCGCCTGGGACGAGGCGGTGGCGCTGCTGAAGGACCTCGACGCCCTCGACGGCGCCGGCCGCATCACCGCCGAGGGCAGGGCGCTCGCCCGCCTGCCGCTGCACCCGCGCCTTGCCCACATGATCCACCGCGCCGCCGGCGATGGCGCCGGCCGCACCGCCGCTGAGATCGCCGTGCTGCTGCAGGAACGCGGCCTTGGCGGCACCGATCCCGACCTGCGCGACCGGCTGCGCCGCCTCGGCCAGGACCGCACCCCCCGCGCCGAGGATGCCCGCGCCATGGCGGCGCGCTGGGACAAGGCCGCCGGCGGTCGCGGCGGCCGCGTCAGCCCCGAGGATGCCGGCCGCATCCTGGCGCTCGCCTATCCCGACCGGGTGGCGCAGGCGCGCGGCGCCCCCGGCGCCTTCCGGCTCAGCAATGGTCGCGGCGCCCAGCTCGATCCGGCAAGCTCACTCTCCCGCGAGCCGTTCCTCGCCATTGCCGAGATGCAGGGGGCGGCCGCCAATGCCCGCGTGTTGCTGGCGGTGCCGCTGACCCAGGCCGAGATCGAGGCCGATTTCGCCGCCCACATCGTCACCGAGACCGAGGCCCGCTTCGACGATGCCGCCAACGCCGTCCGCGTCCGCCGCATCCGTCGCTACGGCCGGCTGGTCCTGTCGGAAACCCCGGTCGCCCGGCCCGATGCCGGCGAGATCCGCGCCGCGCTGATCGATGCCATCCGCCGCAAGGGGCTCGATTGCCTGCCGTGGACCCGCGCCACCACCCAGCTGCGCGCCCGGCTGAAATTCGCCGCGCTCGGCGCCGCCGCCGATTTTCCCGACCTTTCCGACGCCGCCCTGCTCGCCGGCCTCGACGACTGGCTCGGGCCGCATATCGACGGCAAGCGCGCCCTTGCCGATATCGGCGCCGACACCCTTGCCAATGCCCTCGACGGCCTGTTGCCCTGGGACAAGCGCCAGGCGCTCGACCGGCTGGCGCCGACCCATTTCGAGGCCCCGACCGGTTCACGCGTCAGCCTCGATTACGAGGCCGAGAACGGCCCGGTGCTGGCGATCCGCGTGCAGGAGCTGTTCGGCCTCACCGCCCATCCCTCGATCGCCGATGGCCGCGTGCCGCTGTTGCTGGAATTGCTGTCGCCGGCCCACCGGCCGATCCAGGTCACCGGCGACCTGATCGGCTTCTGGAAGGGTTCGTGGCGCGACGTCAAGGTCGAGATGAAGGGCCGCTATCCCCGCCACGTCTGGCCCGACGACCCGATGGCCGCGCTGCCGACGACGCGCGCCAAGCCGCGCGGCACCTGACCCCGGACATGTGATCGGACCGCTGGCCGCCCGGCCGCCGACGCGCCGGCCCGGTTCACATTGTCGTGTCGATCCGCCCCTTGACCCCCGCCGCATATGTCGATTGGGTTGCGTGGCTGATCGTTGATGCCAACCGATGCCGACAACAAAACCTCGCGAGGAGATGCCCTTGTCCGAACGTTTCACGCTCCACGGCAATTTCATGTCGGGCCCAGCCTACAAGGTGGCGCTGATGCTGGCGCTCTCCGGCAAGAGCTTCGCCTATCGCCACGTCAACCTGCGCGAACTTGCCCAGAAGAAGCCCGAGTATCTGGCGCTGAACCGCTTCGGCCAGGTGCCGACCCTCGTTGACAATTCCGACGGTCGCCATTTCGTCCAGTCGGCGGTGATCCTTGAGGTGCTGGCCGACCGCATCGGCACCTTTGGCGGCGCTGACCGATGGGAACGCATCGAGGCGCGCGAATGGCTGTTTTGGGAATTCGACCGCCTCGCGCCGCCGATCTACCGCTCCCGCACCATCCGTCTCGGCATCCGCCAGGCCCATGACGCGACGAAGGAGATGTACACCAACGAGGGCGCGGTGGCGCTCGCCGTGCTCGATCAGCACCTCGCCGGCCGCGACTGGATCGTCGGCGCCGCCCCGACCATTGCCGACATCGATATCTACGGCGTTCTGGCCTACGCCGCGGCCGGCGGCTTCAACCTCGCCGACTACCCGTCGATCACCGCCTTCATCACCCGCTTCCAGTCCCTCCCGGGCTTCGCCAGCCCAGAAACCCTGCTGCCGAAGGAAGACCGCGACTGATCCTCGACCCACCCCCGATTCCCTCCCCCTTTATGGGGGAGGTGGCACCGTAAGGCGCCGGAGGGGGTAGCCGGCCCGGAGCGAGGACTGCGAGTCCACTCTCGGGGCAACCCACCCTACCCGGCGCTACACGCCACCCTCCCCATAGAGGGGAGGGAATTCGGGGCCGTTTCAGAGCCGCCCCTCGCTGAGGGGCGCGGAAAGCCGAACCACTCCCGCTTCCGCCTCGCGTCGCGCCCCCGCAAACAACAAGGCCGACGGATCGCTCCGCCGGCCTTGTCGGGGTCTTGCTGACGGACGGGCGTCAGGTGATCACATGCACTTCGCCATGAAGGTGAAGTAGGCCTTCCAGCCCTTGTTGGTGGCGGCGTCGGGACGCGCCTTCCACTTGGCGTCGCAGGCCTTCTTGACCTCGGCCGACGACGGGGCGTCGTCTTCTTCCTCGGCGGCGGCGGGCTTCGCCGGAGCAGCGGCGGCGGGCTTCGCCGGGGCGGCGGTGGTGGCGGCGGGCTTCGCCGGAGTGGCGGTCTGGGCCATCGCCGGCGAGGCGAGGAGGGCGCTGGCGACGAGCAGGGCAGACAGAATGCGAAGCGACATGGGTGTTGTTCTCCTGATGGCTCGGCCGCGCACGCGAAGCAACCCGCGTTCCCCCCACGGATTCTGCGCCCCTGAGCTTCTTAATCGGTAGATCCACCGAGGCTCAAGCGAAATACGTATTAATACGTAATTCTTGCGAATTCGTTAACGGCAACAGGCTACTTAACCGCTATCCGGCGCTATCGGTTGCCGCCGCGTCCCCGGCCGGCGACATCAGGGAACGCAACGCCGCCATGCGGCGGCGGTGCCCCGTCTTCCGCTCACGCCTGCTTGATCGCCCTTGCCGATCCCGTCCTTGCCGCCCAGTTTAATCGACAGGCGCGGATGCACGCGATGTCCGCGGGAGCGAGGCTTTCATGACGGCACAGACCCAACCCATCGACCTCTATTACTGGCCGACGCCCAACGGCTGGAAGCTGACGATCCTGCTGGAGGAGCTCGGCGCTCCGTACAACCTTCACCTTGTGAACATTGGCAAGGGCGACCAGTTCAAGCCGGACTTCCTGGCGATCTCGCCCAACAACAAGATGCCGGCGATCGTCGATCCGGAGGGTCCGGACGGCCAGCCGATCGCGGTGTTCGAATCCGGCGCAATCATGCTCTATCTCGCCCGCAAGTTCGGCCGCTTCATGCCCGCCGACGAGCGCGGCCGCGTCGAGGTCGAGCAATGGCTGATGTGGCAGATGGGCGGCTTCGGGCCGATGCTGGGCCAGAACCACCACTTCAACCACTATGCCCCGGAAAAGATCCCCTACGCCATGAAGCGCTATGTCGATGAAACTCATCGACTCTATGGCGTCCTCAACAAGCAGCTGGCGGGGCGCGACTTCGTCTGCGGCGCCTATTCGATCGTCGACATGGCGATCGTCGGCTGGGCCAAGCTGTGGGAACGCCAGGGCATGGACATCGCCGAGTTCCCCAATGTCAAGCGTTGGCTCGACACCATGCTCGCCCGCCCGGCGGTGCAGGCCGGCCTCGCGGTTTCCAACGAGAGTCGCGGCGACATTTCCAAGGACGCCGAGGCCCGCAAGATCCTGTTCGGGCAACGCGCCACCTGAGACGCCGCCCCTACGACGGTGCCATGCTTCTCCCCGCGCGATCGGGGAGAAGCCGAGGCCGCGCGACCGGACGCGATGCGTGTCGGGCGCGGTCCGCTCAGTTCGAGCGGGTGTAGTTCACCGACTTGCAGATCAGCCCGCCCAGCACGCAGCCGCCGGCCGAGAGCGAACCGCCGCTCAGCGTCATCGTGCCGGAATAGGTCTTGCCGTCCTCCGGATTGAAGGCGCTGCCCTTCCACTTGCCGCCGCCGGCCGGCTTCATGTCGAAGAACACCTTCATCCCGACCTTCGACGCGGTCTTGGCGCCGTCCTTGACCCAGGCGACCGTGCCGCACATGGCGTCGCCGCACTTGGCGATCCGCACCTTGGTCTCGCCGCTGTCGCGCAGCCACACGCCCTCGGGCGAGGCATCCTGCGCCAGCGCCGCGCCGGAAATCCCGATCAACAGGGCGGCGGCCGCCGTCAATGTCCAGTTCGCCTTCATCTCATTCCTCCCGTGTTCTTGCCCGGTTTGCCCGGCTATCTTCGATCCTATTCGGTTTAAATCGATTTTGCCAACCGCCGCGCGCCGCCTTTCACCTGTTCCGTCATCATCCGGCGCGCGGCATCGGCGCGCAGCCCCGGGCAGGGCAGGTCGTCGGCGGCCAAGGTTGACGTAGCTGGAGAATGTCCGCCGATTTGAATCAAATGAATTTTCGTCAAGGTTGTTGAAGTGTTGCCGCCGGTTTTGTCGCCGCCGACGCGCTGCATTGAATCGAAAGCGGGATTCCCGATTCCTCGGTAAATGCTTGGTGAGATTCAAGTTTCGTTTTGATTCCATTCGCCGGTCGTTAATCACGCCGCTTAAGCCCGGATTCAATCGGGCGCGCCAGTATTCACCACAAGGGCGGGCGAAATGCTCGCAAGCTAACGAACAACCCAAGTAAAGACCGGAGAGCGTGTCATGGCTCGATTTGAACTTCCCGAAGCTGAACTGTCCACCATGGGTGCCCAGGTGTCGGCCGACGTCTACTATCGCCTCGGCCTGATGTACGCGACCGGCCGCTCGGTCGAGCCGAACCTCGTCTCCGCTCACAAGTGGCTGAACCTCGCCGCGCACCAGGGCAACCGCGATGCCATCTCGCTGCGCGCCGAGCTCGCCCGCGAAATGAAGGCCGCCGAAGTCGCCGAGGCGCTGCGTCAGGCCCGCGAGTGGCTGAAGCTGCACTGAACCGCGTCGGTCCGGTTCACGCGTCGAGGATCACCCGGCCGAACACCCGGCCGGCGGCCAGATCCGCCAGCGCCGCCTCCGCCTCGGCCAGCGGCCGATGGGCGAGCGGGATCGCCGCGAACGGCCCCTTGCGCACCAGATCCAGCATCTCGCGCGCCTCGCCGAGCGAGCCGACATAGCTGCCCTCGATGCCGATCGCCCGCATCGGAAAATACGGAATCGGCATTTCGAACGAGCCGCCGATCAGCCCGACCACGATGGCCTTGCCACCCTTGCGCAGCGCCCCTTGCGCGAAATTCAGCGAGCTTTCGGCGCCGGCGAAGTCGACCGCCCCATGCACGCCGCCGGTTTGCTTGAGCAGCGCCTTGCGCGCGCCCGAATCCGCCGGATCGAAGGCCGCCACCGCGCCGGCCGCCAGCGCCGCCGCCCGCTTGGCCTCGGACACATCCGCCACGACCGGCGCCGGCAGGCCGAGCAGGCGCGCGAACGCCAGCCCCATCATCCCGACCCCGCCCAGTCCGACGATCAGCACCGGCCCGCGCCGGGCTAGCCCGCCGAGCCGCTTCAACGCCGAAAACGCCGTCAGTCCGGAGCACATCAGCGCCCCGGCGAGCGCCGGCTCGATGCCGCTGGCGTCGAGCAGATAGCGCGGATGCGGCACCATGACATGGCTGGCATAGCCGCCATCGACCTGGATGCCCAGCTGCCGCGGGCTGTTGCACAGGTGCTCCTCGCCATCGGCGCAGGTCTCGCACGTCCCGCAGCCGATCCACGGATAGACCACCCGCCGCGCGCCGATCGCGACGCCGTCCGCCTCCGGCCCGAGTGCCGCCACCTCGCCGGCGATCTCGTGGCCGAGGGTGAAGGGCAGGGCGCGCCCCTTGGTCACATCGAGTTGCTTGCCATGGCCGATGTCGAAATGCCCGTCGCGCAAGTGCAGATCGGAATGGCAGACGCCGCAATGGTGCACCCGCATCAGCACCTCGGTTCCCGTCGGCACCGGCGGCGCGATGACGGTCTCGCACAGCGGCTTGCCATATTCGACGATCGAGCGGCGCAGCATCGGCATCGGACGGTCCTCCCTGTCGGGAGGCGACGCTCCCGTTTGCGCCAGCCAACACCAACCCGCCGTCGACGGCAAGCGGCGCCGATGCCGGCGCCGCCCGGCGTGAATGCCGGTGTGCTACACTGCGGCTACCGTAAGAATCAGGCCCGCCATGCCCCCTCGCGCCCCCGAGTCCCGCCCCGGCGAGATCTATTTCGAATTCACCCGCATCGGCGCCTTCGTCAAATGCACGGCGATCGACGCCACCACCGGCGTCGAAGTCTCCATCCAGGGCCCCGCCACCGCCTCCCAACGCGACCTGCAGACCCTGGCGAGAAGGCGGCTGGAACGGCGGTTGGGGGAGGGATGAAGGCGAGCGACGTCGCGCCCGCGCTCTCCTGGTTCGCGCGCGGTCGTCAGGGCAGGCTGAGCGAGAGATAGTCGAGCGGCCTGCGCCTGGGATGATAGATCCGCAGGATCCAAACGCTCTCACCATCGATATGATATGGGATCAAATACTTGTATTTCGGCTCGATTGCGATGCGTACCTCCGGGTTTTCGCTCTGTCGTCCGGAGAGGGGGTATTGCTCGATCGTCCGCAATGTCTTCTTGAGCGCCAACAGCACGTTCTTCAGTCCGCTTGGGCTTGTGTCGGACAGATAATCGTCCAGCGCTTCAAGGTCTTGAAACGACTGGGTGGTAAAGCGCAAGGCCATCTCGGTTTACGACTTCGGCTGAATGTCTGGCATCGGCAGCGGGCGCTTCTCGCCGTCTGCCCAACGGTCGATCCAGTCGAAAACCTGCTCGGCGGAATGCCCGACACCTGACCTCGCGCTCGTCAGCGCCTCGTCGATTTCGCGCATGTATTCCGCGCGCTCTCGCACATATTGCTCAACCGCCGCATTGACGATGAACGAGCGGCTGCGCTTGGTCGCGCGCGCCAGATCATCCACCTGGGTCCTGACGTCATCCGTGAGCCGGACCGAGAATGTTGCCGTCTTCGTCGACATCCATGCCTCCCGCGCCCCGCACGATGCGTGCGCGACGAACACATTGTAGTCGTCCCGCACCAAGGGTCAAATCAACCCTCATTCCGCCGCCGCAAGGTGCCCGCCAAAGCCACTGATCCGAACGCCTCCCCCCGCGCCAAACCGTCCCCGTCGGCAAATGTCCGCTTGGCGTTGCGTGTCGCTTCGTGATAAGGCGACCGCCTTCATGCGACGCGACCCGTCGATGTCGCCTTTGGAATACCCGGCACCGGCCGATTGGCCGTAGCGTGGCGGCTTCCAAAAGGTTCCACACGAAGCCGAGAGATCCGGGCCCATGACCACGACCGCCACCGCCGCGCGCGCTCCCCTCTATCCCGACTTCTTCACCAGGGATCTGGCCGGCGCCGATCCGGCCATCGCCGCCGCCATCGCCGGCGAGTTGCATCGCCAGCAGGACGAGATCGAGCTGATCGCCTCCGAGAACATCGTCTCCAGGGCGGTGCTGGAAGCCCAGGGCTCGGTGATGACCAACAAGTACGCGGAAGGCTATCCGGGCAAGCGCTATTACGGCGGCTGCGAATTCGTCGACGTGGCCGAACAGCTGGCCATCGACCGCGCCAAGGAACTGTTCGGCGCCGAATACGCCAACGTCCAGCCCCATTCCGGCGCCCAGGCCAACCAGACGGTCTTTCTGGCGCTGCTGCAGCCGGGTGACACCTTCATGGGCCTCGACCTCGCCTGCGGCGGTCACCTCACCCATGGCTCCCCGGTCAACATGTCGGGCAAATGGTTCAAGCCGGTTCCCTACAAGGTGCGCCCGGACACCCATCGCATCGACATGGACGAGGTCCGCGATCTCGCCCGCGCCAACCGGCCGAAGCTGATCGTCACCGGCGGCTCCGCCTATCCGCGCCAGATCGACTTCAAGGCCTTCCGCGAGATCGCCGATGAAGTCGGCGCGCTCTTGATGGTCGACATGGCCCATTTCGCCGGGCTCGTCGCCGGCGGCGCCCATCCGAACCCGCTCGACTACGCCCACGTCGCCACCACCACCACCCACAAGACCCTGCGCGGCCCGCGCGGCGGCATGGTGCTGACCCGCGATCTCGATCTCGGCAAGAAGTTCAACTCCGCCGCCTTCCCCGGCCTGCAGGGCGGCCCGCTGATGCACGTCATCGCCGCCAAGGCGGTTGCCTTCGGCGAGGCGCTGCAGCCGGCGTTCAAGCAGTACGCCAAGGACGTCATCGCCAACGCCCAGGCCATGGCCAAGGCGCTGGAAGAAGAGGGCCTCGCCCTCGTCTCCGGCGGCACCGACACCCACGTGGTGCTGGTCGACCTGCGCCCCAAGAACGCCACCGGCACCGTGGTCGAGAAGGCGCTGAAGCGCGCCCACATCACCTGCAACAAGAACGGCATCCCGTTCGATCCGGCCAAGCCGACCGTCACCTCCGGCGTCCGCGTCGGCTCGCCGGCCGGCACCACCCGCGGCTTCGGCACCGACGAATTCCGCGCCATCGGCAAGATGATGGCCAAGGTCATCGACGGCGTGCAGAAGAACGGCGATGCCGGCGACGGCCAGGCCGAGGCGCATGTCCGCGACGAGGCGATCGCCCTCTGCCAGCGCTTCCCGATCTACTGATCGGGATCGACCGGCGGGGCTGGAAGCCCGGCATTGAAAACAAAAAAGGGCGCGCGCGGGACCGATCCCACGCGCGCCCTTTTTGTCTGCGGTCGCCGTCAGAGCGGCTTCAGTCCCGCCTCGATTTCAGCGCGTCGGTATTCGAGGAACGGCGGCAGCACCAGCTTCTCGCCGAGTTTCTCCATCGGTTCGTCGACGGCGAAGCCCGGCCCGTCGGTGGCGATCTCGTAGAGAATGCCGTTCGGCTCGCGGGTGTAGAGGCTCTTGAACCAGAACCGGTCGACCGGCCCCGATTGCGGGATCCGCAGCTTGCGCAGCCGATCGTTCCAATAGGCATATTCGTCGAGATCGGCGCAGCGGAACGCCACATGGTGGACGCTGCCCGCGCCCTGTCGCGCCGCCGCGAGGCTCGGCTCAACCCGGATGTGCAGCTCGGCTGCCGCGCCGCCCGCGCCCATTTCGTAGACGACCGTCGATGCGCCGCCGGCGCCGAGCTGATAGTCGCGCACCGGCCGCATCTCGAACACGCCCTGCAGGAACCGGTCGGACGGCAACAGGTCCGGCACGCTCAAGGTCACCGGTCCGAGGCCGCGAATCTGGTGTTCGGCCGGAACCGCGCTGCGGTCCCAGACATTCGCCGGACCCTGGCCGCCATCGTCGATCAGCGCCAGCCGCTGGCCCTCGGCATCCTCGAACTCCAGCGTCGCCCGTCCGTCCACCAGCCGGATGTCGCCATGGGCAACGCCGTGAGCCTTCAGCCGGTCGAGCCAAAAAAGCATCGCCGCCTCGCCGGCCACCCGCAGGCTGGTGCGGGTGATCGCATTGGTACCGCGCCGCTCCCGCGCCACCGGCCAGTCGAAGAACGTCAGATCCGAGCCCGGCGAGGCGATGCCGTCGGCATAGAACAGGTGATAGGCCGAGACGTCGTCCTGATTGACCGACTTCTTCACCAGCCGCATCCCCATGACGTTGGTATAGAAGGCATGGTTGGCGCGCGCATCCGCCGTCACCGCCGTCAGATGGTGCATCCCGTGAAGCTGCATCGGAAGTCTCCCAGTTGTCGAAGATCGCCCGGCCTCGATCCGCCGCCGCGCCCCTCATCCGCCCTTCGGGCACCTTCTCCCCGATGGAGAGAAGGGAAAGATGCGATTATTATCAAGCGTTTAACGCCAGACCAGCCGTCACCTCTCCCTTCTTCCGCTCTTGGAGACAGGCGGTTCCAGGAGCGGGAGAAGGTGTCCCGAAGGGACGGATGAGGGCAATCCGCGGGCGCTTGATCGCGACGCCGGCCTCAGGCCGCCTTGCCGC
>JAEULV010000131.1 GCA_016793065.1 Hyphomicrobiaceae bacterium
CCGATCTCAGTTGAGATTGGCCTTGACCTGGGCGATGCCCTTGAGGAGCAGGTCCTCGCTGGCGCCGGCGGCGGCCTTGGCGGCAAGCACCTTCTCGGCGGCGGCGATGGCGACGTCGGCGGCGATGCCGCGAACCTCGGCGATCGCCTGGCTTTCAGCCTGGGCAATCTTGGTTTCGGCCGCCTTGGTGCGGCGTTCGATCATCTCGACCAGCGCCTTGTTGGTGGCTTCGGTCAGGCGATCTGCCTGGGCCTTGGCTTCGCCGATGATGCTGTCGGCTTCCTTCTCGGCATCGCGCGCCTTGCGCTGATAGTCCGAGAGCAGCGCCTGGGCCTCCTCGCGCAGACGGCGGGCGTCGTCCAGTTCCTTGCGGATGGCGTCGGCCTTGCTGTCGAGCGCGCCGGTGATGGCGCCGGGGATCTTGAAGTAGACGGCTACGCCGAGAAAGATGACGAGGCCGACGAAGGCGAAAAATGTCGCGTCCATGGGGCGCTCCTCACTTCTGCATCGCGGCGGCGACGGCTGCCGAGATTTCGTCCTGACCGGCGGTGCCGCCCAGCAGGTGATTGACCAGCGCGGTCGCGGTGTCGGTGGCGATGCCGCCGACCTCGCCAAGGGCCTGGGCCTTGATTTCGCCGATGCGGGCTTCGGCGGCAGCGAGCTTTTCGTTCAGGCCGGCTTCGGCGGCATGACGCTTGGCCTCGACCTCGGCGTTGAGCGCGGCGCGGGTCTCGTTGGCGATCGCCTGAGCCTTGGCGCGGGCATCGGCGAGCGCCTTGTCATAGCCCTTGATCGCCGCCTCGGTCTCGTCCTTCAGTCGCTGGGCCTCGCCGAGATCCTTGGAAATGCGATCGCGGCGGGTCTCGATGATATCGGTCAGGCGCGGAACGATGACCTTGGCCATCATCCACCACAGGAAACCGAAGGTCAGCGCCAGCCAGAGCAGCTGCGAGGGGAAATAGGTTGACTCGAACGGCGGAAAGCCGGCCTTGTGGGCCGCGCCGTGCGCGGGAACTTCGGTGTGGGCAGTCTGTGCCATCGTCGGCTCCGCGTCGTCGTGCCACTCGGGTCCGCGAAGCCCGATGGCTCGACGCCAAAAGGGCGCGGACAAGCGGGCTCACGCGCATACAAGAAGATCGGCCCCGCATTGATGCGCCCGGTCGGGATCGCGTCAAGGATGGACCGTTGAAAACGGCATCAGGCAGGTGCGGTCAGGCGCCGGCCGGTGCCACGGGAGCGGATGCTCCGGCGCCGGTCGCGCGAGGCGACCGGCGGACCCTGAGGTTCTTGGCCGAAATCAGACGGCGAAGAGGAGGAGAAGCGCGACGAGCAGCGAGAAGATGCCGAGCGCTTCGGTCACGGCGAAGCCGAAGATCAGGCGGCCGAACTGGCCGTCGGCAGCCGCCGGGTTGCGCAGGGCGCCCGACAGGTAGTTACCGAAGATGGTGCCGAGGCCAATGCCAGCGCCGCCCATGCCGAGGCAAGCGATACCGGCGCCGATGTACTTCGCAGCAACTGGATCCATAGTGTGTACTCCCTTCAGGGTCCGGTTGAATTCTCGACGTGGGTGTCACGTCTCGGGATTCGCGGCGAGCGTGAACCCGGGCCTCAGTGGCCCGGATGCAGCGCGTCGTTCAGGTACATGCAGGTCAACACGGTGAAGACGTAGGCCTGCAGGAAAGCGACAAGGAACTCGAGGCCGGTCAGCGCCACGGTCATCAACAGCGGCAGCACCGAACCGGCGACACCGACGGCACCGGCCGCCGACATCGACACGATAAAGCCCGCGAACACCTTGAGAGCGGTATGACCAGCCATCATGTTGGCGAAGAGACGAACCGAGAGGCTGATCGGACGCGAGAGGAAAGAGATCACCTCGATCGCGGTCACCAGCGGCACCAGCAACGTCGGAACGCCATGGGGCACGAACAACCCAAGGAAGTGCAGTCCGTGCTTGTAGAAGCCATAGCCGACCACGGTCCCGATCACCAGCATCGCCAGGGCGAAGGTGACGATGATGTGGCTGGTGATGGTGAAGAAGTAGGGCACCATGCCGATCAGGTTCGCGACCAGCACGAACATGAACAGCGAGAACACCATGGGGAAGAAGCGCATGCCCTCGGTGCCGGCGGCGGAGCGCAGCGTTCCCGCCACGAACTCATAGGCTTGCTCGGCAACCATCTGCATGCGGCCCGGCACAAGGCCGCGCCCCGAGGTCGCGGCGGCGAGGAAGCCGGTCGCGACGACCGTGGTCGCCACCATGAACAAGGACGAGTTGGTGAAAGAGAAATTGAGACCGCCAACATCGATCGGGACGATCGTGCTGAGTTGGAACTGATGGATCGGATCGTTAGCCACCGTTCAGTCCTCGTCCTTGCGTGTCGGCCGGCCTGGCCAAACCCTCATTCGACCGGACAAGTCCGGCCATTCGATCACTCCGGCCAATCAGGACCGCGGCGGCCCGTCCTTGGGCTGCCATCCGGTCTCGCCTGGCTGGGGCGCTAGCCCGGCGGTGCGCATCACGTTGAGCACGCCGGCACAGAAACCCAGAAGCAGCAGAACGATCATCCCCCAGGGCATCGTCCCGAGCCATTTGTCGACAGCCCAGCCAAGTCCACCGCCAACGACAACGCCGGCTATGAAATCGGCCGACAGACGCATGGCCTTGCCGAAACCGGTCATGTCCCGTTCCCGGGCCGCGACCGTCTGCGATTGCTTCACGCTCTTTTCAGCGTCGATGCGCTGGGAGAGTTGACGCAACCGTTCCGCCAGGACCGCATCCGATACCTCGGCTTGCGACGCGACGACTTCGGGCGTTCCGCCTTGCGGTTCGGAGGAACCGTCGGCGGGGTCTTGTCCTGCAGGTCTGCCTGACATGGGCCAGTCAATCCATGAGGTGGGAGAAACCCGAATTCGACGCGTTCGAGACGGGAAATCCCCCTCTCGAAGTCGCGCGCACCATAGTTATGAGGTTCTGGCTTGTCAAGAACGGCTCGATACTGGATAAGCCGTTGATATTGCTTGTCATAATGCGAATTCGGCGCTGATGGCCGGCTTTGTCAGACGGAAGTCGAACGAAGAGGCCATCGCCGCAAATGGCGGTTTCAGCCGGATTTCCGCTGGCGCCGTGGTGGCATTTTTCGGCGATCGAGCCGGTCTGAACCGGTTCGCGGCGGATATGAGCGACGCCAGCCGTCGGCGGCTCGGGGTTCACGCAGCCTCGATGAACCGCTCGGCGGTGGCCAGATCGACCGAAACCAGCTGCGAAACGCCCTTTTCGGCCATGGTGACGCCGAAGAGGCGGTCCATCCGCGCCATGGTGATCGGATTATGGGTGATGACGATGAAGCGGGTGCGGGTGTCGGCCGACATCGAATCGAGCAGGTCGCAATAGCGCTCGACATTGGCATCGTCGAGCGGCGCGTCGACTTCGTCGAGAACGCAGATCGGTGCCGGGTTGGTCAAAAACACCGCGAAAATCAACGCCATGGCCGTCAGCGCCTGCTCGCCGCCCGACAGCAGCGTCATCGTCTGCGGCTTCTTGCCGGGCGGGCGGGCGAAGATCTCGAGGCCGGCATCGAGCGGGTCGTCGCTGTCGACGAGGCGCAGCTCGGCCTCGCCGCCATTGAACAGGCGGGTGAACAGCCGGCGGAAATGGGCGTCGACCGTCTCGAACGACGCCAGCAGCCGCTCGCGCGCCTCGCGGTTGAGGCTTGAGATGCCGCCGCGCAGCCGGGCGATGGCGGTTTCGAGGTCCTCGCGTTCGCGGGCGAGCGAATCGCGGCGCTCCTCGATGGCGCGGGCCTCCTCCTCGGCGCGCAGATTGACCCCGCCGAGGCGCTCGCGTTCCTGATGCAGCCGCTCCAGCCGCGTTTCGATGGCGCCGATCTCGGGGATCTCGTCGTCGGGGCCGAGCCCGGCGATGGCCGCCAGCTCGATCGGCGAGGATTCGAACTCGTCGCGGATATGGGCGACGATCTCGGCCTCGCGGGCGCGGGCGTTGAACTGGCGCTCCTCGGCGCGGCCGCGCTCGACGCGGGCTTCCGTCAACGCTTCCAGTGCCTGGCGGGCGGCGCGGTCGGTATCGGCAAGGGTGGTTTCGCCGCGCGCCAGATGGTCGGCGGCATCGCGGCGGACGGTTTCGGCCTCGGCGATATCCTGCAACAGCCGGCGGCGCTGGGCGGCGAGGGCCGGCGGGCGATCCTCCAGCTCCAGCTTCTCGGCCTGCATGTCCTCGCCGCGCGCCTCGAGGATTTCGATCTGCGCCTCGGCATTGCCGGCGCGCTCGGTCCAGGCACGGCGCTCGCGGCCGATCGCCTCCAGCCGGCGGGCGCGCAATTCGGCCTCGCGCATCAGGGTGCCGACGATGGCGCGGGCCTCGGCGACGCCAGCGCGGGCGGTGGCGACCTCGGTGCGCAGGTCGATCAGGCGCTGCGTCAGTCCCTCGGACGGCGGCGTCGCCGCCAGTTGCGCCGTTGCCGTGGCGTGGGCGGCATGGGCCTCGTCGCGGCTGACGCTGAGGCGGGCGCGCGCCTCCTCGAGGGCGGAGAGCCGGGCGGTGACCTGGGTCATGTCGCGTTCGGCGCGGGCCAGCGCCTCGCGCGCCTCGCCGACGCGGCGCTGTTCCTGCCGCCAACGCTCGCGCGCCACCCGTTCGGCATCGATCGCGGCGCGGGCGGCGACGCCGGCGGCGTCGAAGGCGCGGCGATGGGCGATCAGGCCGGCGCGGGCGTCGCGGGTGGCGGCCTCGATCTCGGCGAGACGGTTTTTCTGCGCCAGCCGCTGGGCGGCGGCGGTCGGCGCGTCGGCGGCGGCGCGATAGCCGTCCCAGCGCCAGAGGTCGCCCTCGATCGATACCAGCCGCTGTCCCGGGCGCAGCCGGGTCGCCAGCCGCGCGCCGTCGGCGCGGTCGACCAGGCCGATCTGGGCCAGGCGGCGGTCGAGAAGATCGGGCGCCTCGACGAAGCGCGCCAGCGGACGAGCGCCGGCCGGCAAGGGCGGATCGCCGTCGCCGGGGCCGGAATCGCCCCAGTGCACCAGCTGATCGGGGTCGGTGCCGGCGTCGAGATCGTCGCCGAGCGCGGCGCCGAGCGCCGCCTCAAGCCCGGTCTCGACCCGGATCGCCTCGAGAATCGGCGTGACGTCGCCGGTGGCGGCCTGCAGGATCGCGGCGAGGGTGCGGGCTTCGGTCTCCAGCCGGTTGACCTCGCGCTCGGCGTCGGCGAGCGGCTGGCGGGCGGCGTGCTCGGCCTCGCGCCGTTCGGCGGTGCTGGCCTCGGCCTCGAGCGCGGCCTCCTCGGCGATGGCCGCGGCCATCTCGGCCTCGTCGAGCAATGCCCGGCAATTCGACACTTCCGGCGCTTCGGCGAGCCGGTCGTGGATGGCGGCGAGTTCGCGCTCGACCTCGGCGATCTGCGCCTCGGCCCGGCCGGCGCGTTCCTCCGCCTCGCGAATCGCCCGGTCGAGCTGCTGGCGGCGAGCCTGGATCTCGGCGGCGGCGGCGGTCGCCTCGGCCAGTGCGCGGTCGGTGCGGGCGAGCTCGGCCTCGCGTTCGGCGAGGGCCGCGCGGGCGTCCTCGCCCTGGGCCTCGGCGGCGGCGGCCTCGTCGAAATGGCCGGCCTCCTCCTCGTCGAGCCGCGCCAGCGCCTCGCCATTGTCGTCGAGCAGCCGCCGCTCGCGGGCGATATCGCCGGCGAGCTGCGACAGGCGGGCGTCGAGTTCGGTCATCCGCTCGGCGACGCGGCGTTCCTCGCTGTCGATCTCGCTGATCGCCACCTTCAGCCGCGCCAGTCCGGCGGCGGCGCGGGCCTCGGCCTCGCGCAGGCCGGGGAGTTCGTGGGCGGCCATGGCCTGGGCGGTGGCGGCGCGGGCCTGGGCTTCCTGGCGCGCGGCCATGTCGGCGGTGGCGCGGGTCAGCGCCTCGGCGGCGTCGGCGACGCCGTCATGGGCGGCGACCCAGCGCAGGAAGGCCTGCGCCGCCTCGAACTGGCGGATGTCGGCGGAGAGCGCGCGATAGCGCGACGCCTGTCGCGCCTGGCGCTTCAGCGTTTCGAGCTGGCTGTCGATCTGGCTTTGCACGTCGCCGAGGCGCTCGAGGTTCACTTCGGCCGCCTTCAGCCGCGATTCGGCCTCGCTACGGCGGGAATGCAGGCCGGAAATGCCGGCGGCTTCCTCGATGATGGCACGGCGCTGCGCCGGCTTGGCGGCGATCAGCTCGCCGATCTGGCCTTGCCGCACCAGCGCCGGCGAGCGCGATCCGGTGGAGGCATCGGCGAACAGCAGCTGCACGTCGCGGGCGCGCACCTCGCGGGCATTGACCCGGTAGACCGAGCCGGCCTCGCGCTCGATGCGGCGCGACACTTCCAGCGTCTCGATGTCGTTGAAGGCGGCGGGGGCGCGTCGCTCGCTGTTGTCGAGAAACAGCGTCACCTCGGCGGTGTTGCGCGCCGGGCGCTTGCCGGAGCCGGAGAAGATGACGTCGTCCATCCCCGAGGCGCGCATGCTCTTGTAGGAGTTCTCGCCCATCACCCAGCGCAGGGCCTCGACGAGATTGGACTTGCCGCAGCCGTTCGGCCCGACCACGCCGGTCAGGCCGGGCTCGATGCGGAAGTCGGTCGGCTCGACGAATGTCTTGAAGCCGAGGATACGCAGTTTGGTGAACTGCATGCCAATCCCTCCGACCGGGTGCGCAGACCCGGCCCGGCCGTGACGCCGACAAGGGCGGAATGGCCGGGCAATACGCGCGCTCACACATCAACACGACGACGGCATCGACGGGGAGGCACGCCGGGGGGCGACGCCGGGGGAGGCCCGGCGGCGGATCCTCAGAGGAGCGGCGCGAGAATCGCGTCGAAATCCTCGATCGGCATGGCACCCTTGTACATCGCGCCATTGATGAAGAACGTCGGCGTCGAGTCGACCTTGAAGTCGTTCGAAGCCTTGTCCCGCAACGCGTTCACGCCATCCAAAAGGGTCTGATTCGTCAAGCAAGCGCGGAAGGATTCCTGTGTGAAACCCAGCTGCAGCGACAGGGTGCGCAGCGCGCCGACGACGTCCTGCGCCCGGGCCCAGCTCGCCTGCTCCTGGAAGAACACCGCCGAAACGTCGAAATACTTGTCCTCGGGGGCGCAGCGCGACAGCATCGCCACGGCGGCGGCGACGGGATCGAAGGGGAATTCGCGGAAGATGAAGCGGACCTTGCCGGTGGAGATGTACTTTTCCTTCAGCTTCGGCAGGGTGGTGTTGTGGAACGTGGCGCAATGGCCGCAGGTGAACGAGGCATATTCGATGATCGTCACCTTGGCGTCGGCGGATCCGAGAGCCTTCTCCGGCAGCGGGCCGGCTTCCATCAACTTCACCGGATTGATGGTCGTTTCGGCGACCGGCGCCTTGCGCTGGGCGAGGGCGGGCGTGGCCACGAGCGAGGCGGTGGCGGCGATGAGGGTGCGTCGGGAGATCATGGGCGTCTCGGCGGTTGGAAGGACCATCGGCGGAACAGGCGGGCGAAGGGAGGCCCCGGCGCCGACATCGCCATGACATGGCGCTTCGGGCTGAGGCAAGTTCGAGCGCAATAACATGGCGGCGGCGTGGCCGCGAGTGCCTCGCCACTTCACGGATTCGGGAGGCCGCCGCGAATCGCCCGTCCGAGCCGGGCGAGCGCCTCGCGCAGGGCCTCGTTCTCGATCTCGCCGACCAGGTCCTTGATATGGGCCTCCTCGGCGGCGGCAAGCCGGCGCTTGGGCAGTTTCGGCTGCTTGCGGCCGAGATCGATCGGCCGCTGGACGATGCGGATGCGGCCGATGGCGGCATAGCCGAAGGCGGCGTTGATCCGCTCGACGATCACCGGCACCTCGTGCTGGAACAGCAGGGCGCGGGCGCCGGAAACCCGGACGATCAGGGTCGCCGGCTCGAATTCGTCCTCGCCGCCATTGCCGAGCCGCCGGGGCCATGACAACCGCTCCGGCTGGGTGCAATCGGCATAGCCGGGGCCGACGATCTCGGCCCACAGGGCGATGACGTCGGCGGTGGCAAAGCCGCGCCGACGGGCCGCCGGCGTCACCAGGCTGGCGATATAGTCGGCGAGCGGACGCGCCTGGCCGCGCCGGGGCGGCGGACGCGGGCGGTCCTCGTCATCCGGTTCGGGGCGGCGGCGCGGGTCGGTCGGGCTCGACATGGCGCGAGCTTGCCACGGATCGGCCGCCGCCGGAAGCGGCGAGCGGGCGGCGGCGCGGGGATTGTCGCGGCGCGCCGGACCGACGGTCTAGCGCCGGCCGAACAGCCGTTCGATGTCGCTGAGCTTCAACTCGACCCAGGTCGGGCGGCCATGGTTGCACTGGCCGGAATTGGGGGTCGCTTCCATTTCGCGCAGCAGCGCGTTCATTTCCTCGGGCCGGAGCTTGCGATTGGCGCGGATGGAGCCGTGGCAGGCCATGGTCGCCGCCACCCGTTCCAGCCGGTCGCGGACCCGGTTGGCGCGGTCCCATTCGGCGAGGTCGTCGGCGAGGTCGCGCATCAGGCCCCTGACGTCGATGCGGCCGAGCATGGCCGGGGTTTCGCGCACGGCGATGGCGCCGGGGCCGAAGGCGTCGAACACCAGGCCGGCCTCGGCGAATTCGGCGGCGCGCTCGATCAACCGGCCAACATCGTCCTCGGGCAGGTCGACGATCTCGGGAATGAGCAAGAGCTGGGTCTTGACGCCATTGGCGGCGAGCTGCGCCTTCAGCCGTTCGTAGACGATGCGCTCATGGGCGGCGTGCTGGTCGACGATCACCAGCCCGTCGCGGGTCTGCGCGACAATATAAAGTCCGTGCACCTGGGCGCGGGCGGCGCCGAGCGGATGCAGGGTCGCCGCCTCGTCGAAGCCCGAATCGGCGCGGGTGTCGGTCGCCGGCGCCAGCACATCGGCGAGCGCGGTCTGCACCGCCTCGGCAAAGCCGACGCCGGCGGCGGCATCGATACGGACCGCCGGGCGCAACCCGACTGCGTCGATCGCCAGGGTCGACGGCGTCCAGGCCGGAGGCGGCGTGCCATCGACGGATTGGCCGGGAGCGATGGGACGATCGGGGGGACGGTCGGGGGCGGTGCGCCAGTCGAACCCCATCGGCGGGGCGGCGCGATAGCCGGCGCCGAACGGGCCGCCACCATGGAGCGGCTGACCGGAATGGGGCCGCAGCGCGGCGACGGTGTTGATGCCGCCGGTGGTGGCGGCGCGGTGGCCTGCGGCGGCGAGCGCCTGCTTGATCGCGCCGACGATCAGGCCGCGAATGAGGCCGCCGTCGCGAAAGCGGACATCGGCCTTGGCGGGATGGACGTTGACGTCGACCTCGTGCGGATCGAGACGGATGTCGAGCGCCAGCACCGGGTGACGGTCGCGCGGCATGACATCGTAGAAGGCGCCGCGAATGGCGCCCATGATCAGCTTGTCGCGCACCGGCCGGCCGTTGACCGTCAGGTATTGATGGGTCGCGGCGGCGCGGTGAAAGGTCGGCAGGCCGATGAAGCCGACGAGGCCAACGCCCTCGCGCCCGGCATCGATCGCGATGGCGTTGGCGGCGAACTCGGCATCGACGACGTCGCCGATCCGCTCGATCAGGGCGTTGTCGCCGCGCCGCGCCGGAAATTCCAGCGACGAGCGGTCGCTGCCGCCGAGGGAGAACCGCACCTCCGGCCGCGACAGCGCCAGGCGGCGCACCACTTCGGTGATGGCGGCGGCCTCGGCGCGCTCGGTCTTGAGAAACTTCAACCGCGCCGGGGTTGAGAAGAACAGGTCCTGGACCTCGATGCGGGTGCCGCGATCGAGGGGTGCCGGGGTGATGTCGGAGCGCACGCCGCCCTCGACGCGGATCTGCCAGCCGTGGGGCTCGCTGGCGTGGCGGGTGGTGATGGTCAGCCGGGCGATGGCGCCGATCGACGGCAGCGCCTCGCCGCGAAATCCCAGCGTCGAGATCGCCAAGAGGTCCTCGTCGTCGAGCTTGGAGGTGCAATGTCGCTCGATGGCGAGGCCGAGATCGTCGCGGGTCATGCCGGCGCCGTCGTCGACGATGCGGATCAGGTTCTTTCCGCCGCCGGCGGTGGTGATGTCGATGCGGCCGGCACCGGCATCGAGGGCGTTTTCCACCAGTTCCTTGACCACGGACGCCGGACGCTCGACCACTTCGCCGGCGGCGATGCGGTTGATGACGCGATCGGGGAGTTGGCGGACGGACAAGACGGGCGGCTCCAGCGGACAAGGCGGCGACAATGCCGGATTCGGCCGCCGCCGTCACGCGCCAAGCGCCTCGCCGCCCCAAACAGGCCGGTTTCGGATCGCGGGCCGACGCGGACATGGCCCGGGTGCGGAAAACCGCCTTGACGCGGGCCGGTCGCCTCGCCCATCAAGGCGGCCCGCGCCATCCGCAGCCGACCTTGCAGGAGTTCCGCCGTGACCGTCACCATTCCGCCGCGCATCGCCGGGCTTTCCGACATCGCCGCCGAACATGACGCGATCCTCTGCGACATCTGGGGGGTGGTGCACAATGGCGTGGCGCTGTTTCCCGGCGTCGCCGAGGCGTTGACGAAGTTCCGGCAGCAGGGCAAGCCGGTGGTGATGCTGACCAACGCGCCGCGACCGTCGGGGCCGATCCACACCCAGCTCGCCCGCCTCGGCCTGCCGCGCGAGGCCTATGACGAGATCGTCACCTCGGGCGACTGCACCCGCGACATGCTCGCCGGCCGTCCCGGCCTCAGGATCCGACATATCGGCCCGGAACGCGACCTGCCGCTGTTCGACGATCTCGATGTGCGGCTCTGTGGCGCCGACGAGGCGGAGATGGTCGTCGTCACCGGGCTTTACGACGACACGGTCGAGACGCCGGAGGATTACCGCGCCGAACTCGGCGAGCTGCTCGCCCGCGGCCTGCCGATGGTCTGCGCCAATCCCGACCTGGTGGTCGAGCGCGGCACGACGATGATCTACTGCGCCGGCGCCATCGGCGCGCTCTACAAGGAGATGGGCGGCGCGGTGACGCTTTACGGCAAGCCGTTCCAGGGCGTCTACGATCTGGCGTTCGCCCGGATCTACACCCTCGTCGGCCATCGCCTCGCCCCGAGCCGGATCCTCGCCATCGGCGATGCGTTCGCCACCGACCTGCGCGGCGCGCAGATCAACGGCATCTCGGCCCTGTTCGTCACCGCCGGCATCCACGCCCACGAGATGGGTCCGACCGCCGATCCCGATCACGCCAAGGTCGGCGCCGTGCTGGCGCGCGAACAGCTGACGCCGGTCGCCTACCTGCCGTACCTGTGCTGGGCCTGAGGCAAGAACGCCGGGGGGCAAAATCACAAAAGACGCCCAGGCGGTGTTGCGTGGGCGTCTTCGGGCAGAGCGGGCGAACGGGATCAGAGGAAGAGGGCGTCGATGTCGTCCTGGGATACGCCGGCACCAGTGACTTGCGGGCCGTTGAGGATCAGCTCGCGGCGGCGGCGTTCGTCGTCGGTTTCTTCCTCCGGCGTTTCGATCTCGTCGACGCGCAGGCGCTCGGCGAGGCTGGCGAGGCGTTCCTCCAGCCAGGTCAGGGTGCGCACGACCTTGGCGACGCGCTGCCCGGTGATGTCCTGGAACGAGCAGGCCTCGAAAATCTCGACCATCTTTTCGTCGACCAGCGCCTTGTAGGCGGCATGATCGCTGTCGTCGGCCGCCATCAGCGTCTCGGCGGCTTCCATGATGGTGTTGGTGGCGCCCTCGGTGGCGTTGACGATCTCTTCCAGCTCGCGGCCGGCTTCCGGCAGGCGATCGGAGCGCATCTGGTCGGGACGCAGCGTCACCACGTCCTGACGCAGGGTGTGGATCTGCTCCATCATCGAGCGGAACTCGACGTGCAGGACCCTGTCATGGCGCGCGATGGCGCTTTCCAGCGCATCGGCCATGGACTGGGCCAGTCCGATCACGTCGCCGATCGACCCGGATCGGTCGCGGGGACGTTCCTTGTCGATGAAGTCCACCACTGCCTGAAGCGAGACTTTGCGCTTCGCCGCCATGTTTCCGCCCTCTTGGCAATGCCGTTACGTCATTCCACTGATGTGCGAAAGGGCGTCGGAATGGAGACCATTCCTCCGCCCGTTCCATCGTGGTGGGACAAAGCGAAGGTCAGTCGGTGAAGACGGCCTCGATCTTGCCCTTGAGCGTCTGCGCGTTGAACGGCTTGACGATGTAGTTGTTCACGCCGGCCTTCTTGGCGGCAATGACGTTTTCGGTCTTGGACTCGGCCGTCACCATGATGAACGGCGTCTTGGCCAGACCGGTATCGGCGCGCACGTGCTTCAGAAGCTCGTAGCCCGTCATCGGTTCCATGTTCCAGTCGGAGATGACGAGGCCGTATCGGCGCTCCTTCATCTTGGCGAGGGCCTCGGTGCCGTCCGCGGCATCGTCGACGTCCTCGAACCCGAGCTGCTTCAACAAGTTACGGATAATGCGGACCATGGTCTTGTAGTCGTCGACCACGAGCACCGGCATATTCAAATCGAGGGCCATCTATCCACTCCAGGCGACCGCCACCGCACCATCCCCACCAAACGGGTCGGGCGCGCAAGGTTGAATACTGACGGAGAGCAATCACGGGACCGCGACTGCCTCCTCAATGAAATCAACCTAACGGCAGAGGTTCTGATTTTCCGTAAACGCCGCGGAATTTGAATCGCTTATGTTCTGAATGCGATAACGCTGCGTTAGCCTTGTCGCGACCGGCGCTGGCGGGCGGCGGGCTCGCGCGCATGCGTGCCAGTGGCCCGAGGGGCTTGACCTTGGCGACGCAGGTGGGCACGGTCTGTTGATCGGGCATCGCCGCCCGGCGGTTCCAGGTCCGGAACCGGCAAGCAGTCGGCATTCGGCCATCCCGGGGTCCTCGCGGCGTTGCACGCCGCCCGCCCCGGGCGGTCGCGGCCACCGGAAGGGTCGTCCAGGCGGGCGACCGGCCGGGTACAACAGTCGATGGGGAATTGTCGGTGGTCGAAACGTCGGCTGGGAGCGGGGCCATTCCGTTCGTCGTGGCGGAACAAGTCGAAGTAGTCCCGGCCTCGTTGCGCGGCGGCGTGGTGGCGATCGGCAATTTCGACGGCATGCATCGGGGCCATCAAGCCCTGTTCGCGACGGCGCTGGACGAGGGCAGCCGCAGCGGCAAGCCGGTGCTGGCGATGACGTTCGAGCCGCATCCGCGCAGCTATTTCAAGCCGAACGAGCCGGTCTTCCGGCTGACGCCGGCGCCGATCAAGGCGCGAATCGCCAAGGCGCTCGGCCTGTCGGGGCTGCTGGTGCTGCCGTTCGATGCCCGGCTCGCCAATACATCGGCGCTGGCCTTCGTCCAGGATCTGCTGATCGACGGGCTGGGGCTGGAGCACGCCGTCGTCGGCTGGGATTTCCACTTCGGCCACAAGCGCGGCGGTTCGCCCGGCTTCCTGCAGGACCAGGGCGACAAGTCGAGCTTCGGCGTGACGATCATCGAGCCGTTCACCGACGAGGCCGGCGACACCGTGTCATCCAGTCGCACGCGCGAACTGCTGGAAGCGGGCGAGCTTGCCGCCGCCAACGGGCTGCTCGGCTATCGCTGGCGGGTCGAGGGCGAGGTGATCCACGGCGAGAAGCGCGGGCGCGACCTCGGCTTCCCGACCGCCAATGTCCGCCTGCCGGCCGATTGCCGGCTGAAGCACGGCATCTATGCGGTGACGCTGACCGTCGACGGCAAGACCCATCCGGGCGTTGCCAGCTATGGCCGGCGTCCGACGTTCGACAATGGCGCGCCACTGCTTGAAACCTTCGTGTTCGATTTCGCCGGAGATCTCTACGGCAAGACCGTCATGGTGGCGCTGATCTCGCGGCTGCGCGACGAGATGAAATTCGCCGGCATCGAGCCGCTGATCTGGCAGATGAACCAGGACGCGGCCGAGGCGAGGTCGTTACTGGCGACGATCGGCCCCGGCAGTGCCATCGACCGGGCGCTCGACGGCAGCGACTGAGCCCCCCGATGGCCGGTCAGCCGCCGCTGGCCGGGCCGACGGTGACGACGGTCGGCTCGCCGGTCAGCAGGCGCTTTGCCACGCGGCGAATATCCTCGAGGCCGACCTTGTCGACCAGGCCGTTGCGCCGTTCGATGTAGTCGATGCCGAGATCGTCCATCTGGATCGCCAGCAATTGCCCGGCGATCTTGTCGGAGGTGTCGAAACGCAGGGCGTAGGAGCCGGTGATGAAGGCCTTGGCCTTGGCCAGTTCATCGGCGCTCGGTCCGACCTCGGCCATGCGGCGGATCTGGGCGCGGATGAGGTCGAGGCTTTCCTTGGCGCGGTCGGCGCGGGTGGCGGCACCGCCGATGAACATGCCGGCATGGTCCAGCGGCCCGAGGGCCGAATAGACCGAATAGCTGAGGCCGCGCTTCTCGCGCACTTCCTCGTAGAGCCAGGACGAGAACGAGCCGCCGCCGAGAATGTGGTTCATGACGAAGGCGGCGATGAAGTCCGGGTCCTCGCGCTTGATGCCGGGCAGGCCGAAGCGGATGATGGTCTGCGGGATCGGCAGCGTCACCGCCTCGCGCAGGCCGGTGCGCGGAACCGTATCGGCGACCGGCTCGAGCCGGCCCTTGGCCGGGAGCGCTCCGAAGATGCGGTCGAGTTCGGTCGCCAGCGTCTTGGCGTCGATGGCGCCGACGACGGAGATCTTCAAGCCGTCGCGGACGAACATGCGCTGATGCTGGGCCTTGAGATCGGCCGGGGTGATGGCGGTGAGCGTCGCCTCGGTGCCGCCGGTCAGCCGGCCGTAGGGGTGGCCGGGAAAGCTGATGCGGGCGAAGGTGTCGGCGGCGATTTCCTCGGGGTCCCTGGCGGAGCGACGCAGGGCGGCGACCGCCTGCCGGCGCATGCGCTCGACCGCCTCGGCATCGAAGCGCGGCCGGGTCAGCGCCTTGCGCAACAGGTCGAAGGCGATGTCGCGGGTTTCGCCGAGCGTGCTGAGCTGGCCGGTGATGACGTCGCGCGAGTCTGAAAAGCTCATGCGAACGGCATTGTCCTCGAGCTTCTCCTGGAAGGCGGCGCTGGCGAGGTCGTCGGCGCCTTCGTCGAACAGCGTCGTCATCAGGTTGGCGAGCCCCTCCTTGCCGGCGGGGTCCTGGGCCGAGCCGCCGGGGAAGGCGAAGTTGAGCGTCACCAGCGGGATGGCGTGCTCCTCCACCAGCCAGGCCTCGATGCCGCCGGGGGAAACCACGCGCTGGATCTGCATCGCGCTGGCGGGCGCCAGCCCGATGCCGGAGCCGATCAGCGCGATCGCCGTGGCGATCATGATGCAGCCGGTGCGGGCGGCGTTGGAAAAGCGGGGCAACAGGCTCATGGCGCGAGGGTTTCCTGGGGGGCTTCGGTCGAACGGATGGCGGCTTCCGGCAGGGCGTGGACGGGGCCGCCCAACGGGACCGGTGCCGCGCCACCACCGGCGGCGGGCTTGGCGCCTGGGGCGGGAATGAGCTTGCCGACGATCATGCGCGGTTCGACGAAGTACTTCGCCGCCGCCTTCACTGCCGCCGCATCGACGGCCTTGATGCGCTCCGGCCAGCTCTGGACATGCTCGATCGAGCCGCCGCTGGTCAGCGACGCGCCGAAGATCCGCGCCAGCGACTGCTGGCTATCCTGGGAGAACACCGCGTCGGCGACGATCTTGCGCTTGGCGCGGGCGAGTTCCTCCGGCGTCGGGCCATTGGCGGCGAATTCGGCGATGGTGGCGAGAACCTCCGCCTGCAGGTCCTCGAGTTTCACGCCGTCGCGCGGCGTGGCGTAGACCAGCGCCTTGGAATCGTCGAGGGCGCCGGACATGTAATAGGCGCCGGCGGACGAGGCCATGGCCTTTTCCGTCACCAGCCGGCGATAGAGCCGGCCGGTGGCGCCGCCGCCGAGAATGTCGGCGAAGAGGTCGAGCGCCTCGGATTCGCCCTTGGCGGCGGTGGTTTCCGACGGCGTCACCCAGGCGAGGCGCAATGATGCCTGATTGACGCGGGCGTCGACCAGGCGCAATTCGCGGGTCGCCACCGGCTCCGGCTCGCGCGGCCGCAGGCGTTCGCCCGGCTCGGCCCGGCGGGCCACCTTGCCATAGGTCGCCTCGGCGAGCGGGCGGACATCGGCGGCCGAGACATCGCCGGCGACGATCAGCACGGCGTTGTTGGGGGTGTAGAAGCGATCATAGAAGGCGAGCGCGTCGGCCGCCGTCAGCTTCTCGATCTCGTGGCGCCAGCCGATCACCGGGATGCGATAGGGATGGGCGATATAGGTGGTGGCCTCCATCGCCTCGCCCAGCAGCGCCGACGGGTCGTTGTCGATGCGCGAGGAGCGCTCTTCGAGCACCACCTGCAATTCCGGCTTGGCGACCTCGTCGGTCAGCACCAGATTGGCCATGCGGTCGGCTTCGAGTTCCATCACCATCGCCAGGTGCTCGCGCGACACGCGCTGAAAATAGGCGGTGTAGTCGCTGGAGGTGAAGGCGTTTTCCTGACCGCCGACGGCGGCGACCTTCTGCGAGAAGGTGGCGCCGGGATTGGCCTTGGTGCCCTTGAACATCAGGTGCTCGAGGTAATGGGCAATGCCGGACTTGCCCTTCGGCTCGTCGGCCGAGCCGACCTTGTACCAGACCATGTGGGTGACGACCGGGGCGCGGCGATCCGGGATCACCACGACGTTGAGACCGTTGGCGAGCGCGAAGGTCTCGATATTGCCGCCGAGCTTCGCCACCGGCACAGCGGGCGCGGTCGCTTGCGCCCATGCGGCGGTCGGCGCGGCGAGGAGCGGCAGCAGCAAGGCGAGGCGAAACCGGACGGGGAAAGCGGGCAAGGTCGTTCTCCAGTGAAGTGACGCCGACGGGCTTGCGGCCCGCATCGCATTGAAATGGGTCCATTCCGCGGCCACGGAAGGGGCGGACGCTCAAAACCGCGTGAGCGGAAATCGGGCAGGGCCGCGCCGCCGAAGCGATCGGCGCGAACCGACGACGCAAGCTGAATCAGATTTGGCGACGATCGGCAATCGGTCCGTCGCGGCGCGGCGGGGCGGGCGGGCGCCGCGATTACATCCGGGTATTGGCGATCAGGCCATGCAGCTCGATCAGTTCGTCGAGGGTCAGGTCCTGGCGTTCGCCATGGCGCTGGATCAGCTGCTGCTGGCGCGCGGTCAGGCGGACGCGGCGGTCGAGGCAGTGCCGGGTGAAGGCGGCGAGGCGCGCGTCGATATCGGCGACGACATCGTCCATCCACGCTTCGATATCGGCCTGCCCCAGCATTCACGCGCCCCGATCCCGCCGAAACCGGCGCCCGCGCCGTCAAGCGGCCCGGCGGAATCGCGGCTGCAGGGCAGCGGGTCCGGCGGGGGAAGCGTGACAACTGAACGACGTTCGAATTCCGAACAAAATGCGCCGAAAACTCAGTCTTCGCCGCTTTGTACAAGCGTCATGCATATAGTATGACGTAGGGAACGCTATCGACAAAAATGCCTATTTTAACGGTGAAGTCGGGGGTGAATCGTCGCGTCGCGCCGCATTGGCCATCGTTGTCAGCTTCTGGTAAAGCAGGCCGATGCCGATCAGGGTTGCCCCGAGGCCGATGAAGGACAGGGCGCGCGGCAGGCCGCTCAGATTGCCGAGGTCGATCAGGAACACCTTGAGCGCGGCAAGGGCAATGAGCCCGAATGCGGCGCGCCGCGCCGACGGCGAATGGGTCGCCAGGCCGAAGCCGAGCGCGACAATGCCGAAGGCGATCAGCACCACCGAATAGGCCCAGAGTTCGCCGTCCGAGACGCCGTGCGCGTGCAGCAGCGGCCCGACCGACCAGAGGCGGACCGAAAACAGCACCCATGTCAGGGCCAGCATCAGGGCACAGCCGCCGAGCAGATCGGGCGAGACGAGGCGCGTGACCAGATCGTCGCTTGCCGCCGGGCCATCGCCGCCGGCGCGGTCGCGGTAGCGGCTGATCCACCAGGCGGCCAGGGCCGCCATGATCGCCGGCACGCCATAGCCGAGCAGCAGGGTGTCGAGCGGCCAGGCGCCGCGCACGCCGTCATGGGTGATCAGCGGATTGAGCAACAGCATGAGCCCCGGGCCGGCGGCAATCAGCGTCAGGGCGCGAAGGGCGGCGGCGCCGGCGCGCAGCACCGGGCTATTGCCACTCGACGAGGCAAGCGAGGTGAGTAGCGCCATCAGGAAGCCGCCGGACACCTGCAAGCCGACCTCGGCGAGCGAACTGCCGCGATGCCAGATGTCGCCGTCATTGACCAGGTGGCGGATCTCGAAGACGAACAGCAGGCCGGCAAACACCAGCGCCAGCGCCTCCAACCCCTCGACCGCGATGTCGCGCCCGGCGCGGGCGAAGCGGCGGGCCGCCCACCAGCAGGCGACGGCTGGCAGCGCGAACACCAGCAGCAGGGCGTTGACGATCGGACGCGGGCCGACGCTGAAGCCTTCCGACAGCACCACCCAGCCGATGCGGGCGCCGAGGGCCAGCGCGACGATCAGCGCGACCTTGCGCAGGCCCGGCCACGGCCGCAGGCCATGGATCCACGCCAGCGCCGGCAGCATGGCGGCGATCGCCAGCGTCAGGGCTTCGGCCTCCAGGCCGATGCCGCAGGCAAGGCCGAGCGTCGTCACCGTCAGCACCGCGGCGGTGCCGGAGGCATAGCCGATCGCGCCGGCGTCGGCATCGGCCGGGTCGAGCGGCAGGGCGGCGGCCTCGACGCGGAACAGCCATTCGGCGGCGCTGGCGAGGAGGAACGCCAACGCCAGCGCGACGCCGGCGAACAGGCCGCTGGTGGCGAACAGATCGACCCGCCCCCAGGCGGCGAGCAGGATCAGGATGGCGCCGAGGCCGCCGCCGCCGATCAGCCAGGCGGTGGCGCGCGGCGCGGTCGCCGCCGTGCGCAGCGACGGCAACAGGCCGGCGGCAAGCACGGCCAGGCCGCTCGACGCGGCGGTGACGAGGAATTCGTTGATCGCGGCCGGGCGCAGGTTGAGATTGGGCGGCGGCGACATGGCGAACGTATCGAGCTGCGCCTCCCAGGCGAGATCCGGACGCCAGCCGAGCACGCCGAGGCCGGCGACCAGCGCGGTCACCCCCGCCGTCGGCGCCAGGGCCGACCAGCGGCCGGCGAGGGCAAAGCCGGCGCCGACGACGATGGCGACGACGAGGCCGTTCATGGGATCGGACGGCAGGACCGCGAGCCGGGACAGCGCCAGCACCGCCACCGCCGTCAGCATGGCGACAACGCGCCAATCGGCCGGGCGGTCGAGATAGGGGCTGGATTCGTGTTCGAGATGGGCCCGGAACAGGGCAATCAGGGCGACGAGGCCGAGGATGTGCAGGCCGAGGCCGAGATTGTTATCGGCGAGGGACGGCCGGCCATATTCGAATTGCACGAAGCAGGCGACAGCGATGGCCAACACCAACGCCGCATCGGAGATCCAGCGCCAGGCGCGCAGATGCGCCAGCGTCAGCGCCGCCGCGCCGACGATCATCTCGTAGCCGACGAAACCGAGCAGCGACGGCCGGTCGGTGGCGACGAGAAACGGCACGACATGGGCGCCGATCAGGCCGAGCGCCGCCAGCCACGGCCCGTGCAGCAGCGCCGCCACCAGGGTGGCAATCGCCACCAGCGCCAGCGCGACAAAGGCGACGCCGGGGCCGATCAGATCATAGAGCGCATGGGCGGCGAAGATGGTGGCGAAGGCGGAGATGGTGCCGGCGGCGGTGAGGATGCCGGGAATGTGGGCGGACGGGACGGCGGTGCCGGTCTCGCCGATCCCGTTGCGGCGGAACCATTCGCCGGCGCCGATCAGCACGGCGGCGAACAGGCCGCCCAGAATGATGCGCCCGAGCGGGCCGAAGATCCCCAGCTCGATCGAGAACTTGACGAGAAACACCCCACCCAGCGCCAGCGCGACGCCGCCGATCCAGACGACCCAGCGCGTGCCGATCTGCTCCTCCAGGCTCGCCGGGCGCGCGGGCGCGGGGACGTCGACCGGAGGCGACGACGACGGCAGCGGCGGGGGCGTGGCGGCAAAGGCGGCCGCCGCGATGGCCGGCGCATCGGGCTCGACCGC
>JAEULV010000067.1 GCA_016793065.1 Hyphomicrobiaceae bacterium
TCGGCACGGTCAACAATGGCGACATGATCCGCATGCAGGGTCTCACCAAGGAATTCACCGCCAAGGACCCCGACATCACCGTCGACTGGGTCACGCTTGAGGAAAACGTCCTGCGCCAGAAAGTGACCACCGACATCGCCACCAAGGGCGGTCAGTTCGGCATCCTCACCATTGCCACCTAAGAATTTCCGATCTTGGCCAAGAAGGTCTGGCTCGTCGGCCTCGATAATCTTGGCGCCGACTTCGATGTGAAAGACCTGCTGCCGGCGCTCCGCTCCGGCCTGTCGATCGAGGGCAAGCTCTGCGCCGCGCCGCCTCGCCGTCGCTCCCATCCTCGTCATCGGTTGGCTGAGCCAGCGCCAACTCGTGCGCGGCCTCACCTTCGGCGCGGTCAAGTGAACGGAACCCCGACCATGGGCAAGATCAGACTTGAAGGCCTCTCCAACTATTTCGGCACGCACGCGGTCATTCCCGGCGTCGATCTCGACATCGCCGATGGCGAGTTCGTCGTCTTCGGCGGCCCCTCCTGCTGCGGCAAGTCGACGCTTCCGCGCCTCATCGCCGGGCTGGAGGACGTCGCCGGCGGCCGCATCATCATCGCCGGCACCAATGTCGCCGCCCGCCACGGCTGCGCCACCATCGGCATCCGTCCCGAGCACATCCGCACTGCCCGCGACGGCGAGGGTTGGCCCGGCACCGCCGCCGTCGCCGTCGCCGAGCACCTCGGTTCCGACACGTTCCTCTACGTCGATGCCGGGGAGGCCGGACAGGTCACCGCCCGCGTTGCCGGCGAACTCAACTTCCACGCCGGCGACCGGATCATCCTCGCCCTCAACTTCGCCCGGCTGCATCGCTTTGATGCCGACGGAACGGCCATCCACTGATGAAACTCGCCGGCAAGGTTGCCTTTATCACCGGCGGCGGTCGCGCCATCGACCTTGCTTGCGTCGAAGCCCTCGCCGAGGCCGGCGCCAAGGTGGTGATCGCCGACTTCGCCGCCGGCATCGCCGAGACCGGCCGCGACGAGCTGCGCGCCGGGGGGATCAGCGGCCGGCTCGCCTGCATCTTCGGAACCTCCGCCTGCATCATGGCGACCTCGCCCGATCCGCTGTTCGCCGCCGGCGTTTGGGGACCGCACTATTCCGCGCTCACGCCCGGCGTCTGGCTGAACGAGGGCGGCCAATCCGCCATCGGTGCCGCCATCGATCATCTGGTGCGCATGCATCGCGCCTAAGCCAATGCGGAAGCCGAGCCCCGCTCCGCCGGGCTCGATGTGCTCGGCTTCATCGAACGCCGCATCATGAACCGGCATGCCACCCGTCCGATGCCGCCATGCCCGCCCGCAGCGTCCATGTCCTGCCGGACGTCCTCGGCAACCGCTCGCCCTTCGCCGATCCCGATATCCGCGCCGTGTTTTCCGGCCTCCGCCTCGGCGCCGATCTCGACAGCCTCGAGCGGATCTATGTCGCCGGCCTGTGCGGCCTCGGCTACGGCGCCACCGAAGTGGTGGGGGCGTTGCGCCATGCCGGCAATGCCTGCGAACTGCTGGTGGGCAGCGGCGGGGCTGCCCGCTCGCCGCTGGTGCGCCAGATCATGGCCGCGCTGTAGCGCCGCACCCGCCCGCCCTTCGGAACCGCCCGTCAGAACTGCCGGCTCAGCCGCGCCGTGATCAGCGGCACTGGCAGCGCCTTGACGTCGCGCACTTCCGCCAGCAGCGGCACCTCGATGTCGGCCGAACCGCCCCAGCCGTCCTGGCTGAAGCCGATGCCCGCCAGCGCCGACACCTGGCCCTGCCGGGTGCCGACCGCCGCGGTTTCGGCCCGGTAGGCATAGGCCTTCGCGACGAGGCCGAGGCGCATGAAGGTCGCGGTCACCGGCAGGCTCGGCAGGCCCGGGATGTCCTGACGGGCGATCGCGCCGCCGCCGAGCTGCACCACCGCGAAAGCCGCCGCGCCCATGCTGACCTCGGCATTGCCGATCCGGGCGAACGGCGTCACCGTCGCGCCGTAGCACCAGCCGTCGCAGCCATCGGCCGACCACTCGAAATCCCGCCGCAACACGGCGCTGACCAATGGCTTAAGGCCGCTTGAGGCCGCCGAGGTCCGCGTGCCGGTGCCAACGGTCATCTGGTGAAAGGCCGAGACCAGGCTTTGCGCCGATTCCAGCACCGCGCCATTGGTCGCGCCGATCTCGGCATAGATCGACCAATCCTTGAACTCGCGCCCGATCAGGATTGATGCCCGACCGGTGTCGAACTGCCGGCCCTGCCGGTCCTTCTGCGGTGTGTCGATCGCGGCGGAATACCCGAAGGCCCAGTCGTAATCCCGGAAGACCCCGGACGTCCGCTTGTGGTCGCCCCGATCGTCGGTATCGCCGACGGAAACCAGGGCGTCGATCGTCGAGCGCAGCACGAAGCTGGACGCCTGAGCCGGCGCGGACGCAAGGCCTGAAAACGCGAGCCCCAATGCGAGCGCCAACACGGTTGACGGTCCCGCCGATAGCCCCGAACGCGCACACATACTCGAACCCCGAACAACGCTCACTCACGGGCTCGACAATGCATCGGTAACCTTAATGATTGCTGAATGTTTCTCGCTCAATACAGCAATTCGTAATTATTCAAGTGCTTGCGGACTGTCGCATAGTTTAATGAAACATACTCTCACGTAGTTGAACCCACGATGAATCAAACAAAAAGCACCGAATTCGGCCAGTTGTCGCGGTGCTGCCGTCGCTGCGTGTCCTGGCTTTCATCGTTGCCCCCGATGCATGCCAACGAGCGGGGAGGGGGCTCCCGCAGCGCTGAACCGGTCGCCGCCCCGGCGCGTCGGCGGAACCTGTCGCGCCGATGGACGCCGCATTACCGCGAATTCATTTGTTATATTTCAGATAGAGCTTATATTCAAACCGTAGACGGAAGACAGGATCGGCCGGAACAACGGCAACAACGTCCCCGGTTGTTCGCTCCCTGCGGTGATGCAGGGCAAGTCGAACGCCAGCTTCGATCCGCCCGGATCAAGTTTCGTCTCCGTTATTTGGAGGTTACTATGACCCTGCGCAAAATCATCATTGCGACGCTTGTCGCCACCACCACGCTTGCCGCCGTCGGCACCGCCTTGGCTCAGGGCCCCGGTTGGGGTCAGGGACGTGGGCAGGGCCTCGGCAACCCCGACGCCCCGTGGCAGCAACGCCTTGCCGCCATCGACGAAAACAGCGACGGCGCCATCTCGGCCGCCGAGATGAAGACCAATGCCGAGAACGTCTTCGCCGCCATGGACGCCGACAGCGACGGCGCCCTGACCAAGGACGAGTTCATGGCGGTGCGGATGGGGCCGCAGACCGGCCAGAACCCGGCCCGCATGAACCAAATGCAGCAGCAGAAGGCCGCGCGCTTCGCCCCGATGGACGCCAACCGTGACGGCAAGGTCGACAAGGCCGAATTCGTCGCCAATGCCGAGGCCCGCTTCAAGGCGGCCGACGCCAACCGCGATGGCATGCTGAAGGCCCGCGAGTTCCGGGCCCACGCCTTCTGACCACGGCAAGCCTCACCGTGGCGGGATCGGGCCATGAGCGGCCCGAGGCCTGACGCGAAGTCGGCGGCTCCGCGTCAGGCCAACCTTTCCGGCCCATGCCCTTTGCGACCCTTCGCGCCGACGCTTGCCCGTTTCCACCGAACGGCGAGCGTCGGCGTTTTGCTGGAACATCCGTGCCGTTTGTCGAATTCGATGAAACGGACATTTCGTTTTGTCGACGCTCCCGCGCCGCGATGCTAAGCTCGCCGCCAGTTGGCATGGCCGGCTTGTCCGAGGAACCCGGGCAGGCCCGCTCGAACCGGAGTTGGAAGGCGCCCATGGCGGAAGCGGATGGCACACGGCGCCCGGTCATCGTCGATTTCGACGGGCTGAAGGCGCACCTGCTCGCCCATCACGATGCCTTGCCCAAGCGCCTGAAGCAGGTCGCCCGCTTCGCGCTCGAACAGCCTGACGATGTGGCCTTCGGCACCGTCGCCGGCATCGCCGAACAGGTCGGGGTGCAGCCGTCCACCATCGTCCGCTTTGCCCAGGCCCTCGGCTTTCCCGGCTTCTCGCCGTTGCAGGAACTGTTTCGCGCCCACGTCAAGACGGCATGGCCGGACTATCGCGATCGGGTCGCCGCCCTGGTCGATACCGGTGGCCAGCCGGTCTCGGGGCCGATGAGCCTGTTCGACGGCTTTGCCCAGTCGTCGACGCGGTCGGTGGAACGGCTTCGCGCCGATCTGTCGGCCGAAACGCTGGAGCGGGCGGTGGCGGTGCTGGCGGCTGCCGGGACGATCTATCTCGTTGGCGTCCGCCGCGCCTTTCCGGTCGTCGCCTATCTCGCCTATGCCTTCGGCAAGCTCGGCGTCCGCGCCGCGATGGTCGATCACGTCGCCCAGCTCGGCCCCGAACAGATCGCCGCCGCCGGCCCGGGCGACGCGGTCATCGCCGTGTCGTTCGCCCCCTATGCCAACGCCACCGTCGAACTGGCGCGGACGGCGGTTGCCGCCGGCGTGCCGGTGGTGGCGATTACCGACACCGCCTTCAGCCCGCTCGCCGCTGGTGCAACGGTCCGCCTCGAGGTGGTCGAGGCCGATTTCGCCGCCTTCCGCTCGCTCGCCGCGACCTTCGCGCTGGCGATGACCCTGGCCGTCGCCGTCGCCGAGCGCCGCGCCGCCTGATCGCGCCGGCCCGTGCGCCGCATTTGCCGCTCAGAGCCTGACTGGCAATCCCGTCATGGCCGACCGCGTCGCCGCGTCGGCGAGAATCAGCGCCTTCAGCCCATCCTCGCCGCTCGGCCCGGCCGGCCGGCCGGTTTCGATCGTCCGGATGAACGCGTCGATTTCGGCCCGGTAGGCCTCCGCATAGCGCTCCAGGAAGAACGGCAGCGCCGGATCGGTGGCAAACCCGGTCGCGGTCCCCAGTTCCACCGTGGTCGACGTCCGGTTGCCCGCCCGCAGGCCGCCGCTGGCGCCGTGGACCTCGATGCGCTGATCGTAGCCATAGGTCGCCCGCCGCGAATTGGCGATATGGGCGATCCGCCCCGCCGCCGTCTTCAGCACCACCACCGCCGTGTCGACATCGCCGGCGGCGCCGATGCCCGGATCGACCAGGCACGAGGCGCTGGCGAATACCTCCACCGGCTCCTCGCCGAGCAGGAACCGCGCCATGTCCAGATCGTGGATCATCATGTCGCGGAACAGCCCGCCCGAACGCGCCGCATAGGACGGCGGCGGCGGCGACGGGTCCTTGGAAATGATCGTCACCAGTTCGACCGCGCCGATCTCGCCGGCCCGCACCCGCCGCTCGACGCTGGCAAAGCTCGGATCGAAGCGCCGGTTGAAGCCGATCATCAGCGGCGGCGACTGTCCGGCGATCCGTGTGAGGCACGTCCGCACCCGCTCAGCCGAGAGGTCCACCGGCTTTTCGCAGAAAACCGCCTTTCCCGCCGCGATGCCGGCCTCGATCAGGTCGGCATGGGTATCGGTCGGCGTGCAGATCAGGATCGCCTCGACATCGTCTGCCGCGAGGATCGCCTCGACCGAACGCGTCTGCGCCCCGTTCGCGGCGGCAACCGCCGCCGCCGCATCGGCATCGATGTCGAAAACCGCGACCAGCCGTCCGCGCGGATGCGCCGCCGCGTTGCCCGCATGGATGCGGCCGATGCGTCCGGCGCCGAGCACTGCGAAACCAACCATGACCTTTGCGCCTCCCAAAACGGAACAAGAATTCTGATTTGACTTGAGAATAGAATTGACGTTTCATCCGACGCAAGCCCAAACCGACAACCAACCGCGCCGCCGCGTCATTTTGCGTCGGCGCCCTTGTCGAAACGGACCACCGGTCGGCACCCCGTGTGCCGGCGGGCGGCGCGGCAAACGGGCGTCGAGGAAACCGGAAGGGGCGAAGACCGATGTCTTCCAAATCGGCCAACGACGCTGGCGGCACCACCGAGGTCGCGCCGGTCCTGGACGTCATCACCATCGGCCGCTGTTCGGTCGATCTCTACGGCCAGCAGATCGGCGGCCGGCTTGAGGACGTGACGTCGTTTTCCAAGTCCGTCGGCGGTTGTCCGGCCAATATCGCCATCGGCACGGCCCGCCTCGGCCTGCGCTCGGGCTTCGTCTCCGCCGTCGGCGACGAGCCGATGGGGCGCTTCATTCGCGAGCAGCTGCGGCGCGAGGGCGTCGACACCGGCGGACTGAAGACCGATTCCGAGCGCCTGACCGCCCTTGTCCTCCTCGGCGTGCGCGACGAAAGCCGCTTTCCATTGATCTTCTACCGCGAGAACTGCGCCGATGCCGCGCTCTCGCCCGATGATGTCGACCCATCCTACATCGCCGGCGCCCGGGCGATCGTCGTCACCGGCACCCACTTCGCCCGGCCCGGCACCGACGCCGCCCAGCGCAAGGCCATCGCCGTCGCCCGCGCCCATGGCCGCCGCGTCGTCTTCGACATTGACTACCGGCCGAACCTCTGGGGTCTGGCCGGCCACGGCGCCGGCGAGGCCCGTTTCATCGCCTCCGACACCGTCACCGCCCACCTTCGCTCGGTCCTGCCGGACTGCGACCTGATCGTCGGCACCGAGGAAGAATTCGCCATTGCCGGCGGCAAGACCGACGTGCTGGAAAACCTGCGCGCCGTGCGTGCCGTGTCGGCGGCTACGCTGGTGTTGAAGCTCGGGCCGATGGGCTGCGTCGTCTTCGACGGCGCTATCCCGCCCACCCTTGACGGCGGCATCGCCGGTCCTGGCTTCCCGGTCGAGGTCTACAACGTCCTCGGCGCCGGCGACGCCTTCATGTCCGGCTTCCTGCGCGCCTGGCTCGGCGGCGAGAGCCTCGTCACCGCCTGCGCCTGGGCCAATGCCTGCGGCGCCTTCGCCGTGTCGCGGTTGCTGTGCTCGCCCGAGATCCCGACCTTTGCCGAACTGCAGGCGTTTCTCGCTCATGGCTCGCCCCACCATGCGCTGCGCCATGACGCCGAGCTGAACCACATCCATTGGGCGACGACCCGCCGCCCGTCGCCGCCGGCATTGCTGGCCTTCGCCTGCGACCACCGCTCGCAGCTGGAGGCCATGGCCGACCGCGCCGGCGTGCCCCGCGACCGCATCGCCGCCTTCAAGCGGCTCGCCGTCACCGCCGCCGCGACGGTCGCCGCCGGGCGTCCGGGCCATGGCATGCTGCTCGACGCCACCCATGGCCGCGACGCGCTGTTCGCCGCCGCCGACCTGCCGCATCTGTGGATCGCCCGCCCGGTCGAGCGGCCCGGCTCCCGCCCCCTGCGCTTCGAGGCTGGCGAGGACATCGGCTCGCAATTGCTGGAATGGCCGGTCTGGCAGACCGTCAAGGTCCTGTGCTTCTATCATCCCGACGATCCAGCGCCGTTGCGGGCCGATCAGGAGCGCCAGCTCGGCAGGCTGTTCGAGGCCTGCCGCCGCATCGGCCGCGAATGCCTGATCGAGATCGTTGCCGGTCGCCATGGCGAACTCGCCGACGACACCGTCGCCACCGTCCTCGATCGGCTCTATGATCTCGGCATCCGACCCGACTGGTGGAAGCTCGAACCGCAGGCGAGCGCCGCCGCCTGGACGCGGATCGGCGCGGTGATCGCCCGTCGCGACCGCTATTGCCGGGGGATCGTCATGCTCGGTCAGGATGCGCCGGAAGCCGATCTCGCCGAGGCCTTTGCCGCCGCCGCCGGCGAACCGCTGGTCAAGGGCTTCGCCGTCGGCCGCACCATGTTCTCCGCCTCGGCGGAAGCGTGGTTCGCCGGCCGGATCGACGATGCTGCCGCCGTCGCCGACATGGCGGCGCGTTATGCCCGCCTGTGCGAGGTCTGGACCAATGCCCGCCGCGAACCGGCCGGGCCAATGGACGGGGTCGCCCCATGAAGACCATCCGCCTGACCGGCGCCCAGGCGCTGGTTCGCTTTCTCGCCTGCCAGATGACCGTCGTCGACGGCGAGAAACTGCCGTTCTTCGCCGGCGTCTGGGCCATCTTCGGCCATGGCAATGTCGCCGGGCTCGGCGAGGCGCTGTGGCATCAGCGCCAGAGCCTGCCGACCTGGCGCGCCCATAACGAACAGGCGATGGCCCATGCCGCGATCGCCTTCGCCAAGGCGAGCTTCCGCCGCCGCGCCATGGCCTGCACCACCTCGATCGGCCCCGGCGCCACCAACATGATCACCGCCGCCGCCGTTGCCCATGTCAACCGCCTGCCGGTGCTGTTCATCCCCGGCGACGTCTTTGCCGCCCGCGCCCCCGATCCGGTCCTGCAGCAGGTCGAGGACTTCGCCGACGGCACCGTCTCGGCCAATGACTGCTTCCGTCCGGTGTCGCGCTATTTCGACCGCATCCAGCGCCCCGAGCAACTGATCAACGCCCTGCCGCAGGTGATGCGCGTCCTCACCGACCCGGCCGATTGCGGCCCGGCGACGCTCGCCTTCTGTCAGGACGCCCAGGCCGAGGCCTTCGACTATCCCGCCTCGCTGTTCGAGGAGCGGCTCTGGACGCCGCGCCGTCCCCGCCCCGACGCCGACGAACTCGCCGCCGCCATCGCCCTGATCCGCGCCGCGCGCAAGCCGTTGCTCATCGCCGGTGGCGGCGTGCTCTATTCCGGTGCCGGCCCGGCACTGGCGCGCCTGGTCGAGCGTCACGGCATCCCGGTTTGCGAAACCCAGGCCGGCAAGTCGGCAGTCGACGATGCTTCCGACCTCGCCATGGGCGCCGTCGGCGTCACCGGCACCTCCGCCGCCAATGCCCTCGCCGCCGAGGCCGATCTTGTGCTGGCGGTCGGAACCCGGCTCGCCGACTTCACCACCGGCTCGTGGGCGCTGTTCCGCAACCCGCGCCGCAAGCTGCTGCAGCTCAACGTCTCGAGCTTCGACGCGCTGAAACACTTCGCCGCGACCCTCGTCTGCGACGCCGCCGTCGGGCTTGAGGAACTTTCCGCCGGCCTGAAGCGCTGGCGCGCCCCGGCGAAGTGGAGCGAGCGGGCGCGCGCCGCCCGGCGCGACTGGGAGGTCAGCGCCACCGCCGCCACCCGCGCCGGCAATGCGCCGCTGCCCGCCGATGCCCAAGTGATCGGCGCCGTCATGCGGGCCATGGGGCCGCGCGCCACCGTCGTCGGCGCCGCCGGCGGCCTGCCCGGCGAACTCCACAAGCTGTGGACCGCAAGCGCTCCCGGCGCCTATCACCTCGAATACGGCTACTCCACCATGGGCTACGAGATCGCCGGCGGCATCGGCGTCAAGCTGGCCCAGCCCGATCGCGACGTCGTCGTCATGGTCGGCGACGGCTCCTACCTGATGATGAATTCCGAGATCGCCACCTCGGTGATGCTCGGCCTCAAGCTGGTGATCGTCGTGCTCGACAATCGCGGCTTCGGCTGCATCAACCGGCTGCAGATGGCGACCGGCGGCGCCAACTTCAACAACCTGTTCGCCGACGTCGCCCATGTCGTATTGCCGGCGATCGACTTCGCCGCCCACGCCCGCGCCCTCGGCGCCGAGGCGGTCAAGGTCGACGGCATCGGCGAACTGGAAGCGGCGGTCGTCAGGGCGCGGGCTTCGGCGCGCACCTCGGTCGTGGTCATCGACACCGATCCCTTGGCATCGACCGGCGCCGGCGGCCACTGGTGGGACGTCGCCGTGCCGGAAGTCTCGCAACGCCCCGAAGTCGGACGCGTCCGCGCCGGCTACGACTTCGCCCGCAAGGCATGGCGGCTCTGATGTCGCAGCCGTCAGCCGGCCCCGCCCCGAACAATTCCTCGATCCAGGACCGCGACCCATGACAATCCGCATCGGCGCCAACCCCATCGGCTGGTCCAACGACGACATGCGCGAACTCGGCGGCGAGACGTCGCTCGAAACCTGCCTTGCCGAGGCCCGCGACGTCGGCTTCGTCGGCATGGAGCTCGGCCACAAGTTCCCCCGCGAGGCCGACGCGCTGCGCGCCGCGCTGGCGCCCTTCGGCATGGCCTGCGTCTCCGGCTGGTATTCGGCCGAACTGCTGCTCCGCGATGCCGAGGCCGAACTGGCGGCGTTGCGCCCGCATCTCGACCTGCTGAAGGCGATGGGATCGACCGTCCTGGTCTTCGCCGAAACCTCCAATGCCATCCATGGCCGGATCAATACGCCGCTTTCGCGCCGGCCGCGGCTCGCCGCCGGCGACTGGGCCGAATATGGCCGCCGCATCAGCCAGGTCGCCGAGGCGACGCTGCGCGAGGGCGTCCGGCTGGTCTATCATCACCACATGGGCACGATCGTCCAGTCCGGCGCCGATATCGACGCCTTCATGGCGGCGACCGGCGAGGCGGTGCACCTGTTGCTCGACACCGGCCACGCCACCTGGGGCGGCGCCGATCCGGCGGCATTGGCCCGGCGCCATCGCGCCCGCATCAGCCATGTCCACGCCAAGGACGTCCGCGCCGACGTCATGGCCCGCGCCGCCGCCGAGGACTGGAGCTTCCTCACGTCGGTGCTCAACGGCGTCTATACCGTGCCCGGCGACGGCATGATCGACTATGTCTCGGTGTTCAAGGCGCTGCCCGGCTATTCCGGCTGGGTCGTTGTCGAGGCCGAACAGGATCCGAAGGAGGCCAACCCGCTCGCCTATGCCCGCATGGGCTACGCCAATCTCGTCCGCGACCTGCGCCTTGCCGGCCTGATGTGAACGCGGGCGCCGCCAGCCCGCCGGGGAGACAACCGATGCCGCACCTGCGCCAGCGTCCCAATGCGTCGAACCCGCGCCATGCGATCACGCCGGCATCCGCCGGCTGGGACCATGTCGGCTTCGAACTGCGCGATCTCGCCGCCGGCGACGTCCATGCCGGCGTCGGCGAGGGGCGCGAACTCTGCCTCGTGCTGGTCGCCGGCCGCGCCCGCGTCATCGCCGGCGTCACCGATTTCGGCGAGCTCGGCGAGCGGATGAACCCGTTCGACGGCCTGCCCTGGTCGGTCTATGTGCCCGCCGGCGTCGGCTTTCGCGTCGAGGCCGTCACCCCGGTCGAACTGGCGATCTGCTCGGCGCCCGCCACCGGCCGCCTGTCGGCGCGGCTGATCCCGCCGGCCGACGTCGGCGAGGAGACGCGCGGTGAGGGAACCAACACCCGCTACGTCCGCAACATCCTGCCCGAAAGCGCCAGCGCCGAGAGCCTGCTGGTGGTCGAGGTGATCACCCCCGGCGGTAACTGGTCGAGCTACCCGCCCCATCGGCACGATCGCGACGACCTGCCGGCCGAAAGCCTGCTGGAAGAGACCTATTACCACCGCCTGCGCCCGTCGCAGGGCTTCGGCTTCCAGCGCGTCTATACCGACGACGGCACGCTCGACGAGGCGATCGCCTTCACCGATCGCGACGTGGTGCTGGTGCCGCGCGGCTATCACCCGGTCGGCGCCCCGCATGGCTACGATCTCTATTATCTCAACGTCATGGCCGGTCCGAAGCGGACGTGGAAGTTCCACAACGACCCGGCCCATGCCTGGATCGTCCAGCCGAAATGAGCCTGGCCGGGGGCAGGGGGGATCGACCGCTCACGCCGGCACGCCGATCACCTGCACCTCCGCGTCGAACACATAGCCATGGCCGCGCTCGGTGCGGATGAAGCGAGGGCTCTGCGGCGTCGGCTCGATCTTGCGCCGCAGTCGCAGCACCAGCACATCGACGGTTCGATCGAACACGTCGTCATTGACCCGGTGGGTCATCTCCAGGATCTGGTCGCGGGTCAGGACCCGGCCGCGGCCGCGCACCAGCGCCGCCAGAAGATCGAATTCCGCCACCGTCAGCGCGATCGGCGCCCCGCCCGGACCATTCAGCTGCCGCCGGTCGAGATCGAGATCGAAGCCGGCGAACCGGTAGCCGTTGCGCGCCGGCGAAGGCTGCGCCGGGCTCGGCTCCCGTCCCGTCCGCCGCAGCACCGCCTTGATCCGCGCCAGCAATTCGCGCGTGTTGAACGGCTTCACCACATAGTCGTCGGCGCCGATTTCCAGCCCGAGGATGCGGTCGAGATCGCCGCCGCGACCGGTCAGCATGATGATCGGGATCGCGCTCGTCGCCCGGATCATGCCGGCGACCGCCAGCCCGTCCTGATCCGGCAATCGCAGGTCGAGAATGATCAGATCCGGCGGCGCCGCGCCCTTCAGCATCTGCAACAGCGCCTGCGCCGTCGCGCAGCCGACGGCGACATAACCCTCGGCGCCGACCAGGTCGACCACGACCTCGCGCACCGCCGGATCGTCGTCGACGACCGCAATCCGAATCTCGCGTCCTTCCAGCCGCACGTCCCGCTCCCGTCCCGGATCGGCCCTTGCGGCCGCTGAGCGCCCGTCCCCGGTTTGCCCGGGGGCTGCGTCCGGTCTTCCGGCTGCGCCGTGGCGGCGTGCCGGCTCGTTGTTGTGGCGCGAACTGTTTCACGCCCGGCGCCGCATTTCAATCGTCGCCGGCCGCCCGTCGCCCGCGCTGGGGTGTCTTGCGCCGAGCTTTCCGGCCGTCACGAACCGCCCGGCTGAAATGCCTCGTTCATCGACGTGGTCGAAACTCGCCGCGAACCGGGACGAAGCCAGTACCAAGCCAACGATCAACCGGACGAGAAACGCCCGTCGCGACGGGCTTGCGGAGGAACCCATGACCACCAGCACTGCCGCCATCCCGACCGATCGCCTGCGCGTCTATCGCGCCCTTGCCGAGGCCGCCGCCCGCGAGGCCGGCGCCCTCGCCCTGCGCCGGTTTCTCAATCGCGATTTCGAGGTCGAGGAGAAGGGCACGCAGGACTTCGTCAGCGCCGTCGATCGCGACTGCGAGATCCTGATCAAGGACCGGCTGACCCGCGCCGCGCCCGAGGTCGGCTTCGTTGGCGAGGAGGGCAGCCGCGACTTCGGCGATGTGGTCTGGGTGGTCGATCCGATCGACGGGACGTCCAACTTCGTCCACGGCCTTGCCTACTGGTGCGTTTCAATCGGGCTTTGCGCCCATGGCCGATCGGTGGTCGGCGTGATTTATGATCCTGTCGCCAATGAGCTTTTCTCCGCCGCCGACGGTCTCGGCGCCACCGTCGACGGCCGGCCGATCCGCGTGTCCGCCATCGCCGACCCCGCCAACGCCACGCTCGCCGTCGGCTACAGCTACCGCAAGCCGATCGACACGCACCTTGCCGCACTCGGCCGCCTGCTTGCCGCCAAGTGCGTCTATCGCATGCCCGGCGCCGGCGCCCTGTCGCTCGCCCATGTCGCCGCCGGCCGCTTCGAGGGCTTCTGGGAGAGCCACATCAACTCGTGGGACGCCATGGCCGGCCTGTGCCTGATCACCGAGGCCGGCGGCCGCATCAACGACTTCCTCGGCGATGACGGCCTGCGCAACGGCAACGTCATCCTTGGCTGCACCCCGGACCTGGAGGCGTTCTTCCGCGAAGTGACCGGCACGCCTGGTTAACAATGTTACAACGCATGCCGACGCTGCCGAAATACCCGGTTCACATGCCCCGGCAAGTCTCGCGACCGTGGCGACGGGTCTGATCCGTCGCCGATGCCACAAACACAAAAGCCCGCCGCCGCCGCGAAGGTGGAGCACGGACGGGCCGGCCGGAGGACCCCAATGACCCGCTCGCAGCATCGCCATGCCCTCGCATCCGCCGTCGCCGGCCTCGCCCTCATCGCCGGCGCCAGCGCCGCCAGCGCCGATGACCTGACGCTCTATTGCAGCGTCCAGGAGGAATGGTGCCAGGCGATGGCCAATGCCTTCACCAAGGAAACCGGCATCACCGTCGCCATGACCCGCAAGTCGTCGGGCGAGACCTATGCCCAGATCAAGGCCGAGGCCGCCAATCCCAAGGGCGACGTCTGGTGGGGCGGCACCGGCGACCCGCACCTGCAGGCGGCCGAGGAAGGCCTGACCGCCGAATACAAGCCGGCGAACTTCGCCGAGTTGCATCCCTGGGCGCAGAAGCAGGCGACCCAGTCCGGTCATCGCACCGTCGGCATCTATGCCGGTGCTCTCGGCTTTGCCATCAACACCGAGATCCTCGCCAAGAAGAAGGTCAAGGAACCCTCCTGCTGGGCCGACCTGATCAAGCCGGAATTCAAGGGCGAGATCCAGATCGCCAACCCGAACTCCTCCGGCACCGCCTATACCGCCATGGCGACGCTGGTCCAGCTGCTCGGCGAAAATCCGGCCTTCGACTACCTGAAGCAGCTGCACGTCAACGTCAGCCAGTACACCAAGTCGGGCGCCGCCCCCGCCGTGGCCGCCGGCCGTGGCGAAACCGCCGTCGGCATCGTCTTCCTGCATGACGGCGTCACCCAGGCGATCAACGGCTTCCCGGTCAAGGTCGTCGCCCCGTGCGAGGGCACCGGCTACGAAATCGGCTCGATGTCGATCATCAAGGGCGCCCCCAACGCCAAGTCGGCGCAGCGGTTCTATGACTTCGCCCTGTCGCCCGCCGCCCAGGCGACCGGCGCCGCCAACAAGAGCTATCAGGTGCCCTCCAACACCAAGTCGGTGCTGCCCGAGCAGGCGCCGCGCATGGATAAGGTCAAGCTGATCGACTACGACTTCAAGAAGTACGGCTCCTCGGCCGAACGCAAGAAGCTGCTGTCGCGCTGGGATGCCGAGGTCGGCGCCCAGAAGTGAGGCTTGGCGCCGGTCGCCGGTGACAGGACCTCGGGCCGCGAGCACCCCGCTCGCGGCCCGGTCTCGCCGCTGTCGTCGCCCGCTGTCCTCATCTCGTGGTCGACCCCCCGCGGCCGCCGCCGTCAAGCCGGCGGACCTCGCCCCGGATCCTCGCCACCGATCGCCCCCATGCCGCGCCGCAATTCGCCCCGATCCGCGCACGCGTCTCGCGCCGGCCGGGCGAGCCGAAGGGCCCTCGCACATGAACCGCTCCCATCTGAGCTGGCTTGTCATCGGTGTGCTGGGCTTTGCCCTGCCACCCTGGTACGGGCTTCCCACCTCGTCGAGCGCGCCGTGGCCGCCGAGCGGCCTGCTGGCGTCGTTCGGCGTCGCGCCCTGGCTGCTGCCGATCGGGCTGTTCCTGCTGCTGCCGGCGCCGTTCGTCATTGTCCGCTCCCGCCTAGCCGGACTGGCGCTGATCGCCGCCGGCATCGGCGGCCTCGGCTATCTGGTCGCCCAGGGCCTCGCCATCGGCCTGCGCGGCTGGTCGCAACCGCTCCTGGCGGACCTCTTCGGGCCGCTCGCCACCGGCCAGCGCGGCATGGGCGCCGGCGGCCTGATCGTCGCCGTCAGCCTGTTGTTCTATCTCACCCTCGGCCTTGCCGCCCGTGGCGCCATGAAGGGCGACCGCTTCACCACCGGTGCCATTGGCCTCGTCGTCGCCGCCATCGTCGTCTTCGTCTTCTGGCCGGTTTCGACCATCCTCAGCCAGGCCATGGTCGCCGATCCCGGACAGTCGGCGATCGTCGCGCTGGCCGAACGCCTGACCGCGCGCGACATCTGGTCGGTCGGCTGCGTCGTCTCCGCCACCCGCTGCGGCGTGTTCTGGAACTCCATCCTGCTCGCGGTGCTGACCGGCGTCCTCACCACCCTGCTCGGGCTGGCCTTCGCCCTCATCGCCAGCCGCACCGGCTTTCGCTTCAAGACCGGCCTGCGGCTCCTCACCGTGCTGCCGATCATCACGCCCCCCTTCGTCATCGGCCTGGCGGTGATCCTGCTGTTCGGCCGCAACGGCACCGTCACCCAGTTCATGGCCGAATACTTCGGCCTCACCGCCACCCGCTACATCTACGGACTGCCCGGCATCCTGCTCACCCAGGTCCTCGCCTTCACCCCCATCGCCTTTCTGGTTCTCGTCGGCGTCGTCCAGGGCATCGCCCCGGCGATGGAGGAGGCGGCCCAGACGCTCGGCGCCGGCCGTTGGCAGACATTCCGGCGGGTGACCTGGCCGTTGATGCGCCCCGGCCTCGCCAATGCCTTCCTCGTCGGCTTCATCGAGAGCCTCGCCGATTTCGGCAATCCGCTGGTGATGGGCGGCGGCTACGAGGTGCTGTCGACCAAGATTTTCTATGCCGTCGTCGGCGCCCAGAACGATCCCGGCCGCGCCGCCGCCCTCGGCATCGTCCTGCTGGCGCTGTGCGTCGGCGCCTTCATCCTGCAACGCACCTGGGTCGGCAAAACCTCCTACACCACCGTCGGCGGCAAGGGCTTCTCCGGCACGTCCGCCGCCTTGCCGCGCGTGGTCAAATACGCCGCCTACGGCACGGCGCTGCCGTGGGCGCTGTTCACCTTCCTGCTCTACGGCCTGATCCTGTTCGGCGGTTTCGTCGAGAACTGGGGTCGCAACAATTCCATCACCCTGCGCCACTACATCACCGCCTTCGGCCTCGACTGGGGACAGAACGGGCTATTGTGGACCGGCCGGGCCTGGAACTCGCTGTTCACCACCATCCAGATCGCCGCCGTCTCCGCCCCGATCACCGCCGCCCTCGGCCTGCTGACCGCCTACCTGCTGGTGCGCCAGCGCTTCGCCGGGCAGTCGACCTTCGAATTCATGACCATGCTGTCCTTCGCCATTCCCGGCACCGTCATCGGCGTCAGCTACATCCTCGCCTTCAACACCCCGCCGGTGGAACTCACCGGCACCGCCGCGATCCTGGTCATCTGCTTCGTCTTCCGCAACATGCCGGTGGCGATCCGCGCCGGCGTGGCCTCCATGAGCCAGATCGACAAGAGCCTCGACGAATGCGCGCTCACCCTTGGCGCCACCTCGGCCCAGAGCGTCCGCCGGGTGATCCTGCCGCTGTTGCGCCCCGCCGTCGTCGCCTCGCTCGTCTATGCCTTCGTCCGCGCCATCACCTCGGTCAGCGCCGTGATCTTCCTCGTCACCGCCCGCTACGACATGGCGACGTCCTACATCGTCGGCCGCGTCGAGATCGGCGATTTCGGCCTCGCCATTGCCTATTCGTCGGCGCTGATCGTGTTGATGGGCATCGGCATCCTGTTCATCCAGCTCGTGGTCGGCGAGCGCCGGATCGGGCGCCGCGATCCCGTCCAACCCGCCGCCAGGCCTGCCGAGGTGACCGCATGACCCGTTCCCATTCCAAGGCCGGCGGCGTCGAGTTCCGCAACGTGTCCCGCCGCTACGGCAATGTCACCGCCGTCGACAACGTCTCGTTCCGGGTCGAGCCCGGCACGCTGGTGACGCTGCTCGGCCCGTCCGGCTGCGGCAAGACCACCACCCTGCGGATGATCGCCGGGCTCGAAAGCGCCTCCTCCGGCACCATCCTGATCGGCGAGAACGACGTCACGCTGCTGCCGGCCACCGATCGCGACGTCACCATGGTGTTCCAGAGCTACGCCCTGTTCCCGCACATGAGCGTCATCGACAACGTCGCCTTCGGCCTCGACGTCTCCGGCGTCGGCCGCGCCGAGCGCGAGGCCAAGGCCCGCGAGGGGCTGGCGATGGTCGGCCTCGCCGGCTACGAGGCGCGGCTGCCGAGCGAGCTCTCCGGCGGCCAGCAGCAGCGGGTGGCAGTGGCGCGCGCGCTGGTGCTCGAACCCGAGGTCCTGCTGTTCGACGAACCCCTGTCCAACCTCGACGCCAAGCTGCGCCGGCGCATGCGCGACGACATCCGCGAACTGCAGCAGAAGCTGCGGCTGACATCGGTCTACGTCACCCATGATCAGGAGGAGGCGCTGGCGGTCTCCGACCAGATCATCGTCATGAACAAGGCGGTGATCGCCCAGCAGGGCGCCCCCGCCGATCTCTACCTGCGCCCGGCAAGCCGCTTCGTCGCCGACTTCATGGGCGCCTCCAACCTCGTCGATGCCACGGTCGTCGGTCGCGATGGCGGCCGCGCTTCCGTGCGGCTCGGCGAGGCGACGGTCGAGCTTGCCGATGCCAGCGCCGGCGTCGACGATGTCTCCATCGCCATCCGCCCCCAGGCGATCGCGGTGACCCGCCTCGCCGATGCGCCGGCCCTGCCGGTCAGCGTCCGCAAGGCGACCTATCTCGGCTCGCACATGGAATATCTGCTCGACAGCTCCGTCGGCGAACTGTTCGTCGTCGATCCCCACATGGTCGCCACCGTCCGCGCCGGCGAATCCGCCTTTGCCCGTTTCGATCCGACCGGTATGGCGGTGGTCCCGCGCGCGGGCTAAGCTCGCGCTGATCCGGCGTGGCCTTTGGCCCGAATGCAGCGGATAAGGGGACATGACCGCCAAACGCAGCGTGCGCGGCCGGCTGATGATGACGCTCGGCGTGCTCGCCAGCCTGACGCTGATGGCCGGCGGCATCGGCTGGCTCGGCCTGACCCGCACCGAGCGCACGCTCGAAACCCTTCAGGCGGAAACCCTCGCCGACGTCCGCCGGGTGCTGACCCTCGCCGAGCGCGGCGCCAGCCTCGCCGCCCTGGCGCCGGCGATCGTCGATGCCCGCGACCCCGCCGGGCTCGACGCCGGCAGGCGTGGCCTCGAGGATCGGCTCGACGAATTCCTCGAGCTGGTCAACCGCTTGCCGGCACTCGGCAATCCGGCGATCGCCCCCACCGTCGAGCCCTCGATCGTCCGCCTCGCCGACCGGCTCGACGGCATCGTCCGCAACCTGATCGACATCACCGCCGAGGCGATCGACAGCCGCGCCCGCCTCGCCGATGCCCGTGCCCGCGTCGCCGCCGCCGAGGCGGAAGCCCGCGCCGGCACGATCGTCGATGCCGACATCTGGCGCGGGCTCGCCGCCCTCAACGCCGCCCTCGCCGCTGTCGACATCCCCGAGATCGAGGCGGCCCGCGCCGCGTTTCCGGCATTCGCCGCCGCCGGGGCGTCGCCCCTGGCCTCCCGGCTGGCGACGCTCGCCGACGTCTTCGACGTCCGCATCCTCGATCTCAGCATCCGCAACCGCACCCGCTTCTGCCTTGCCGCCATCGTCGTGTCGTCGGCCGACCTCACCAGCATGGTCAAGATCTACGCCTCCGCCGTCGAGCGCTCCGGCCGAGCCCGCGCCGAGACGACCGCCGACGAGCTGCGCGCCGGCAAGATCCTGGTGCTGCTGGTCGGCGCGCTGGCGCTGATCGGCTCGCTCGGCTTTGCCAATGCCTTCATGCGCGATGTGGTCGAGAAGCTGCGCGGCACCGCCGGCGCCATGCGCCGCCTCGCCGACGGCGACACCACGGCCGAGGCGCCGGGTCTCGACCGCTCCGACGAGATTGGTGAACTGGCGCGCTCGTTCCAGGTGTTCAAGGCCCAGGCGAGCGAACGCGACATGATCGAGCGCCAGCTGCGCCAGGCCCAGAAGATGGAGGCGATCGGCCAGCTCACCGGCGGCATCGCCCATGATTTCAACAATCTGCTGGCGGCGATCACCTCGAACGTCCAGCTCATCCTCGATGCCGCCGATCCCGGTTCCCGGACGCGGTTGCGCGCCCTGCGCGCGCTTGAGGCAACCGATCACGGCGCCGCCATGGTCCAGCGCCTGCTCGCCTTCGGCCGTCGCCAGATGCTGAGCCCCGAACCGACCGATGTCGACGCGCTGATCGGCGATCTCGTCGATCTTCTGTCGTCGAGTGTCGGCGCCGGCATTGCCCTCGATCATCAGCCGGCGCCCGGTGACCCGTCCGGCGCGGCGGTCCATGCCATGGTCGATCCGGGACAGCTCGAAAACGCCCTGATCAACCTCGTCTTCAACGCCCGCGACGCCATTGGCGGCCGTGGCCGCATCCGCCTCGCCACCCGCGCCGGCACCGACGGTATGGTCCGCATCGAGGTCGCCGACGACGGCACCGGCATGAACCCGGAAACCCTCGGCCGCATCTTCGAGCCGTTCTTCACCACCAAGCCCGCCGGCGCCGGCAGCGGTCTTGGGCTGTCGATGGTCTATGGCTTCGTCCGACAGTCCGGCGGCCGCATCGCCGTCGCCTCCGAGCCGGGGCAGGGGACGACCGTGTCGATCGACCTGCCGGCGGTCGCCGCGCCGTACCGCCCGGCGGCCCCGGTTCAGGCCCGCGGCGCCGATACCGACGACATTCGCCGCCGGGTGCTGGTGGTCGAGGACGACCCGACGCTGCGCCTGTCGATCGTCGACGTGCTGACGTCGCTCGGCCACACCGTCGCCGGCGTGGCCTCGGCCGAGGCGGCGCTCGACTGGCTCGCCGCCCACGCCGCCGACTTGCTCCTGACCGACGTCGCCCTCGGCGCCGGCATGGACGGGCTCGAATTGATCGGCGAGGTCCGCCGCCGCCATCCGGCCATGGCGGTGCTCGCCACCTCGGCCTATGCCCGCGAGCTCCCCCCCGACGTGCCGGTCCTGCCAAAGCCGTTCCGGCGCGAGGACCTGACCCGGGCGCTCGCGCTCGCCGTCGCTGCTCCGCTGTCGCCGGCCGAAACCGCGCCGGCCCCGATCGCCTGAACGCACCGCCGCCGCAAGCCAGCGGTCAGCCGCTGCTATTCCCGTCGGCGCCGTCTGCCGCGCCGCCGAAGCGGATCGCGGCGCGCAGCCCGCCAAGCGTGCCACCGCCGAGCGTCAGCTGATAGCCGTAGGCGTCGAGAATGTCGCGGACGATGGCAAGGCCGAGCCCGTTGCCGAATCCGGCTTCGTCCAGCCGGATGCCGCGCTCGACCGCCCGGTCGCGATCCGGCTCGGCGATGCCGGCGCCGTCATCCTCGATGGTCAACGTCAGCGGCGACCCGGCCGCCATCGCGATCCGCACCAGCGACCGCCCATGCCGCACCGCGTTTTCGAGCAGATTGCCGAGCGCTTCCATCAGGTCGTCGGCGTCAATCGGCACCATCAGCACCGGCGGCAGATCGACGACGATCCGCACGGTCTCGCCCGCCGGCGTCCGCTGCAGCGTCGCGATCAGCCCCTTGAGCGCGACGACGGCATCGGCGCTCGCCTGCGGCCCGCCACGCCCGGCAATCCGCGCCCGGGCGAGCTCCCGGTCCACATGCCGGCCGATCTGGCCGCCGATCCGCTCGAGGCTGGCCGCGATATCGTCGGACCCGGCAGCCTTCAGCCGGTCGATATCGGCATTCAGCGCCGAAAGCGGCGTCTTCAGCCCGTGCGCCAGATCGGCGGCCCGGTTGCGCGCCCGTTCCAGCGCCCGCGCCTGCCCGTCCAGCAGCCCGTTGACCTCGTCGACCAGCGGCCGCACCTCGTCCGGCACGGCGGGATCGAGCCGCAAGGCCGCCCCGGTGCGGATCGCCACGATCGCCCGGCGCAGGCCGTCGAGCGGCCGCAACCCCAACCCGATCTGGAACCAGCCGCCGAGCGCCAGCACCAGCGCGATCAGCCCCAGTGCCGGCGCCAGATCGGCGAGAAACGCATTGCGCGCCGCCCGCACCTCCGCCAGGTCGGCGGCGGCGATCAGCCGGATCGCGCCCGCGCCCGGCGCGCCGCCGATTCGGATCATCCGCTCGGCCGCGATCAACGCCACGCCGCCCGGCCCGGCGACGCGATGATGGTGGATCTCGCCGTCGCTCGGCGCGTCGTTCGGCAGGTCGAGCCGCGCGTCCCACAAGGATCGCGAGCGGATGTCGTCGGCGCCGTCCGGCGTCACCTGCCAGTAGAGCCCCGACAGCGGATCGCCGAAACGCGGATCGGTCGGCATCTGCGCCAGCGCCACCTTGCCGTCGCCGCCGATGGTCAGATTGGCCGACAGATGCCGCAAATGCTGGTCGAGATCATTGGCAAGCCGCCGCGCCGCGTGCCGTTCGAACAGCAGCCCGAGCCCGAGCCCGGCGACCAGCAGCGTCACCGCCACCACCACCGTCGCCCCGGCGGCGAGCCGCCGGCGCAGCGAGCCCGGCGCGCCGGTCATGCCGGCTCCTCCGGGATCAGGTAGCCGAACCCGCGCCGCGTCTCGATCAGGCTTTCGCCCACCTTCTTGCGCACCCGCTTCACCAGCACCTCGATTGCATTGGAATCGCGCTCCCAGTCCTGCGCATAGACCTCCTCGGTCAGCTCGATCTGCGAGCAGACCCGGCCGCGATGCCGGACCAGATGCATGAACAGCCGGTATTCCAGCGGCGCCAGCGCGATCGGCACGCCCTGCCGGCTGACCCGCATCTGCCGCTCGTCGATCGTCAGGTCGCCAAGCGTCGCCACCGAGCTTGCCTGCCCGGCGGCGCGGCGGATGATCGCCCTGAGCCGCGCCAGCAGCTCCTCGGTCTGGTACGGCTTCGGCAGATAGTCGTCGGCGCCGGCGTCGATGCCCTCCACCCGTTCCTTCCAGCTGCCGCGCGCCGTCAGGATCAGGATCGGCGTCTTGTTGCCGGTCTCCCGCAGCCGTTTCAGCACGCTCAGCCCGTCGAGCTTCGGCAAGCCGAGGTCGAGAATGATCGCCGCATAGCTCTCGGTGTCGGCCTGGAACCACGCCGTCTCGCCGTCGCCGACATGGTCGACCGCGAAGCCGGCCGCCCTGAGCGCCGCGCTGACATGCTCGATGATGCGGGGATCGTCCTCCGCGATCAGGATGCGCATCAGTCGTCCTCTTTGCTCTTCAGGATCGCGCCGCTGCGGGCATCGACATAGATCTCGCGGCGGCGGCCATCCGGCTCGATCGTCTTGAGTTCGTAGACGAACCGGCCGCCCTCCCGCTCGAGATCGACGCTCACCACTTCCCCGGTCAGCTGCGATTTCACCTGCCCCATGATCTCGGCAAGCGGCCGGATGTCGCCGCGTTCCACATGCCGGCGCGCGTCGTCATGGTGCAGCCGCTTGCCGTCGGCCGATGCCGTCGTCGGCACGAGCGGCAGGGCGATGAGGATCAGCACGACGAGGACGGCTCGCGGGAGCATGGCTTGACCCGAATGTGTCGAGGGACAACTGAGCCCACATTGATGCCGCCGGCAAGCTGACAAAACGCTGATGCCGGCCATCAGCCCGGCGCCATCGGCATTTGCGCAAGGTCACGGCGTCGACGGCACCGGATTGGCGGCGCCCTCGAAGGCAACAGAGCCCGTCATGACGCAGCGATCGAACCCCGCCCGGACCGAACCGTCGATCTCCACGCCCCCCATGGCGGTTCCGGTCTGGGACATGGCCGTGCGGGTGTTCCACTGGACGCTGGTCGTCCTTGTGGCGATCGCCGCCGTGACGGGCTTTGTTGCCGATGCGCCGTGGATCGGCCTGCATATCGCCGCCGGCGTCGCCGCGACCCTGCTGATCGGCCTGCGCGTCATCTGGGGCTTCACCGGAAGCCGCCACGCCCGCTTTGCCGACTTCGTCGTCACGCCGGCCCATCTGTTCGCCCACGCGATCGATCTGGCCAAGGGCCGGGCCGGGCGCCATCTCGGCCACAATCCCCCTGGCGGCTGGATGATCCTGGCGCTGATCGCCACCATCGCCGCGCTCGCCCTGACCGGGACCGTCACCCTCGGCGGCGCGCTCCGCGCCGGGCCGCTCGCCGCCGATGTCGGCTATGCCGCCGGCTCCGCGGCCAAGGAAATCCACGAGGCGCTGGCGATTGCCTTGCTGGCGCTGATCGCCGCACATCTCGCCGGCGTGTTGATCGAGAGCCTGCGCACCCGCGAAAATCTCGTCCGCGCCATGGTCACCGGCCGCAAGCGCCCCGACCCGACCGTCGTCCCGGCCGCCGTCCCGGCGTCGGCACCGGTCCACGCCCGGCCGGTCCTCACCCTCGCCGTCGGCATCGTCATCGCCGGCGCGGTGGTGGCCGTCGCCCTCCAGCTTGCCGCGCGGCCCGTGCCCGGCCTGCCGCGCCCGATGCCGCAACTCGTCGCCAGGGAATGCGGCGCCTGCCATTTCGCCTATCCCGCCAGCCTGTTGCCGAAAACGAGCTGGACGCGGCTGATGGCCGGCCTTGACGATCATTTCGGCGAGAACGCCGCCCTGCCGGCCGACAAGGCGGCCGCGATCGCCGCCTATCTCGACGACAATGCCGCCGAGGCCGTCGACACCAAGGCCGCGAACCGCCTGCGCGCCGTCGATCCCGCCGCGCCGCTGTCGATCACCGCGACCCGCTTCTGGCGCCGCACCCACGCCGACATCGCCGATGCGACCTTTGCCCGGCGCGAGGTGGGCGGCAAGGGCAATTGCGCCGGCTGCCATGCCGACGCCGCCACCGCCCGCTTCTGGCCCGGCGCCATCCGCATCCCCTGACCATTCGTCAGGCCCATCCCCCCAAGAAACACCCCCGAAAACCCATCCCCGACCCCCATCCCCCCCCCGAACCCCCGAGGAAAACGCCATGTCCCTTCGCGCCAAGCTGCTCGCGCTCGCCGTCTGCTCCCTTGCCACCGCCGCGTTTGCCGGCCCCGCCCAGAAGCCGGTCGTCGATCACTACACCGCCGGCGCCGGCGGAGCCGCCTCGGCCGAGCGCGGCCGCGCCTTCTTCACCGCCACCCACACCGGAGGCAAGCCCGATACGCCGACCTGCACCGCCTGCCACGGCACCGACCTCAAGGCCGCCGGCAAGACCCGCGCCGGCAAGCCGATCGACCCGATGGCCGTCTCGGCCAACCCCAGGCGCCTGACTGATCTCGCCGAAACCGAGAAGTGGTTCGGCCGCAATTGCGACAGCGTCCTTGGCCGCGCCTGTACGCCGGCCGAGAAGGCCGACGTCGTCGCCTATCTCAATGGCCTTTGATCCCGCACCCGGAGCGCCCGTGATGACCAATCCCCGCTACTTCCTCATCGGTGCCGGCGTCGCCGCCGCCATTGCCGCAGCTGCCATCGTCCTGCCGGCTGCCGGCGTTCGCGCCGAGGGCGATTTCTTCGCCCCGGTCGCCGAGCCGACGACCCTCAAGGAATGCTCGGCCTGCCACATGGCCTATCCGGCCGGATTGCTGCCGGCCCGGTCGTGGCGGGCGGTGATGGGCGGCCTCAACGACCATTTCGGCGAGAATGCCAGCCTCGATGCCAAGATGACCGCGACCATCACCGACTACCTCGTCGCCAATGCCGCCGACGCCAAGACCAACCGGTCCAAGGTCACCCGCGGCCTCGACGCCGCCGTCACGCCGCTGCGCATCTCCGACCTGCCCTGGTGGCACCGCGAGCATGACGGCGAGGTCGGGCCAAAGGCCTTCGCTAACCCCAAGGTCGGCTCCCGCGCCAATTGCGGCGCCTGCCACGCCGGCGCCGCCAAGGGCTATTTCGAGGACGACTGAACGAGCGGCACCCCGCATCGATCGCGACGCAAGATGGCCCGGGCAGCCTCCGCCGCCCGGGCCATCTTGCGTCGGCGCGATCCGCTCCGCCGCCGGCCCTACGGCTGTGCCGGCCGGGCGATGCGGGCATCGACCCGCGCCAGATTGTGGCGCCAGTTGGCGGCATACTGATAGGCGGAGATGGTGTGGGCGACCAGCGCCGGCTCGAGGCTCCCGGCCGCCACCTTGTCCGCGCCGTGATAGGCCCAGCGCATCGCCTTCGGCCCCGGCACCGCAACGTCGCCGCCCCGCTGCAGCCCGATCTTCTCATAGGTGCCGACGAAGGCCCGCTGCGGTCCGCCATTCGCCTGCGTCAGGTCCGCCCCCATGAACTGGCTGTGAAAGCTGGCGCCGACAGGGCCGAGGATCGTCGGCGCCACGTCGATCTGGCTCGCCAGCCGCTCGTCGCGAAGCGGCGCGATGAAGTCCGGCGCCCCGACGATGAACGGGATGTGATAGCGCGCCGGATCGAGCTCCGCCCGGCCGGAGGTACCGGCCGTATGGTCGGCGACGAAGACGAACATCGTGTTGTCGAACCATGGCTGCGTCCGCGCCGCCACCACCAGCTGGCCGATGGCATGGTCGGCATACTTGACGCCGCCCAATCGTCGGCTCCTCGACGGAATGTCGATCCGCCCCTCGGGATAGGTGTAGGACCGTTGATTCGACGTGGTCATCACCAGCTGCAGGACCGGCCGCCCGGCGGCGTGGTCGGCGTCGGCGAGATCGATCACCTTGTGAAACAGGTCCTCGCCGGCGACACCCCCGACATTGCCGAAGCCGATCTCGCTCTTGGCCAGGTCAGACCGGTCGGTCACCTTGAAGTCGTTGCCCTCGTAGAAGGCGTTCATGTTGTCGAAATAGCCGTAGCCGCCATAGACGAACCGGGTCGTGTAGCCGAAATCCTCAAACACCGAGCCGATCGAATAGAGCCCGCCATTGTCCTTGCGCCGGATGATCGACTGCCCCGGCGTCGGCGGCACCGACAGCGTGATCGCCTCCAGCCCCCGCACCGTCCGGTTGCCGGTCGCCATCACCTTGGCGAACAATATCCGCTCGCCGGCGAGGCGGTCGAGATGCGGCGTCAGCCCGTGCCGCGCGCCGCCGGCATGGGAGGCTCACGGCGCCAGATTGCCGCGTTTGATCCCCAGTCGCGCCATCTTTTCGTTCAGGGTCCGGCGCGGGATCTTCAGCTGCTCGAGCGCCGGCTGGATCGCGCCGCCGCTGCGCCGCAGGGCCTCGACGATCAGGGCCCGTTCGCAGGCGTCGACATGCTCGGCCAGCGACAGGCCAAGGCCCGCGCCGCCGGCATCCTCGGCGATATCCATCCCGCCAAGCGTCAGTCCCAATCCCCAGCCGAAGCGTTCGGCGACCGCGCGCAGTTCCCGCACGTTGCCGGGCCAGCCATGTCCCAGCAGCCGGCTCGCGTCGAGCGGCGACAGATTGGCCGGTGTTCGCTGCGCGAGGCGCGCGGCCTCCGTCGCGAACTTGACGAACAAAAGCAAGATATCCTCGCCGCGCGCCCGCAAGGGCGGCAGGGTCAATTCGATGCCGGCCAGGCGGAAATACAGATCGGCGCGAAACGTTCCCCGGTCGCAGGCCTGCCGCAGATCCGGCTTCGATGCCGCCACCACCCGGATATCCACCGGGATCAGCCGGTTCGATCCCAGCCGCTCGACCCGGCGTTCCTGCAAGATCCGCAAGACCTTGGTCTGCGCCGCCAGCGGCATGCTCTCGACCTCGTCGAGAAACAGCGTTCCGCCGCCGGCATGTTCGAACTTGCCGATGCGCACGCCCCGGGCGCCGGTAAAGGCGCCGGCCTCGTGACCGAACAGTTCGCTTTCGATCATTTCGGCCGGGATCGCGGCGCAATTGATCGCGACGAACGGCCCGCTCCGGCGTGGGCTGGTATCGTGGATCGCCCTCGCCACCACTTCCTTGCCGGCGCCGGTCTCGCCATAGATCAGCACGTCCGCCGGCAGCGGCGCGATCGCCGGGATCATCGCCCGCAATCGCTGGATCGCCGGCGAGTGGCCGACAAGGACGGCCTCCAGCGCCGCCGCCGTGTCGAGCCCGGCTTCCAACTCGCGCACGCGCCGGCGCAAGCGGTGCTGCTCGGCGCCGTTGCGCAGCACCACCACCAACCGCTCGGGATCGGCCGGTTTCGTCAGGAAGTCGAACGCCCCCGCCTTGAGCGCCTCGACCGCCATCGGAACGTCGCCATGCCCGGTCAGCATCACCACCGGCACCTCGTCGCCGCCGGCGCGCAACGCCCGGAGAAATTCGAGCCCGTCCTGATCCGGCATCCGCACGTCCAGCAACACCGCGTCCGGCCGGAATTCATCCAGCACTCCCGCCGCTTCGCGCGCCGACCGCGCCGTGGCGGTCTCGAAGCCGGAAAGGCGCAACCATTGCTCCAGCGACCGGATGACGTCGTCATCGTCATCGACAAGAACCACCCGATAACCCGCCTTGTCGCTCATGATCCGCCGGTCTCCCTGGCTTGCGTCCCGGCGGCAAGCGTCAACCGCACCCGAAAACAGGCACCGCCCCGATCCCGCGCCTCATAGGCGACGCTGCCGCCATGCTCCTGAATGATCGCATAGGAGATCGCAAGCCCGATGCCGAGCCCCTGTCCGACCCCCTTGGTGGTGAAAAACGGCTCGAACAGATGCTGCCGGTCCTCGGGCGAAATCCCGGCGCCGCTGTCGGCGACGACCAGCTCCGCCGTGTCGCCCTCCTCGCGCAGGGCGATGGCGATCGATCGATCGTCGCGCCCCTCGACCGCGTCGATGGCGTTGAGCACCAGATTCATCACCACCTGCTCCAGTCGCGCGCCGTCGCCGAGAACCGCGACCGGTTTCAGGTCGCCAAGGTCCAGCTGCGCGCCGGCATCGGCGATCCGGAATTTCAGCAACTCCAGCACCCGCTCGACCACGGTGGCAAGCGCCACTTCCTCGCGCGCCGGCTCGCTCTTGCGCGCCAGTCGCTTCAACTGGTCGGTCAGGACCGCGACCCGGTCGAGCGTGCGGTTCATCACCTCGATATTGGCCAGCGCCGGCTCCGTGCCCCCCTGCCGGATCATCAGGCGGGTGCTGGCAAGATAGGTTCGCAGCGCCGCCAGCGGCTGGTTGATCTCGTGCGCCAGCCCGGCGAACGCCCGCCCGACCGCCGCCAGTTTGCCGGCCTGGATCAGGTCGTCGCGCACCCGGTTGAGCTCGGCGTCGATCCGGCGCCGTTCGGCGATTTCCGAGGCAAGATCGTCGCGGGCCAAACGCAATTGCTGGGTTCGCTCCTCGACCCCGCGTTCGAGGTCGCGCTTGGCAACCCTCTCCGCCCGGATCGCCCGGGTCCGCAGCCGCCACGTGACGAAGCCGAGCGCCAGCGCCACGCACAAGGTCAAGGCCAGCGCCGCCGCGATCCGCGCCTGCTCGCGCAGGGGCCGCATCGATGCGAAGACCGTGATCGTCCAGTCGGGAAACGCAGTGCGCAGCGGGAACCGTCGCAACTCGTCGCCACGTCGCGCCAGATCCTCGGCGATCGGCTCTCCGATCGGATGCTCGTGATAGCGCCGCTCCGCATCGATCCGTTCGATGGTCTGACGGGAAAGCGGCTCCATCGGCCGGTAGCGCCAGTCGGGATTCGACGCGAGGAAAACGATGCCGTCGGCGTCGGAAACCGCGAATTCGACCCCGGCCATCGACCAGTTGGCGCCAAGACTGTCCAGATTGATCTTGGCGACGGCGACCCCGTGCGCCGTGCCGGCCACCTCGATCGCCGAGGAAAGAAAGATGCCCGGCTTCTTGGTCGTGACGCCGATGCCGTAGAACCAGCCGCTGCCCTCGGCCAGCGCCTGCTTGAAATACGGACGGAAGCCGTAGTTGTTGCCGACATAGCTCGTCGGTTCGGCGTGATTGCTCGACGCGACGGTCAGCCCGTCGCGATTCATCACATAGATTGCCTCCGCCTCGACCGACGCGTTGGCCCATGCGAGCAGTGCATTGGCAGTCTGGATGCGCTCCCCGCTCGGCTCGGCGAACAGCGTCTGGATCTCGGCGCTGCGTCCGACCAGCCCGGCCAGCGGCCGGAAGCGGTTGATGGTGACGTCGAGGGTGCCCGACAGCAGCCGCAGGTGCTCGTCCGCCGATCGCGCCAGCTGGCGCTCGCCCCTTGCCAGCACGATGGAATAGGTTGCCAGCGACGCCGCGACCGAGATCGCCAGGATCGTCGCCGCGACCAGGGCGCGGGTCGGCGTTCGGGAAGGGGATCTGATCATCGCTTCGCCACCTTGGGTGGCCCCAGGCACGGCCGTTTCATTCCGCTCGGTCACGCAGCAGGCTAGGGCAAGGTCACTCCGGACGGAATCCGACCGGAGTGAAAAAAAGTCCGCGCACCGGGCAAGTGCGTGTCCCGCCGGCGTCGAGGTCGGCCGCCGCCGGAAGACGGTCAGGGTCCGGCTCAGGCCTGGGCCGCGCCTGCCGCTTCCCGCGCCCTTCGCGCCCGCCACAGGTGCTGGGCCAGCAGCACCACGGTCAGCGCGAAGCCGACGCCGTCGGTCCAGTCGATCGCCACCACCAGGAAGCCGGCTGTCGCCGCCGCCGCGATCCGTTCCCACACCGGCATCCGCACGAACAGGAACCCGATCGACGCCGCTCCCCACAACACGATCGCCAGGACCGTCTTCCCCACAACATAGGCAACCGCCGCCCAATAGCCGAAGCCATCGAGCCCCGGCACCGGCTGCAGCATCAACGCCGGATCGTACACGGCCATGAACGGAATGACGAATCCGGGCATGGCGATGCGGATGGCGTCGAAGCTGATCTTGAACCCGGACGTCTTGGCGATCGGTGCCGCCGCGAACGCCGCCAGTGCCACCGGCGGCGTCAGGTCGGCCATGATTCCGAAGTAGAATACGAACATGTGCGAGATGATCATCGGCACGCCGAGTTCGAGCAGGGCGGGCGCGGCAAGCGACGAGGTGATGATGTAGTTCGGGATGGTCGGGATGCCCATGCCGAGCGTCAGGCTGACCAGCATGGTCAGCAACAGCGAGGTGATCAGCGAGTCCTTGCCGAGCGACACCACCCAGTTGCCGAAGATCGTGCCGACGCCGGTCAGCGTCATGGTACCGATGACGATGCCGATCAGCGCGCAGGCAAGCCCCACCGGCAACGCCTGCCGCGCGCCGTCGGCCAGCGCGACCTGACAGATTTCCAGCGTCGCCCGTCCATCTCGCCGCAATGCCATCAGCGCCACCATCAGGGCCACCAGCACCAACAGCACCGTCACGCCGAGCCAGAGCGCCGCCGCGCACAGCAATCCCAGCCCGACCCAGAACACCAGGCGGATCGTTTCGCTGACCAGCCCCAGCGCCAGCGCCCCCGCGAGGATCAGCACGACGGTCAGCGCCAGCCCGACCGACCCCGCGAACAGCGGCGTGTAGCCGGAAAACAGCAGGTAGATCAGCGCGATCAGCGGCAGGATCAGATACCAGCGCTCGGTCAGCGCCTTGCGCACGCTCGGCAGCTCGGCGCGGGAAAGTCCGGCGAGGTTGGCCCGTCCCGCTTCCAGATGAACAGCCCAGAAGGCCGCCGCATAGTAGAGGATCGCCGGAATGATCGCCGCCTTGACGATCTCGAGATAGGAAACGCCGATGGTTTCGGCCATGATGAACGCCACCGCGCCCATCACCGGTGGCATGATCTGCCCGCCCATCGAGGCCGTTGCCTCCACCCCGCCGGCGAATTCGGCCCGGTAGCCGAACCGCTTCATCAGCGGAATGGTGAACTGCCCGGTCGAGACCACATTGGCGACGCCGGAGCCGGAAATCGTTCCCATCAGCGCCGACGAGAACACCGCGACCTTTGCCGGCCCGCCGCGCGTCGCTCCGAACAGGCCGATGGCGACATCCGTGAACAGGCCGATCATGCCGGCCCGCTCCAGAAACGCGCCGAACAGGATGAACAGGAAGATGTAGGTCGCCGAAACCAGCGTCGGGATGCCGTAGATCCCTTCCGTTCCGAACGAGAAGTGCTCGATCACCTGCTCGAAGCCGTAGCCGCGATGATTGAGCGGCGCCGGCAGGTGATTGCCGAACAAGGTATAGGCGACGAACACGGCGGCAACGATCGGCAGGGCGATGCCCATCGTCCGCCAGACGAAGAAGAACAGCAGCGCCAGCGCCGTCACGCCGACGGCGGTATCGAGATGCGACAGCGACCCGACATTCAGCATCAGCTCCTCATAGAAGTGCCAATGATAGACGCCGACGGCAAAGCCGGTCAGTCCGAGGCCCCAGCCCAGCCCCTTGGCCACCACGCCGGCCCGGAAGTGACTGGCCATCACCGCGCCGGCGACGAGGCAGAGAAAGCCGACATGGATTGCCCGCACCAACTGGCTCGGCATGCCGCCGGCAAATCGCGTGATCAGGCCGAAGGCAACCGCCAGCGTCAGCCAGGCGAGCCAGCCATCGACACTGCCGCGCCCGCCCGCCTGCCGGACGAGCAGATAGATCGCCCAGGCGGTGAACCCGGCCCAGGTCAGATGCACGATCGAGACCGGCCCCATGAGCGCGCGGTCGAGCGGCACGCCGAAGGCGGTGACCACCTGGAACGACGAGAACGCCAACGCGATCCAGAACAGCAGCTTGCCGTGAATGCCGACGCCGAAATCGTCGGAGGAATGATGGGTGTCGGCGGCGTCGGCCGGTGTCGGCTCGATCTTCGACATGGAGGAACCTCAAGGTTGATGGCGGCTTTGCCCGGTCGACCGCGCGCGGCGCCGCCGCGGGCAGGGGAGGGGGCGAACCGGACAGGGCGGACGCGATCCTGCCTTGACCGGAGGCATGTGCCTCCGGTCGTTGCGTCGGGATCGGTGGCCTTGGCGGGGATGGCAGCGCCGCCGCCGGGCGATGGCGCCGGCGGCGGTCGCCATCAGACGCCGCGCTCTTTCAGGTAGCGCTCGGCGCCGGGGTGCAGCGGCACCGGCATGCCCTCGCGCGCCTTCTCCAGCTTGATCGCCTTGGCGGCGCTGTGGGCGGCAACCAGGTCCGGGATGTTCTCGAAGATCGCCTTGGTCATCTGATAGACCACCTCGGCGTCGAGATCATCGCGTGTCACCAGATAGTTGACCACCGCGGCGGTGTTCACCTCGGCGGTCTGGCCGGTATAGGTGTTGGCCGGGATCGGCGCCGAGACGTAAGGCGCGCCGATCTTGCCGACCAGGTCGGCCGGGACTTCGACGATGACGATCTCGACGCTGGTCGCCAGGTCGCGGATCGAGGCGACGCCGAGGCCGGCCGACTGCAGGGTGGCGTCGAGCTGGCGGTTCTTCATCAGCTCGACCGATTCGGCGAACGGCAGATACTCGACCTTGCCGAGATCCTTGTAGCCGAGGCCGGCCCCCTTCAGGATGGCGCGGGCATTGAGTTCGGTGCCGGATTTCGGCGCGCCGACCGCCAGGCGCTTGCCCTTGAGATCGGCCAGTGTCTTGATGCCGCTTTCCTTCGAGGCGACGATCTGCACGTAGTTGGGATAGATCGCGGCGATGCCGCGCAGCTTCTTCAGCGGCGCCTTGAATCCGGCCTCCTCGTCGCCTGCCCAGGCGAGCGCGAGGGAATCGCCCAGCGTGAAGCCGATCTCGCCGCGACCGGCCTGCAGCAGGTTGAGGTTCTCCACCGAGCCCTTGGTCGCCTGCACCGACGGCCGCGACCCCGCGAGCTTGTCGGTCAGCACCTTGGAAATCGCCACGCCGAGCGGATAGTAGATGCCGGCGGTGCCGCCGGTCAGCACGTTGATGAACTGTTCGGCCCGCGCGGCGCCGCCGAGGGTAAACTGGCCGGCGAGCCCCAGGCCGATTGCGAGCGCGCCGCGGCGCGTGACATTGATCCCGGACATCTTTCTCCCTTTTCTCCCCGGATTATCCGACCGGGGTGTACTTGTATCGATTAACAAGCTCCGTGCCAGTTGACCACGCCGGCGCAAAAACCGCCAGATCCGCTGTTTTCGCCGGTGGACGGCCAGCGCGGCGGCAAGCGATCGGCGGATTTCCGCCGGGAGGTACCCGCAGCTCGGCAAATTCCCGCCGATGCGCCGCGCCGCTGCCCCGTTCCGGACCGATGGGCTGGCGGGTCGCCGCCGGCATCCGCCCCGCACCCCGCGCCCCGCACCCCGCACCCCGCACCCCGCCGCCCTTTGCCAGGCCGCGCCCGCCGTGGCAGATTGCGTTCATGTCTCAGCCGACCGATTTGCCCGCCGCCGATCCCGCAAGCCCGCCGGCCGCCGCCGCCCCAGAGCAATCCCCGGCGCCATCCCCGCCGGGGCTGCGCATCCTCGTCGATGCCGATGCCTGCCCGGTCAAGGACGAGACCTACCGCGTCGCCCTGCGCCATGGCGTGCCGACGGTGATCGTCGCCAATAGCGGCATCAACATCCCGCGTGATCCGCTGATCGAACGCGTCGTCGTCCCGGCCGGCCCCGACGTCGCCGACGACTGGATCGCCGGGCGCGCCACCGCCGCCACCGTCGTCGTCACCGCCGATGTCCCGCTCGCCGCCCGTTGCGTCAAGGCCGGCGCCACCGTCATCGCCCCCAACGGCAAGACCTTCACCGAACAGGGCATCGGCATGGCCCTCGCCACCCGCAATCTGCTCGACCAGCTGCGCTCCGAGGGCGAGATCACCGGCGGCCCGCCCCCCTTCGCCCCCCGCGACCGCTCCCGCTTCCTCGCCACCCTCGACACCGCCATCGTCCGCCTGAAACGCGCCAGCCACCGCCGCTGACAGCGGCTCGGGCGCGACTGGCTCCGACACCGGCTCCCGCCCGTGGCCGGCCCGAGCGTGCCCGCGTCAGCCGCGGACGCGGCTCACCTTGAATTCCTCCAGCCGCCCGCCCAGCCGGTCGATATCGGCCTCGGTCAGTTCCACCCCGCGCATGTCCGGTGTCATGTCGATGCTGAGGTGAACATAGCGCGCACCGCGCTCGCCGACCTCGGCGATGAGCTGGATCGGCAACGTGCCGATGACCACATCGCCCTGCGTCAGCGCGGCGATCAGCTCCGCTGTCAGGTGCGGCACGACCTGCGCCTCCTGATATCCCCGATTCGCGATCCATCCCCGCGTCGCGGCATGTCGTGTGACGAGGAAGGTGGTCATCTGCGCTTCTCGCTCGATTGCTTCTCGCGGGCAATTCGGGCGAGTTCGACCCCGATGCCCTTCGGCAAGGGCTGGCTAAGGCCTCGCAACAGGCGGTCGAACTCTTTCTTGAAGTCCTCGACCGACGCAAGCTGTGTCTTGGTTTCATTGATCGGCTTCTTGAGATGCACGACCGTGTTGCGCAGGTGGCGCAATTTTCGGAAGTTCTTCTCGAATGTACGTCCTTCGGTCGTTCCCGTCTGTCGAGCCGCATCCTCGATGAACTTCGACAGGAAATCATCTTTCTTGTCCAATTCGCCTTCCGGGGTACGCCCTCCCTGCGCGGCGACAAGAACCCGATCGACTGTTGTCTCGAATGCAATCGTTATCGCGCGGACTTCATTGCCCTTGCTGGCAAGGTCGAGCGCCAGTTCATAGGCGGCTGAATCACGGTTGGCCTTGGTTGCCCAATCGAGCCGGTCGATGATCGCCGGTTTCACCAGACGCGCCACGCCCTCTTCGTCATCGATGTCATCGAGCGCTTCGAGGGCGGTGAGGGTGGTGGCGCGTGCCGATGACGAATGACTGACACGCTCGCTGAACGACGCCTCGCGCAGCACCTTGCCGACGCCGCTCTCGCTTTCGCGATCGATCGGCGCCGCAAGGTGGCCGACATCGCTGGTCAGGTCGAATACCGAAAGCGCGGTCAGCCAGTCGACCAGTTGCAGCAAGCCGTCGAGACGGACGACCGGCCTGGGGTTGGGATCGCGCTCCATTTCAAAGGCGCCATACCACAACGCCGAAACCTGCACCCCGTGCAGTGTCCGCAGCGCCAGCGCGGCGGTGAAGGCCAGCATCGGCAGGTGTCGCATGCCGTGCGTGATGTCGAATTGCACATCATCGCCACGATTGACGCTGCTGGTGATGGTATCGACGAAGGCAATCTGTTCGGCCGTGGTCTTGGCAAAGCCGATGATGCGGGTCTTGACGTCAATGCCCAGTCGCTCGCGCAAGTCGGCCTCGATCTCCCGCAGTTCCTCATCGGTGATCGGCGCCGGCTCGTCCCGGCCTGGGTCCTTGGGCATCGCGGCCGGGTTGTCGATCAGGTCGAGCAGTCCGCGCCACGAACTGGTGCGCGTGCCGCACACCACCAATTGCTCGAATGGCCGATTGCTTGATGCTGATGCGAAATGCCGGATCAGCGCATGCGGGAAGAACCGGCTTTCGCCAAGTTCAACCCGGTCCGAGATCTTGTACTTCGTCGGAAAATAACGGCCGCTTCCCAAAAAGCTGATCAAGACCTTTGCCATGACGTCACTCCTTCCGGTCTGCCGGCTTGTAGTGCCAGCTGCCGACCTGATCCGACGGGATACGGGTGAAGTCGACACGGATGATCTTGGCGGCGGTGTCCATGAACGCCCAGGTGCCGAGCGCGTCCTTCAGCGTCCGTGTCTTGATCTGGCAGATCGACGAGCAGGTGCTCTTGATGAACTTGTGCAGCTCGAAATCGCTGGTCAGAAACCGCTGCACATCGTCCATCGCGATCTTCTGCGGCTCGTCGCCGAAGCCGACGATGATCAGCCGCCAGCCGGTATACTGGCGTGTTGCGATCCAGGTCGCTCCCGTTTCGACCAGCCACACCAGCAGCGCCACCAAGAACGAGAACACCAGCCACGACGTCAACTCGCCGGCCAGCCACTCCGGCGACGAAAGGTTCTTCAGCAATTGCTCCTGAAGCTGTTGCCAATATCCGTCCTGCATCCGTCGTCCCTCCGCCGCTCGTCCTTGCCCGAATCCGCCCATCACGCTTCGGCACACTATACTTGCGCGCGCATCATCCCGGCGCAAGCGCCACCGCAAGGCGGCAACATTGTCGCGGCTTCCCGCGTCGCCCCGATCATGGAACCTTGCCGCCATGATCGAACGGTCGCTGCACCTTCTCGCCTGGGATATCGTCGCCGACCGCCGCCGGGCGCGCGTGTTGAAGGCGGTGCGCGCCTTCGGCGTCGGCGGCCAGTTCTCCGCCAGCGAATGCGCGTTCTCGCCCGGCGAGCTGCGCGAGCTCTGGCATCGCCTTGGGAGCCTCGTCGATTCCGCCGAGGATCGCCTGCTGCTGCTGCGGCTCGATCCGCGCGCCCGCATTTTCTGCCTCGGCACCGCCCGGCCGCCGGACCTGGCGCCATTCCGGTATTTCGGCTGAACGGGGGGAGGGGAGATGTCGACCATATTCATCGACCGCTCGGACTACGACATCGACATCGAAGGTGAGAGCGTCGTCCTGCGGGCCGGCACGGAACGGCGCGGCACGGTGCCGTTGCGCATGGTCGAGCGGATTGTCGTCTCCCGCGCCGCCCGCCTCACCGGTCGCCTGATCGCCCGCCTGTCGCAAGCCGGCATCGGGCTGATGCTGGAGCCGCTGCGCCACGGCGGCGATGGCGCCACGGTCATCACCCCGGCGCTTGGCGACGGCGCCCTGCGGATTGCCCAGTACGATCTGGCGCTCGATCCGGCCGCGCGCGCCGGCTTTGCCACCGGGCTGGTCCGGCGGCGTATCGCGGCCTCGGCGGAACTGCTGGCGCCGGGCGCCGCCGTCGATTCGGTGGTGGAAAAATCCCGGACCCGGCTCTTGTCGCTGGTCGCCGCGCTCGATCGCCCCGTTGCCGTCGAGCGGCTGCGTGGCATGGAGGGCGCCGCCACCGCCGTCTGGTTCGAGGCCTTTGCCCGTCTGGTTCCGGCGCCCTTCGTCTTCGCCGGCCGCAACCGCCGCCCACCGCGCGATCCGGTCAATGTCCTGCTGTCGCTTGGCTACACGCTGGCCCAGTTCGAGGCCGTCCGCGCCGCCGCCGTCGCCGGGCTGGATCCGGCGCTCGGCCTCTATCACGTCGCCGGCCGCGATCGCGACAGTCTTGGCTGCGATCTGGTCGAGCCGTTGCGCCCCCGGGTCGAGGCCTGGGTGCTTGCCCTGCTTTGCTCCGGCGAGATCGGCCTGCAGGACTTCACCGCCCCCGGCGCCGATGGCTGCCGCCTGCTCAAGGATGGCCGCCGCCGCGTCTATCGCTCCTTTGAGGAAGCCGCGTTGCCGCCCGTCCGCCAGCATGCCGCCGTCGAGGTCGCGCAATTGGTCGCGGACCTGCGCCGGCGCGTCGCCGGCCGCTCCGACCTGCCCGCCCTTCCGCCCGTTGCCGACAGGCCGCATGGCGACGACGACCGGGCGGGCCCGTGATGCCGGCTCCAGCCCTGCCGGATGGGCAGCCCGCCGCGATGCCGGGGGACACTCGCGTCACCCATGTCATCGCCTATGACATCCGCGATCCGAAGCGGCTGAAGCGCGTGCATGCCCGCACGGTCGCCGCGGGCTTGCGGCTGCACTATTCGCTCTATGCCGCCGATTTGACGCCGCTCGCCCGCGACGGCCTTCTCGCCGACATCGCCGCTCTCATCGATCCGGCGGTCGACGATGTCCGGCTCTATCAGGTGCCCGAGCCGCCGCGCGGCGGCTGGCGCGGTCCCGACCAACTCGGCCCCGGCATCCTCATTCCCGCCTCGCCCGCCGCCCGGCTGATCGAGCGGCTGCGCGCCGGACGCCCCTGATGCCGCGCCCCGGTCTTCGTCAACCAGCCGCGTCAGGTCGCCGGATCGTGTTGCGGAGCACCCCTTGCTCCTCCCGGAGGACCGTGAGCGCCGACGCCGGAGTCCGGCCGACGCGGCGGTTCCGCCCGGCTGCGGCGGAGCCTGAAAACCATGTTGCAATAATGCAACGTCACCCTGAACGAAAGGGGGGTATTTTATGGCTTTTCCGTGCCTTTTCATGTCATTTTTGCGGCAGTTTTTGTTTCCAGTTTGTTCATGGTTGCAAGTTCCTGAAAACGCGTGCATTCTTGATTCAGGGTCCCTCGCATCCCACCCCGCTTCTTCAGGGGATTGAAACCAATGCCCTTGCGCGGCAATTGGGCAGCCTGCTCGCATCCCACCCCGCTTCTTCAGGGGATTGAAACCTAGGGACTCAACCGAAATACCTCACTACACTCGCATCCCACCCCGCTTCTTCAGGGGATTGAAACGTTTGCTGCTGCTGGTCCTAATAGAGGTCAACCTCGCATCCCACCCCGCTTCTTCAGGGGATTGAAACGTTGATCCCGTCGGCAAAGAACTTGTTGCGCTCGCATCCCACCCCGCTTCTTCAGGGGATTGAAACGACTCCCAACTGGCCGGACACGATGGCTGCGGTATTCCTCGCATCCCACCCCGCTTCTTCAGGGGATTGAAACCGCGCTTGAGACGCGCCTCTTCACCTTTCAGAGCTCGCATCCCACCCCGCTTCTTCAGGGGATTGAAACACCTCGTCGGCCTCGGCGTTGAACATACGGCCTCGCATCCCACCCCGCTTCTTCAGGGGATTGAAACGAGTTTTTCAACTCCTCCGGGGGGCGAATGGCTCGCATCCCACCCCGCTTCTTCAGGGGATTGAAACCCCCTTGCGGGGACGCTTGGCAGGTTACGCCTCGCATCCCACCCCGCTTCTTCAGGGGATTGAAACGGGCCGCCGCCATCAGGCCCATCGCGCGACGGCTCGCATCCCACCCCGCTTCTTCAGGGGATTGAAACTTGGAAGCGCAGACCCCTATGCCGCACTCTACTCGCATCCCACCCCGCTTCTTCAGGGGATTGAAACTCTCTTCTCGAGAGGTTTGGCGATCAAACATCTCGCATCCCACCCCGCTTCTTCAGGGGATTGAAACCACCGGTGCGATCGGTGCGGAACTTGACCTGCTCGCATCCCACCCCGCTTCTTCAGGGGATTGAAACAGACCTCCTCGGCGTGAAAGCCCCGATGTTGAGCTCGCATCCCACCCCGCTTCTTCAGGGGATTGAAACGCCCGCGCCGCCGGGCGCGGGGCCGGGGTGACCTCGCATCCCACCCCGCTTCTTCAGGGGATTGAAACCCACCGTGCCATTTGGCCCGGATGCCCATCCACTCGCATCCCACCCCGCTTCTTCAGGGGATTGAAACCCGCCATGGTGCGGGCGCGTGGCTGAAAGAGCTCGCATCCCACCCCGCTTCTTCAGGGGATTGAAACCACGTTCATGAGATGCATAGCTCTCAACGGCTCGCATCTCACCCCGCTTCTTCAGGGGATTGAAACCGGCGACGGGCCGCCGCCTTCAGACCCATCGCGCTCGCATCCCACCCCGCTTCTTCAAGGGGATTCCCTCGTCATCGGCAGGGAGGCGCGAGCTGCGGCAATCTATCACGCAAA
>JAEULV010000074.1 GCA_016793065.1 Hyphomicrobiaceae bacterium
CGACAATTGCTTGGCCGGATCGGCGAGCTTCAGATGGATCGGCTGGTCTTCCTCGTGGTTGGTGTTGGACAGGAACACCGAGGAGAGCCGGTCGAACGAGATCTTGCCGTCGGGCTTGGGATAGGCGATCGGATCGAAGGCCGATGCCGGCTTCAGCGCCGCGTAGTCGGGCTTGCCGTGCTTCCAGGTGCCGAGGATCGGCAGTTTCAGGGTGTTGAGCCACATGTCGATGCCGCCGAGGGCGACGCCGCCGATGGTGCCGAGACGCGACCACATCGGCTTGACGTTGCGGACCTTGTAGAGGTCGGCGCCGATCTCGCTCGAACGCCAGCCGTCCTCATAGGCGCTGACCTCGTCGCCGGAGCGGCCTTCGGCGATGGCGGCGGCGATCGCCTCGGCCGCCTGGATGCCCGAGAGCATGGCGTTGTGCGAGCCCTTGATGCGCGGCACGTTGACGAAGCCGGCCGAGCAGCCGAGCAGGGCGCCACCGGGGAAGGTCAGCTTGGGCACCGACTGCCAGCCGCCCTCGGTGATGGCGCGGGCGCCATAGGCGAGGCGCTTGCCGCCGACGAAGGTGTCGCGGATCGCCGGGTGCTGCTTGAAGCGCTGGAATTCCTCGAACGGCGACAGGTAGGGGTTCTCGTAGTTCAGGTGAACGACGAAGCCGACGGCGACCTGGTTGTCCTCGAGGTGATAGAGGAACGAGCCGCCGCCGGTCTTGAAGCCGAGCGGCCAACCGAACGAGTGCTGGACGAGGCCCGGCTTGTGCTTGGCCGGATTGATGGTCCACAGTTCCTTGATGCCGATGCCGAACTTGCCCGGCTCCTTGCCGGCGTCGAGGGCGTAGCGCTTGATCAGCTGCTTGGCGAGCGAACCGCGCACGCCCTCGCCGATCAGCACGTATTTGCCCATCAGCGCCATGCCGCGGGTGAAGCTGTCCTTGGGGGCGCCGTCGCGGCCGACACCCATGTCGCCGGTGGCGACGCCGACGACCTTGTCGCCGTCATAGAGCACTTCCGAAGCGGCAAAGCCCGGATAGATCTCGACGCCGAGGGCCTCGGCCTTGGCGGCGAGCCAGCGGCAGACATTGCCGAGCGAGACGATGTAGTTGCCGTGGTTGCTCATCAACGGCGGCATGGCGAAATTCGGCAGCCGCACCGAGCCGGCCGGGCCGAGCACGAGGAACTGGTCGTCGGTGACCGGCGTCTTGAACGGGTGATCGGGCTCGTCGCGCCAGTTGGGGAACAGCTTGTCGATGCCGACGGGGTCGACCACGGCGCCGGAGAGGATGTGGGCGCCGACCTCGGAGCCCTTTTCCAGGACAACCACGGTCAGGTCGGGATTGACCTCCTTCAACCGGATCGCCGCCGAAAGGCCGGCCGGGCCGGCACCGACGATCACGACGTCGAATTCCATGCTTTCTCGTTCGGGCAACTCGAAAGATTCTTCGGCCATATCGAAAACTCCTGGGATCTCGGACCGTCGTCCTGTCGCGTTTCTGTGTTTGCCCTGATAGGTTCATCGTTTAGGTGAGTTTTGGAATTCCGCCAAGGTCACGATGGCCATTAACAGCGATGCTTCACACGATTTGGCGATTTCTCCGGCCGAGATGACCGCGCTTCTGGCGTGGTATCAGGCGTTCGGGGTCGATTGCGCCGTGTCGGACACGCCGTTCGACCGGTTTGCCGAGGCGGAAGCCGAGCGTTCGCGCCCCTCCGGACCGGCGCGGGCGGCGGGCATGCCTGTCGCGCCGCGTCCGAATGCCGCGCCCGCCGTCGTCACGACCAAGGCCTCGCCGGAACTGACCGTCCCGCTGCCGCCGGAGAGTTCGCGCGGCAATGCCCGCGCCGAGGCGCCGCAGCCGATGGCGCGGCCGCGACCGGCGCCGGTCACCGGCGATCAGGCAATCGGCGCGGCGCGGGCGCTGGCGGCCGGGGCGACGACGCTCGAGGCGCTGGAGGCGGCGCTCGCCGGCTTCGAGGGTTGCGCGCTGAAGGCCACCGCGCGGCGGCTGGTGTTCGCCGACGGCACGCCGGGCGCGCGGGTGATGCTGGTCGGCGAGGCGCCGGGGCGGGACGAGGACGAGGTCGGCCGGCCGTTCGTCGGCCGCTCGGGGCAGTTGCTCGACCGGATGCTCGGGGCGATCGGGCTCGATCGCGGGTCGGTCTATATCGGCAATGTCATCCCGTGGCGGCCGCCGGGCAACCGCACGCCGACGCCGCAGGAAATCGAGGTGTGCCGGCCGTTCATCGAACGCCAGATCGAGCTGGCGGCGCCGGAAATCCTGGTGTTCCTCGGCGCGGCGGCGGCGACGACGCTGGCCGGCACCACGGAAGGCATCCTGAAACTGCGGGGGAAATGGCTGGAGGCGCGGATCGGCGGCCTCGGCGTCACCGCGCTCGCCACCCTGCATCCGGCCTATCTTTTGCGCCAGCCGCTGCAGAAGCGGCTGGCCTGGCGGGATTTCCTTGCCCTGAGGGCCCGGCTCGACGGCTGACGCCGGCGGCGGGGCCGATGCGGCCGCGAAACGGGTCTAGCGTCCAAGCCGGCTTTCGAGCCGCGCGGCAAGGGCGTTCTCGGCCTCGAAGACATAGTCGAGCGTGCCGACGGTGACGGTCTCGGCGCCGAAGCCGCGCAGCAGCGCGGCGCAATCGGCGACCTTGCGGCCAGCGACGTGCAAGGTCAGCGGCCAGCCGGCCGGCAGTCCGTGCGGGGTGGTGGCGCCGATCTGTTCGCGGGCGGCGGCGGCGGCGGCCTCCGGATCGGCGACGAGGGCGCGGACTTCGCGGATCTCGCGGGCCTTGGCCTCGGCGGCGATGCGGTCGAGCATGGCGCGGGCGCGGGCGAGCGGCCCGGCCGACCAGTCGGCGCCGAGCGAGGCGACGAGATGGGCCTGGCTCTTCAGGATGACGCCGTCGTCGAGCACCTTGAGATTGTTGGCGGCGAGCGTCGAGCCGGACGAGGTGATGTCGACGATCAGCTCGGCCGAGCCGGCCGCCGGGGCACCCTCGGTGGCGCCGAGGCTCTCGACGATGCGGTAATCGGCGATGCCGTGGCGGGCGAAGAACATCCGCGTCAGATTGATGTACTTGGTGGCGACGCGGATCCAGCGACGGTGGCGGGCGCGGAAATCGGCGGCGACATCGGCGAGATCGGCCATGGTCTTGACGTCGATCCAGCCCTTGGGGACCGCCACGACCACGTCGGCATGGCCGAAGCCGAGCGGCAGCAGCAGTTCGACGCGGGTCTCCGGTTGGTCGACCGTCTCGTGGATCAGATCGGCGCCGGTGACGCCGAAATGCACCGAGCCGTCGATGACATTGCGGGCGATCTCGGACGCCGACAGGAAGGCGACGTCGACGCCGGCAATGCCGCCGAGCTGGCCGCGATAGTCGCGCTCGCCGCCCGGGCGCTCGACCGGCAGGCCGGCGCGCTTGAAGAAGGCGTTGCAGTTTTCCTGCAGGCGCCCCTTGGACGGGACGGCGATGGTCAGGGAATTGTCGCTCATCGCGGGCCCTCCAGCCGGTCGATCCAGATCGAACAGCCGACCGCCGGGGTCGGCGCCTTGGCGCCGAGGAGCGTCATCAGCCGATCATAGCGGCCGCCGCCGACGGCCGGCTTGGCATCGGGACGCGCCGGCGAGCCGATTTCGAAGACGAAGCCGGTGTAATAGTCGAGATTGCGGCCGAAGCCGGCGGAAAACGGGATCGCCGCGAGATCGATGCCGCGGGCGGCGATGGCCTTGCGGCGCGCCTCGAAGCCGGCAAGGGCGGTGACGAAGGCTTCCGGCACCCGGCCGAGCAGCTCGTGCACGCCGACCGCGAAGGCGGAAAGCCGCTCGGTGGCGGTGACGAGCGGGGCGTTGAGGGCGAGCAGTTCGGAAAGGGCGCGGGCCTTGCCGGCCTCCAGCACGCCGGAGCCGGCGGTGGAGGCCTGATCGAGGAAGCGCTCGGCGATCTCGCGCGGGGTGCGGCCGGCGACCGAGTCGATGCCGGCGATGGCGATCAGATCCTCGACCAGCGCCTGGGCGCCGGCGCGGTCCTGGCCGGACAGCACGCCGAGCACGCCGGCATGGGCGAGCATGCCGCCGGCGCCGTCGCCGGTCGCCAGCCGGGTGATCATCGCCGCCATGCGGGCGTCGTCGCCGAAACACGAGCGCAGCCGCTGGCGCCATGCCGCCGGCAGGTCGAGATCCTGCATCAGCGCCGAGAACAGCGCCTCGTCGCCGATGCGGATCGCCACCGGGCCGAAATCGACGGCTTCGAGCGCCCGCAGCGCCAGCGCCAGCACGTCGGCATCGGCGGTGGCGGGGTCGTCGTCGCCGATGCGCTCGATGCCGGCCTGGAGGAATTCGCCTAGCTCATCGGCGCGCTGGCGAAACACCGGGCCGCCATAGGCATAGAGCGCCGGCCGGGTCGAGGTGCCGGCGGCGATATGGGCGCGGCAGACCGGGATGGTGTAGTCCGGCCGCAGGCACAGCGCGGTGCCGTCGAGCGCCTCGGTCAGGAACAGGCGACGGCGGATATCCTCGCCCGAGGCGTCGAGAAACGCATCGGCGGGCTGCAGGATCGGCGGCTCGACGCGGGTGGCGCCGGCGGCCGTGAACAGCGAAACCAGTGTGGAGAGGGTCATTCATGACCTCCGACGCAAAAGGAAATTTCGGCCCGCGACCGCAGCCCCCGCCGCGCACCCCCCTCCCCAGCCCTCCCCTGCAAGGGGGGAGGGAGCAGGGTGAGAAGCGAAAAGCCACCGCCGCGCCCCCCCTCCCCCACCCTCCCCCACGAGGGGGGAGGGAGCAGGGACAGGGCGAGGGGTGGAACGATGCCGACCGCCGCCGCGAGCGCGAACGTCGACCCGTGAGAAGACAGGCAACGTGCGTTCCCTCCCCCCTTGTGGGGGTGGGACAGGGAGGGGGGTAGCCCCGAGTTCCCGCGCCAGCCGAATGTCGACAGGCGGCGAGACGAAATGCTTGACGCGGTCACGAAAAGCCGCCGCCGCGCACCCCCCTCCCCGACCCTCCCCCGCAAGGGGGGAGGGAGCAGGGTGAGAAGCGAAAAGCCACCGCCGCGCACCCCCTTCTCCCACCCTCCCCCACAAGGGGGAGGGAGCAGGGACTGGGTGAAGGGCGGGGTGGCGGGCATGGTCAGGCGCCGGGATAGCGGGCGAGGATGTCGCGGACGGCGGCGACGAGGTCGGCCTCGGGCACGGTGATCTGGGCCGGGCGGCTCTCGCGCCATTCCTCGTTGGAGCTGATGCCCTTGGCCAGGCGCGCGCCCTCGATCAGGTCCTTGATCTGGACCTCGCCGGCGTCGCGCTCGTTGGAGCCCTGGATGATGACACAGGGGCTATTGCGCTTGTCGGCATATTTCACCTGGGCCTTCATGCCGGAGCCGCCGAGATACATCTCGGCGCGGATGCCGGCGGCGCGCAGCCGCGCGACCATGGCCTGGTAGCGGGCGGCCTCGGCCTTGTCCATCACCAGCACCACGACCGGGCCGTAACCGGCGCCTGCCTCGACCTTGCCGAGGGCCTTCAACGCGGCGGCAAGGCGGGAGACGCCGACGGAGAAGCCGGTGGCCGGCACCGGCTCGCCCCGGAAGCGCGACACGAGGCCGTCATAGCGGCCGCCGCCGCCGACGGAGCCGAAGCGCACCTTCTGGCCGTCGTCGTTGACCGCCTCGAACAGCAGTTCGGCCTCGTAGACCGGGCCGGTGTAATATTCGAGGCCACGGACGACGGAGGGGTCGATCCTGACGCGGCCGTCGTCATAGCCGGCGGCGCGGACGAGGGCGGCGATCTCGGCGAGTTCGTCGACGCCCGCCGTTCCGGTGGCGCTGGCGGCGACGAGCGGGCGGAGATTGGCGATGGTGAGATCGGCGTCGACGCTGCCGGCCCCGACGAAGCCGATGACGACGGCGATCTGCGCCTCGTCGAGCCCGGCACCCTTGGTGAAGTCGCCGCTTTCGTCCATGCGGCCGGCGCCGAGCAGCAAGCGGACGCCCTCGGGGCCGAACTTGTCGAGCTTGTCGATGGCGCGCAGCACGGTCAGGCGCCGGCCGGCATTGTCGTCGCCGCCGATGCCGATCGCCTCCATGATGCCGTCGAGCACCTTGCGGTTATTGACGCGGATGACGTACTGGCCGCGCGGGATGCCGAGCGCCTCCATGCAGTCGGCGGCCATCATGCAGATCTCGGCATCGGCGGCGACGGTCGGCGCGCCGACGGTGTCGGCATCGAACTGCATGAACTGGCGGAAGCGGCCGGGGCCGGGCTTTTCATTGCGGAAGACGTAGCCGACGCGGTAGCTGCGATAGGGCTTGGGCAGCTTGTCGAAATTCTCGGCGACATAGCGGGCGAGCGGCGCGGTCAGGTCGTAGCGCAGGCTCATCCATTGTTCGTCGTCGTCCTGCAGCGAGAACACGCCTTCGTTCGGGCGGTCCTGATCCGGCAGGAACTTGCCGAGCGCGTCGGTGTATTCGATCAGCGGCGTCTCGACCGGCTCGAAGCCGTAGAGTTCGTAGACCTGCTTGATCTTGCCGATCATCTCGTCGGCGAGCTTGATGTCGGCGGGATGCCGGTCGACGAACCCGCGCGGCAGACGCGCCTTCGGCTTTTCGTCCCTGGTCATGGTCATCCCTCTCGACAAAACAGGATCAACAGCCGGAACGCGGACGCATCCGACCCTTGAAGACACGCGAAATGCGGGCGCCCGGTTCCTAGACGATGCAAGGGGGAGAGGCAAGGGCGAGCGGCGGCTCAGGCCTCGGCACCCCGGCCCGGCTCGCGATCGGCGGCGTCGGCGATGGGCGGCGTCATCGCCAGCAGGTGGCGGGCCATAGGGGCGATCGGCTCGCGGTCGGCGGCGACGAGGCCGATGGTACGGCGGGCGTCGGGGTCGACCAGCGGCACGGCGCGGATGCCGGGCGGCATGCCGAAATAGTCGAGCAACTGGCGCGGCACGATCGACGACAGGCCCTGCACGCCGGCATGGGTACAGAGGTTGAAGATCGAATTGGTCTCCATCGCCGGCGTCGGCTGGACGCCGACCGATCGGAAGATGCCGTCGACGATGCGGCGGTTCTGCATGTCGGCGGTCAGCAGGCACAGGCGCAGCTGCGCCGCCTCGGCCCAGGGGAGGCTGTCGCGGGCGGCGATGTCGGTGTCGGCGCCGGTCAGCAGCACATAGGCTTCGCGGTAGATCGGGCGGGAGACAACGCCGTCGAGGGGTTCGTTGTCGAGATAGGTGACGCCGACATCGATCTCGAAGGCGCGAATGGCGTGCATGATCTCGTCGGAGGTCATCGACATCACGGTGAGGCGCGCGGCCGGGAAGCGGGCGGAGAACGGCGCGGTGATGCGGGTGATCATCGGCAGGGCGGTGGGGATGGCGCCGAGCCGCAGGCGGCCGCCGACGCCGCCCTTCATGTCGGCGATCGCCTGTTTCAGCGTCTCGGTCTCGGCGACGATGCGGCGGGCGTGGTCGAGCACCACCTCGCCCTCGGGGGTCAGGCCGGTGAAGCGGTGGCCACGCTCGACCAGCATGACGCCGAGTTCATCCTCGAGTTGGCGGATCGCCGACGACAGCGTCGGTTGCGAGACGTGGCAGGCCTCGGCGGCGCGGCCGAAATGGCGGGCCTCGGCGAGGGCGGCGAAATAGACGAACTGCTTGATGATCATCGCCCGTCCCCACCCCTCGCGCGGTCATCCCCGCCGGTCAGCGAAACCGCACCGGCACCGGCCGGTCAAGCCGCTTCAGCGAGCCGTCGAAGCTATCGGTCACGTAGCGACGGACCTGGACCGTCGGCGACCAGTGGTCGGCGGGCAGGCCGGCCTTGCCCTTCAGGCCGCGCCAGAAGGCGCGCACATCCGGCAGGCCCTTCCAGACGCTGGGGAGGAACAGGCCGCCCTTGCCGATGTCGGCGAGCATCAGGCCGTCGACATCCGGGCGGATCTGGCGGATCAGGTCCTCCTCGGAGGTGAAGCTCATCGGGCGCGGGTGCGACAGGATCGACACCGACAGGTCGAGGCCGTCGATCTCGTCGACGGTCAGGGGCTTGAAGCGCGGGTCGTTGAAGCCGGCCTTGACGGCGTTGACGATGACGTCGCCGGCGAGCGGGCGCTGCGGCGCGAGGCTGCCGATGCAGCCGCGCAGGCGTCCGGCCTGGGTGAGGGTGACGAAGGCGGCGCGGCGGGCGGTGAGCGGCATCGGCAGCTTGCCGTTGATCACCGCCTCGGGGACGCGGCCACCATTGCGAGCGGCAAAGCGCAGCGCGGCGGCGGCGAGGTCGAGCAGGATGTCGCGATGCTCCTCGGGCAGCTCGGCGCTGGCGGCATATTCGCCGGTGAAGGCGCCGTAGCCGACGACGCGTTCGGGGTTGCCCTGGGTATCGCCGGAGGTGCGCAGATCGAGGCCGGTAAAGCGCAGGTCGAGCTTGCGGGCGATGATGAGCGCGCCGTCGAGCACCCGGTGGCCGCAGGCGCGGGCGCCGCCGAGCGGCTCGGGATTGAGCGCCTCGATGCGGGCGCGGGCGTCGTTGTCGCTCGCCTTCGCCTTGGCCTGATCGAGAAAGTGCGACAGGTCGGAGGAAATCGAGATCACCGTCTCCGGACCGCCCCAGACCGCCTCGAGCGCCGCCGCCACCATCTCGGGGCGGGCATCGCCGACCAGCATCGGCACGATGTCGAAGCCGCCGAGGCGGATCTGCAGGAACGGCAGATGGGTCTCGAGCGAATGCTCGCCGAGATGCGGCTCGTTGGCGAGGCTGACGCCATCGACCTTCAAGGCGCGGGCGATGGCATCGCGCGCCAGCGGCACCCGGCCGAGCGGCGTCTGCCAGACGTCGACATCGGGAATGGCGATGCCCTTGAAGGCAAACTTGTGGGCCGGGCCGATGACGACGACGCGGGTGACGAGGCGGGGATCGAGGGCGGAAAACGCCGTCGCGGCGATGGCGCCGGAAAAGACGTAGCCAGCATGGGGGGCGACGACGATCTTCGGGTTGACGATCGGATTTTCGGCGCGCTTGGCCCATGATGCGCCGATCAGATCGCGCAGGGCGGCGGTCTCGGCCGGATAGAACCGGCCGGCAACCTGGGGAACCAGCACCCGAACCGGGGTTTCGGCGGCGCGCGAGGCGGACATCACGTGCAAATCCAGTTTTCGTTAACCATATGAGGCGAAGGATGCCCCGGCGAGGTTGAATAAACATGAACGTCGACAAAAGCGCGGCAGCGGCGGTCAAGGATGTGTTCGACGGTCCGCACGTGGTGACGGGGCGCCATCATGCGCCCTGCGATGACGGCCGGGTCGAGTGTAGGCTCTGCCCCCGGCTGTGCAAGCTGAATGACGGCCAGCGCGGCCTCTGCTTCGTGCGGGCGCGGCGCGGCGACGAGATTGTGCTGACGAGCTATGGCCGCTCCTCGGGCTTCTGCATTGACCCGATCGAGAAGAAGCCGCTTCTGCACTTCCTGCCGGGCACGTCGGTGATGTCGTTCGGGACCGCCGGCTGCAATCTCGGCTGCGTGTTCTGCCAGAACCACGACATTTCCAAGTCACGCGACATGGACAAGTCGGCCGCCGAGGCCTCGCCGGAGGAAATCGCCCGGGTGGCGGAAAAGCTCGGCTGCCGGTCGGTGGCGTTCACCTACAACGATCCGGTGATCTTCCTCGAATATGCCGTCGACGTGGCGCGCGAATGCCGCAAGCGCGGCATCAGGACCGTGGCGGTGACGGCGGGCTACATCACGCCGGAGGCGCGGGGCGAGTTCTTCGCCGCCATGGACGCGGCCAATGTCGACCTCAAGGCGTTCACCGAGCGGTTCTATCGCGACCTGTGCAAGGCGCGACTCGCCGACGTGCTCGACACGCTCCGCTTCATCAAGCACGAAACCTCGACCTGGCTTGAGCTGACGACGCTGCTGATCCCCGGCGAGAACGACGGCGAGGCGGAAATCGACGCGCTCAGCGAATTCGTCGCCCGCGAGCTCGGGCCGGACGTGCCGCTGCATTTCTCGGCGTTCCATCCCGACTACCGCATGCTCGACAAGCCGAACACGCCGGCGGCGACGCTGGCGCGGGCGCGGCAGATCGCCATGGCGCGGGGGCTGCGCTACGTCTATGTCGGCAACGTCCACGATGTCGGCCGGCAGACCACCTGGTGTCCGAGCTGCGGCGAGGCGGTGATCGGGCGCGACTGGCACCTCCTGACCGGGTGGGCGCTCGACCATGGCGCCTGCCGCGCCTGCGGCACGCCGATCGCCGGGGTGTTCGAGCATCGCCCGGGCGACTGGGGCCGCAAGCGGGTGCCGGTGGATATCGCCAGGCTGGCGCGGGGGTAGGCGGGCGACGACCGGTCGTCCCGGTCGGAGTGGCGACGCCCCGGCGGGCTCAGGCGTCAGCGCCAGTCGCCGAGGGTGGCCTGGATCACCGCGAGGGCGGCGACGGCGGCGGTGTCGGCGCGCAGGATGCGCGGGCCGAGGGGGATCGGAGTGACGAAGGGGCGCGAGCGCAGCACGATGCGCTCCTCCTCGGAGAAGCCGCCCTCCGGGCCGATCAGGACGGCGAGCGGGCCGGGTTCGAGGTCGCGCAGCACGTCGAGCGGGTTCTGGGTTTCCTCGCCCTCGTCGCAGAACAGCAGGCGCCGCTCGGGTTCGGCGCCGGGCCAGACATCGATCAGGTGCTTCAGGTCGACCGGCTCGCGCACCGGCGGCACGGCGAGGATGCCGCATTGCTCGGCCGCCTCGACGACATTGGCTTCCATCCGCTCCAGATTGACGCGGCCGGCCTGGGTGTGGCGGGTGAAGACGGGGCGGATGGCGCCGGCGCCCATTTCCACCGCCTTCTGCACCATGTAGTCGAGCCGCGCCATCTTCAGCGGCGCGAACAGGTAATGCAGGTCGGAGAGCGGGTATTGCGGCCGGGTCTGCTCGTCGATGGAAATGACGCAGGCGCGGCGGCCCGCCTCGGCGATGGAGGCGCGCCATTCGCCGTCATGGCCGTTGAACACCAGGAACACGTCGCCCGACTGCATGCGCAGCACGTTGAGCAGGTAATTGGCCTGATCGCGGGTCACTTCCAGCCGCGATCCGACATTGAGCGGCATGCGCAGGAACAGGCGTTGCAGACGGAAATCGGCACGGTGCATGGCTGCGACTCAAACCTCGGAACGGACGTGAACGGCGAGAGATTAGCACGACCGGCGGGCGACAAGGGATTGCTCGCGCCCGCCGGAGCACGTTCCCCCGGGAATGATGAGATGGGGAAAGCCGTTGCCGTGCCTTGCCCCGGCGCGCGCGGCTTGCCATCCTGAGGCGATGACCGATGCGCGCCCCAATACGCCCGAATTCACCGTCAGCGAGCTGTCGTTCTCGCTGAAGAAGACGATCGAGGATTCGTTCGGCCATGTGCGGGTGCGCGGCGAGATTTCCGGCTATCGCGGCCCGCATTCCTCGGGGCATGCCTATTTCCGTCTGAAGGACGAAGGCGCCACAATCGAGGCCGTGGTCTGGCGCGGGACGTTTTCCAAGCTGCGGTTTCGGCCGGAAGAAGGCATGGAAGTGATCGCCACCGGCAAACTGACGACGTTTCCGGGCGGGTCGAAATACCAGATCGTCATCGAGGCGCTGGAGCCGGCGGGCGTCGGCGCGCTGATGGCGCTGCTGGAGGAGCGCAAGAAGAAGCTCGGCGCCGAGGGGCTGTTCGACGCGGCGCGCAAGCGGCCCCTGCCGTATCTGCCGAGGGTCATCGGCGTCGTCACCTCGCCGACCGGGGCGGTGATTCGCGACATCCTGCACCGCATCGCCGACCGGTTTCCGCTCACCGTGCTGGTCTGGCCGGTGCGGGTGCAGGGCGAGACCAGCGCCGAGGAAGTCGCCAGCGCCATCGAGGGCTTCAACCGCCTGCCCGGCCATGACGAGGACGGCGTCGAGATCCCGCGACCGGATGTGATCATCGTGGCGCGCGGCGGCGGCAGCCTGGAGGATCTTTGGGGGTTCAACGAGGAGCGGGTGGTGCGGGCGGCGGCGGCGAGCGACATTCCGCTCGTCTCGGCCGTCGGCCACGAGACCGACTGGACGCTGATCGATCTCGCCGCCGATCTCCGGGCGCCGACACCCACCGGGGCGGCGGAAATGGTGGTGCCGGTCAAGGCCGAGCTGATCGCCGATGTCGCCGATCTCGGCGGGCGGCTCGCTGCGGCGGCGGCGCGGCTGATCGAACGGCGGCGCACCGAATTGCGCTCGGCGGCGCGGGCGCTGCCGGCGGCGGGCGATCTACTCGGCACGCGGCGGCAACGGCTCGATCTTTCGGCGAGCCGGCTGGCCGGCGGGCTGGTCGCCAATGTCCAGGCGCACCGGATCAAGCTGGCGCGGGGCGGCGGCCGGCTGGGACCTGAGATGCTGCGGCGGACGATCGCCGGCGCCGGCGAACGGCTGCGCGGCCTCGACGAGCGGCGGGCACGGGCGCTCGGCGTCGATCTCGAGCGCAAGCGCGGCCTGTGGCTGCGCCATGGCGGACGCCTGAACCTCGGCGCGATCGAGGCGCGGCGCGGCCGCGACGGCGAGCGGCTGACCGGGCTGGCGCGACGGGCGATGGCCGCGTTCGCGGCGCTGGCCGACCGGCGCGCGGCGCGGCTGACGCAGGCGGGGCGGCTGTTGGAAACCCTGTCGCATCGCGGCGTGCTGGCGCGCGGCTTCGCGCTGGTGCGCGGCGCCGACGGCTCGCCGATCCGCGCCGCGTCGGCGGTGACGGCCGGGGCGGCGCTGCGAGTCGAGTTCCACGACGGCGAGATCGCGGCGGTGGCGAGCGGCGACGGGCCGGCTCCGATCATGCCGGCGGCGATGCCGACCGGATCGGCGCCGACCGCGACCCGGCGCAAGCAGGGCAAGCCGTCGGGCGGCGGCCAAGGCTCGCTGTTCTGAACGGCTGACGGGATCGACCGGGACGGAACCCACACGCAAATCGCCCAAAGGGGCTTCCGCCGGCGCGGATGCATACCTATGTCTGCTCCATGACCCAGTTGCTGAAACTCGCCGCGCTCGACGCGGAAGACCTTGAGATCCTCTCGGCCCATTTGCAGGACGCCGTCCTGAAGGTGGGCGATATCGACTGGCGTTCGGCGGAAAAGCGCCTGACGCTGCCGCTCAACCGCTTCGCCTGGGAAGGCACGGCGCGCGGCGAGGCGCCGGAGCGCCGACGGTCGGTGCTGCATCTGGCCCGGGTGATGGCGGTGAAGTCCTGCCAGTTGCCGCTGGCGCGCAAGGACGAGGTGCTGGCGTTGCTGTCGCTGCGGTTCACGCCGGGCGATACGCCGTCGGGCGACATCGACTTCATCTTCGCCGGCGGCGCGACGCTGCGGGCGACGGTCGAATGCATCGAGACGAGCCTCGCCGATCTCGGCGCCGCCTGGTCGGCGAAGGCCGTGCCGGCGCACGACGGCTGACCGCCGGCCGCGAACGGCAGGGCCGGCCACGCCACGCCGCTTGCGACACGCATGTATCCGGCGCTTTTGTCCCGCCGCTTTCGTTTGCCGCGCCTGCCCTCTATTCTCCGCAATTGCCGGTTCATCTCGGGCGCATTCGGAGGCGTGGATTTGCTCAGGCTCGCGGTTTTCGGTTTGCTGATGGCCCTGTCGTTCGGTGCCGGCCCTGGCGCGGCGGCCGAGGCCGACGATCCGTTCGCGCTGGCCTTCAAGGCGGCACAGGAGGCGCAGGCGAGCGTGACCAGCGCGGCGCTGAGCCAGCTCGGCGCGCGTTTTGCCGCCGGCAGCGGCGATCTCGCCCACAAGGTACGCGAACGTCAGGATCTCGTCGCCCGCTGGCGGACGCTCGACCGGGCGCTGGTCGCCACGTCCGCCGACGACACCGCCCGCGCCGCCGAACTGAAGCGCGACGGCGACGAGGTAAAGCGCCAGGTCGATCGGGTCGAGGCGGAGCTGGCGGCGCGCTTTCCCGAATTCGCCGAACTCTCCCGCCCGCGGCCGCTCGACGAGGCGGAGGTGCGCGCCCTGCTCGAACCCGGCGAAACGCTGCTGATGGTGTTCGCGGCGCAGAAATCGACGCATGTGTTCGCCATCAACCGCGATACCCGGCTCTGGCACCGGGCCGCCATCAGCCATGAGCAACTGGTCGCCAGCGTCCGCCACCTGCGCGCCGGACTCGATCCGCGCACGGCGACCCTGCGCGGCGCCGGCGCCATCGACGAGACGGCGGATGCGGGCGACAGCCCGGTCGCCCCGGCCGAACCCGGCCAGTTCGACCTTGCCGCCGCCCATGAGCTCTACCAATTGCTGCTGGCGCCGGTCGCCGGCGCGCTCGGCGGCAATGCCCGGCTGCTGATCGCCACCGAGGCCCCGCTTGATGCCTTGCCGTTTCATGTGCTGTTGACCGAGCCGCCCGATCCGGGCCTGACCGGCAGCCGCGCCCTCGGCCGGGCACCGTGGCTGTTGCGCCGGCATTCGATCGTGATGTTGCCGGGGGTCGGCAGTCTCAAGGCGTTGCGCGCCAATCGGCCGGCGCGCGCCGGGGGCGAGGCGTTTCGCGGCTTCGGCGCGCCGAGGCTGGCGGGGCCGAAGCTGGCGCTGCGCGGCGGTGGCGGCGGCGATGTGTCGGCGCGGTTCTTCGCCCGCGACCGGCTGGCCGATGTCGACGCGGTGCGCCGGCTGTCGCCGCTGCCGGAAACCGCCGGCGAGCTCAAGCGGCTGGCGACGGCGCTCGGCGCCGATCCGGCGCGGGCGATTCAGATCGACGATGCCGCCACCGAGACGGCGGTGAAGACCGCCGACCTGTCGGGCGCCCGCATCCTCGCCTTCGCCACCCACGGGCTGGTCGCCGGCGAGATCAAGGGATTGGCCGAACCGGCGCTGGTGTTCACCCCACCGGCGGAGGCGAGCGATCTGGACGACGGGCTGCTGACGGCGTCGGAAGCCGCCAACCTCAAGCTTTCCGCCGACTGGGTGGTGCTTTCGGCCTGCAACACCGCCTCCAGCGACGGCGAGCCCGGCGCCGACGGCCTGTCGGGGCTGGCGCGAGCGTTCTTCTATGCCGGCGCGCGGGCGCTGATCGTGTCGCACTGGCCGGTGCGCGACGATGCCGCCGCCCGCATCACCACCGGCACATTCGCCGCGCTTGCCGCCGAACCGGGCCTCGCCAAGGCCGAGGCGTTCCGCCGCTCGATGCTGGCGCTGATCGAAGACGGCAGCGATCCGGGTCTTGCCCATCCGTCGGTATGGGCGCCGTTCGTCGTTGTCGGGGAGGGCCGCTGATGCGCCGCCGCCGCCGCCATGCGGGCATCGCCATCACCGTGGCGCTGGGCGTGGCCCTCGCCCTGCCCGGTCGGCCGTCGCTGGCTCAAGTGCCCGCCGGTCCGCCCGCCGCAAGTCCGCCCGCCGCCGACGCCGCGACGACCCAGCCGGAGCCGGCGCGGCCGACGCTTTCCTCCGAGCAGCGGGCACGGCTGAAAGCCGACTTTGCCGCCCTGATCGACGCCTATGGCCGGGACGACCATGCGACCGCGCTGCGCCTGGCGCCGACGCTGATCGATCTTCCGGAGGTGATCGACCGCTGGGACGCGGTACGGGTGGCGCATCTGGCGCTGGCGTCGGCGCGGGCCGCCGGCGGCGAAAACCGGCCGGCGCTCGGCTCGTCGCTGCGCGCCGCCGCAGCGACGGTGCTGGCGACGCCGGCCGATGCCGACGCGCTGTTCGAGGCGGCGTTCCGGCTGGCGCTCTATGCCCATGACGCCGGCGACCGACCGGGGGAGGACGCGGCGATCGCCTGGGGTCTCGAAATCGACCGCCGGGCGGATCTGCGCGAGCGCCGCAACCTGCCCAATCTGCAGGTGCTGGCGATGCTGCGGCTGGCGGATACCGGCCGGTTCGAGGCGGCGCGGGCGATGCTGGCGCGGATCGATCCGGCGAGCCAGACGCTGCTGACGCCGGCGCAATTTTCCGAACAGCGCGCGGCGATCGACGCCGGCCTGACCGCCGCCGGGACGCCGGCCTGTCAGGCGGCGAGCGATGCCGACGGTGTTGTCGCCTGTCTGCGGCAAGCCGACCGGCTGCGGCTCGCTGGCGAGCCCGAGGCGGCGCGGGCGCTGCTCGCCGGGCTGGCGAAGGGCGAGGCAACGACCGCATCCGGCGCAAGATGGCCAGCGGAGCGACTGCCGCTGATCGCCGAGGCAACCGAGGCCGCGATCGAGCGCGATGGCTGGCGGGCGATGACGACGGTCGAGGCGGTCGCCGATCTCGGGCATTTCCATGCCGGGCAGCAGGATGCCGCCGTTATGGGCATCCATGCGCTGCGGCTCGCTGCCGCCGACCTCGCGGCGGGGCAATCGAGCGCCCGGGCGATCGACCTGTTCGGGCATGTCGCCCGCCGTTACGTCCGGCAGCGCGACGAGCAAAGCGCCGGCGCGATGCTGGCGCTGATGGAACGGCTCGCCGACGGACGGTTCCTGCCGCCCTCGGGCTATCGCCCCGGCTCGGATGCCGACGACGCGCTGCGGCGGGCCACGCTTGCCGCCCTCATCCGGCTCGACCGGGCGATGCTGGCCGAGCGGCGGGGGCAATTGCCGCTGGCCGATTGGCTGCGGGCGCGGGCGGCCTGGTTCATCGCCAGCGTGCCGCAGGCGAAATGGGGGTTGATGCTGCAGGTGAGCGAGCCCTATTCCAGCGACAGCGTCGGCTTTTCCTATCCGAGCGAGGCGACCACCGCCGAGTTCTGGGCGCTGGCGGCGCCGCGCCGTCCCAGGGACGACCTGCTGCATTTCGGCGACCGCATGTACGCCGCCATCAGCGAGGGGCTGGTGCGGGAAAACCGGCCGCGCTCGATCCGGCTGCTGACCGATCTCGTCGCCGACATGCGGGCCCGCGCCGATCTGACCGGCGAGCAGAAGCAGCAATTGCTGCAGGCGATGCAGGCGCTCGGGCAGGGCCATGCCGAGCTTGGCGACAATCGCAGCGCGGCGCAGTGGCGCCGGCAGGCCTACGATCTGGCGCGAACGCTACCGGGCGAGGAAAACCTCCTGGTGGAGCTGATGCTGGAATTGCGCGCCGACGCGCTTGCCGGCGGCGACCGGGCACTGGCGATGCGGCTGCTCAACGAGGCCGACCGCATCCGCAATGCCGGCGCGCGGCTGAGCGCGTCGAACATCAGCAGTCTCGACGAGGCGCTGGCGATTTACGACTACAATCGCGGCGCCAAGGCGCAGGGCATCGCGCGGATGCGCAAGTCGCTGGCCGAACTCGGGCCGGCGACGGTGCGAAACGCCGGCGCGCGAGCGATCCGGGCGGCATCACTGGCGAAGTTCGAGGCCGCCAGCGGCAATATCGAAGCGGCGCGGCGGCTCTATGACGAAATCGTCCTGCCGCATTATGGCCGCGCCGCCCGGTTCGGCGACCTGACGGCGCTCGACAACCGCCTCGCCTTCCTGCGTCTGGCGGCGCGCTATCAGCCCAAGGCCGAAACGGTCGAGGCGCTGCGCAAATTGCGCAACGAGGCCAATAGCCTGGTTCCGGGCGCCCGCACCTTCCACCAGTCGATCGAGGCAACGGCCGCCATGGCGGAACTCGCCGCCGGCGACCCGAAACAGGCCCTCGCCTCCGCCCGCAAGGCGATCGCCATGGAAGCCCCCGAAGCCGACGCCGCCAGCATCGAAACCGACCGCCTGCTGCGCGAAACCCTGATCGAAGCCGCCTGGGCGGCGCGCGAGGGGAAGTGACGGCAAGAGGTAGATCCGCGAGCACGCGTGACGGTGACCCCAATCATGCCGACTGTCGGTTTTGACGACCCAGTCGATATCCAGGAACCATTGATCCGGTTGAATGGGCATTGATGGAATGTGCCGTAGCGACACGCCATGAGGTTGTACGCAAAATTCACCAAGGTTAATGTGGTATTAACATACAACAATCCGGCACCGTCGTCAGCCGGCTCTTCGACGCGATGCGAACCGCTTGGAAATATCGTCCTCCGGAGAGGTTCGATGGTCAGATTTTTGGCACAATATCAAGGATTCTGTGCGAGTGTTGGTGCGGCTTTACCGGCGTGCGGACGGCGCAAGGCCGACCCGCTCATCGGGCTTGCAAACGGCCCGTGACGAGTTGATATTAACTTTTGTGTGATTCACCGATTGCGTACGGCCAGTGACTGCGTTATGGCACGCGCGCTTTTAAACCCTGACTGGCGAACCTCCACATGCCACCCAAGTCCACACTGTCCCTCCTATTGGACCAGAAACCTCAGGATCTAAGTCAGGAAGCTAATTTCGCTCGATGGGCTGCTGCCCATCCGGACGGAAGCGTCCTTGCCGAAGGCACCGACAATAACGGACGCCTGCCTCCGATCGACGGCAATGTCTACCCGGAAGACGTGGAGCGGGAAACGCTCTGGTGTCTCGACATCCTGCACGGATAACGAGGGCTCAGGTGAGACCTATTTCTCCTCGCATGCGTCACATTTACAATTGTTATTATTCAAACAAGGGACGCGACAGGTATGATGCACTAGTAAAGTATACCCGCAAGTTTCTTGATATACTGACAGTCTCAAAGAAATCTATTTGCATTGTTGACGAAATAAAATGCCTTGCACTGATTGATTCCTATTTTCTCGACGTAATTCGCTTCAAGGAATACCATTTTTACCCCAAGGATCGCGAATTCAACCCTGAACTGGGCGCATCCGAAGAATGGCTGAGAGCCGTGCATTGCGACAAGATGCTGAGCCCGAGCAAGGTCGGGGCTTATACAGCCAAGTGGATCCTGAAATACTGCCCTATCATCATCGTTCCGCGCGACGACCAGGAACTCACTCCCGGGGAGCGACGCGAGTTGCTGAGCGCCAACGCCATGCTGGCGCTGCAGTTCTCGCTGGCCTGCATGGGACTTGACGTCGACGATGTCGATCCAGGCATTGCCCGGGAAATGCTCTATCATTTCCGTTTTCGCGGCTTCGACGACCGTGCGTTCTTCCTGCAGTACTACACGCTTGAAAAGCTGACGAGCCTGCGGCGAGGACTGCAGGACGGGGCCGACCTTGAGGAAACGGTGATCGCGCCTGCAGCCTTCGGTGCGGAAACTCCAGACCGCAGCAACTCTGATAAGAACACAGCAACTCCGGAACTCAGCAATTCCGACAGGGACAAAGCCGCGAGTGGCTTAGCTCAACAGACTGCAGCCAAAGCGGCAAAGCCGACTTCAAAGCCGAAAACGAAGCGAAAGGCGTCAGTCGCATCCGAGGAGTTTGTTCTGACCAAGCGGCAGGATGCAAAGACCTATTCCGTTTTCCTGGCCTCGCCGTCGGACTGCGAGACCCTGCGCAACGTCGCCAAGTCCATCATCAAGGAGTTCAACGATACCACGATCGACCGAAACCGCCTCAAGTTCAATCTGTTCGCTTGGGAGGACGATAAGCGGGCCGGCATTCAGAATGGCGAATTTCAAAAGCGGATTTTCGACGATGCCGCAAGCAAGTGGGGAACTCCTGTTTGCGATGTGCTGATCTTCATCGTCCACCGGAGTTTCGGCGAGGGGACGACCGAGGAATATGATTATTATATCGAGCAGGCAAAGCTGCATGCCCCCGCAGGCATCCGGCCTGCCTTCCTCGGCTGCCACTACAACAAGTCGGTCGCTCCGGGAGCGACCGATGGCAAGAGCTTGGCGCGCCTGCAGGCATGGTTGGAAAAGCACCATAACGACTGGGCTGAAATCAGCCCGGTCCGCGGCTCCGTCAAGAGCAGTCGCGAATATGCGGACGCCCTGCGCAAGGCGCTGAACCATTTTCTCAACGAGACATCGACCGCCTGAATAGCCCCCTCACCCGCGAAGTCTCGCCCCTGTCGGGTCATATAGGGGGGCGGTGCGGATGGTGGCTTGGGTGGGCGTGCCGAAGATGTCGATGGTGAAGGTTTCGCCGTCATTGGCGAGGGCGGCGGGGACGTAGCCGCAGGCGAGGCTCTTGTCGACGCAGTGGCCGTAGGCGCCGGAGGTGACGTAGCCGACGGCGGTGGCGCCTTGCATGATCGACTCGTAGCCAACGACGTCGGCGTCGCCGGCCGCGACCTCCAGCACGACGAAGCGGCGTTTCGGACCGCTTGCCCGTTCGGCAAGGGCGGCTTCCCTGCCGATGAAATCCGGCTTGGCGAAGTCGATGAAGCGATCGAGGCCGGTTTCGGCCGGGGTATAGTCGGGGCGGAAATCCTTGTTGAACGAGCCGTAGCCCTTTTCGAGCCGCAACGACGACAGCGCCCGGCCGCCGAAATAGCCAAGGCCGAGGTCCAGGCCGGCCTCGAGGATGTCGTCGTGCAACGTGGCGAAATAGTCGGGCGTGGTCCAGATCTCGAAACCGAGTTCGCCGGTGAAGCCGGCGCGCGACAGGATCGCCGGGGCATGGCCAACCGCCGTCTCGCGCACGTCGAACAGGCGGAAGGCCTCGGCCGAGAGGTCGAGGCGGGTCAGCCGCCGCATCAGCGCGCGGGCGTTCGGTCCGGCGATGGAGAAGCCGGCGAGCGTCGAGGCGGCGGAGCGAATGAACACATCGGCCGGCGGCTGTTGCTGCCAGAACCAGCGCATGTGGAATTCCTCGGCGAAGCCCGAGCCGATGATCAGATAACGGTCGGGGGCGAGGCAGGCGATCGACAGATCGCCCATGATCCGGCCGGCCGGGTTCAGCATCGGCGCCAGCGCCAGGCGGCCGGGGCGCGGGATGCTGCAGGCGAAGACCCGGTCGAGAAAGGCGCGGGCGCCGGCGCCGGTGACTTCGTACTTGCCGTAATTGGTGGTCTCGTAGAGGCCGACGGCGGTGCGGACGCGGTGGCACTCGGCGCGCACATGCGGGAAGGCTTCCGAGCGGCGGTAGGTGGGCGTTTCGCGTGGCTCGACGCCGGGCGGGGCAAACCAGAGCGCATGCTCGAGGCCGAAATTGGCGCCCATCACCGCGCCGGCGGCTTTCAGCCGGTCGTAGATCGGCGAGCGGCGCAGCGGCCGCGCCGCCGTCAGCTCTTCGTTGGGGTAGGCGAGGCGGAAGCGGCGGGCGTAGTTTTCCGGCACCTTGCGCGAGGTGTATTTCGGCGTGGCGAAGCCGCCGAAGCGGGCGACGTCCATGGAGATGATGTCCTGGCCGGGATCGTTCTCTGCCATCCAGCGCGACAGCATCAGGCCGATGCCGCCGCCCTGGCTGAAGCCGGCCATGACGGCGCAGGCGACCCAGTAGTTCCGCAGGCCGCGCACCGGCCCGACCAGCGGATTGCCATCGGGGGCGAAGGTGAAGGGGCCGTTGATCGCCTTCTTGATGCCGACGCGGCCGAGCGCGGGGAAATGGCGGAAGCCGACCTCGAAATGCGGCGCCAGCCGCTCGAGGTCGTCGGGCAGCAGCTGCATCGAGAAGTCGTCGGGCGTCCGCGTCGGCGCCCAGACGACGCCGTTCGGCTCGTAGGTGCCGATGAGGGCGCCGCGCCGCTCCTGGCGCATGTAGATCTCGCCGGCATAGTCGGTGGTGTTGACGATTTCCCTCGGCAGGCCCTCCAGCTCGGGGATGTCCTCGGTCAACAGATAGTGGTGTTCCATCGCCAGCACCGGCAGGTCGAGGCCGACCATGCGGCCGACCTCGCGCGCCCACAGGCCGGCGCAGTTGACGACGTGCTCGGTGTGGATCGTGCCCTTGTCGGTGACCACGTCCCAGGAATGGTCGGGGCGCTGGTTGAGCTCGAGGACGCGGGTGAAGCGGTTGACCTCGGCGCCGAGCTGGCGCGCGGCCTTGACATAGGCGTGGGTGGTGCCGGACGGATCGCAGTGACCGCCGTCGGCCCGCCACAGGGCGCCGATGAAATACTTTGGATCAATCAACGGGTTATGGGCGCAGGCCTCGTCGAGCGAGATCATCTCGGTTTCCATGCCGAGATAGCGGGCGCGCGAGCAGATCAGTTTCAGGCTGTCGAGCTCGCCTTGATTGGCGGCGAGCATCAGGCCGCCATTGGGGTGGAGCGAGCAGGACTGGCCGGTCGCTGCCTCGAGTTCGCGGTAGAGGTCGATGGTGTATTTCTGCAGCCGCGAGATATTGGCCTCGCCGTTGAAGGTGTGCATGCCGCCGGCGGCGTGCCAGGTGGAGCCGGAGGTCAGCTCGCTCTTTTCCAGCATGACGATGTCGGTCCAGCCGATCCTGGCCAGATGATAGAGGACGCTGGCGCCGACGACGCCTCCGCCGATGATCACGGCCCGACAGTGCGACTTCATGGTTCGACAACTCCGCTGCGAAGGGGCAAGGACAGGATTGCACGGGCAAAGCCGGCGTCGCGCAAGGGAAAACCGCGCGTGGCCGGACCGCGATAGGATGATGGCTCGCCGCTCGCGGTCGACGCCGTCCTCGGGTTATGGTGGCGAACGCACGCACCCCCGAAAGGCCCGCCATGACACCGACCGTCCCCGCTCGATCCTCCCGACGCGACCGTGGCCGCAGCGGGCGTGGTGGCGGCGGCGGCGAGGCGCATCTGCCGCGGCTGGAAAACCCGTTTCCGCCGGTCGACATCCTGAGCCCCGAGCAGCTGGAGCGGTTGATCGAGGCCGCCATCGGCGTGGTCGAGACCGACGGCATGGAGATCCGCGGCGCCCGTGCCCGCGACATCTACCGGCGCCACGGCGCGGTGGTGGACGACGACAGCCAGATGGTGCGCATCCCGCGCGATGTGCTCGCCGCCTTCGTCAAGCTGGCGCCGGAGCGTTTCGTGCTGCATGCCCGCAATCCGGAACGGCATCTGTATGTCGGCGGCAACGTGGTCAATTTCGGCCCGGTCAACGGCGCGCCGCATATCGCCGACCTGAAGGACGGGCGGCGCTATGGCGACATCGCCGCGTTCGAGGACATCCTGAAGCTCACCCACCGGCTCGGCGTGCTGCACTGGCAGGGCGGCGTCGTGGTCGAGCCGGTCGACCTGCCGGTGGCGACGCGGCATCTCGACATGTACCGCGCCCATGTGGCGTGTTCCGACATCGTCTGGGCGGCGCGCGGCGTCGGCGCGACGCAGGCGCTCGACGCGCTCGCCATATCGGCGATCGAGCACGGGTGCTCGGTGGAGGATCTGGCGAGCCGGCCGACGCTGATGACGGTCACCAATGTCAATTCGCCGCGACGGGTCGATGAGGAGATCCTCGATTCGATCGTGATCATGGCCGAGCACGGCCAGTGCGTGGTGATCACCCCGTTCACGCTGATGGGGGCAATGGCGCCGGTGACGCTGGCCGGGGCACTGGTGCAGCAGACGGCGGAGTCGCTGGCGATCGTGGCGCTGACGCAGATGGCGCGGCCCGGCAGCCCGGTGGTGCTCGGCGGCTTCACCTCGAATGTCGACATGCGCACCGGCAGCCCCGCCTTCGGCACGCCGGAATATGTCCGCGCCACGCTGGCCTCGGCGCAGATCGGCCGGCGGCTGCGACTGCCGGTGCGGACGTCGGCCGTCAATGCCTCGCCCTGCGTCGATGCCCAATCGACCTACGAGACGGCGTTTTCGCTGTGGGCGTCGATCGCCAGCCACTCGCACCTGATCAATCACGCCGCCGGCTGGCTCGAGGGCGGGCTGACGGCGTCGATGGAGAAGATCATCGTCGATGCCGAGATGCTGCGCGGCTGGGCGGAGATCCTGAAGCCGCTGGCGTTTTCCGACGACGACATGGGGCTCGACGCCATACGCGAGGTTGCGCCCGGCGGACACCATTTCGGCACGGCGCACACGCTGGCGCGCTATCAGACCGCGTTCTATCAGCCGCTGCTGTCGGACTGGTCGAACTTCGAGAACTGGAGCGATGCCGGCGGGCGCAATGCCACCGAGCGGGCGGGCGAGTTGTGGCGCAAGCTGCGCGACGAGTATGTCGCCCCGCCGCTCGACCCGGCCATCGGCGAGGCGGTCGATGCCTATGTCGCCCGGCGCAAGGCGGAAATCGGGGGCGAATGAGCGATGCGGTTCTTCACCAATGCCCGCATGTACGCCGTCACGCCGCAAGCCGAGGCCGCCTGGCGCGAGTTGATCGAGCGGGTGCTGGCGCTCGCCGGCCTCGACCGCGATCCCGAGCACGGCTTCGGCTACCTGCCCTATCCGGCGCCGCAGCCGCTGGAGCCGCTGTGGCGACGGCCCGATCTCGGCTGCGCGCAGATGTGCGGCTATCCGATCGCGCTTGGACTGGCCGACGTGACGCCGATCGCGGCGCCGATCCCGGCCGCGGATTGGGCCGAGGGGCGCGCCGTCTATCGCAGCGACCTGATCGTGCGGGCCGACGCGCCGTGGCAACGGCTGGAGGAGACGTTCGACGGCAGGTTCGGCTGGACGGTGGCACATTCCCATTCCGGCTTCAACGCGCCGCGCCACCACCTGTTGCGCCATCGCACGCCGGAGCGGCCACGGGTCTATCGCGAGGTCGTCGGCAATCTGGTGACGGCGCGGCGGGTGCTCGACGCGGTCGTCGATGGCACGATCGACGTCGGGCCGCTCGATGCCTATTGGCACATGCTGATCCGCGACACCTTGCCGGAGCTGACCGCCCGGGTGCGGGTGCTGGCGGCGACCGACGTCGCGCCGATGCCGGCGTTCGTGGCCGGGCCGAACGTGCCGGCGGACATCATCGCCCGGCTCGGCGACGGCTTTGCCCGCGCCAGCGGCCGTGACTGGTTTGCCCCGCTCGGCGCGGCACTGCGGATCACGGGGTTCGAGGCCATGAGCCGGGCGAGCTATGCACCGACCCTGCGCTGGGATGCCGAGGCCCGCGCCGCCGGGTATCCCGAGCCGGCGTGAGCGGGCGAGCCTCACGTGCCGCGATCCGCCGCCGGCGGCAGCGGCGCCCGGTCGGTCGGGTGTTCCGGCGTGTCGTGCGGCGTCAGCAGGTAGCGGCGGGCGACGTCGAAATAGCTGTTGTAGAGCAGGCCGCCATTGTCGCGCAGCAGACGGTCGCGGTTGGCGCGGTAAGCGGCATTGTAGCGGTACCACGGCAGGCCGGGGTTCTCGTGGTGGACCGAGTGGAGGTTATTGTAGAGGAACAGCGGGCCGAAGAAGCGGGCATTCTCGACGATGGCAGTGCGCTGACGGACGGCGTCGCGGGCGCGGTGCTCGGCGAACGAACGGACCATCAATAGCGCCGTGCCGGGAATGACCATGCCGAACACATAGGCCCAGATCGACATGCCGCACGCCGCCGTGACCCAGGCGACGACGGGGACGCACCACAGAAGGTGCTCGACCCAGATCCAGCGGGCATTGGGCGCGCCGTCGATGACGCGGCGGCCTTCCGACCAGAACCAGCGGGCGATGTTCCAGAACGGCCCGATGGTCAGCCGGCCGAGCAGGGTCGACTGCGCCCGCACCAGGGCACGGCCGAGCGGGCCGAGGCCAGCCCAGTCGGCGCGGGTCCAGTAATAGGTTTCCGGATCGTCATAGGGATCGGTCAGGCGCTCGTCGATGTGATGGGTGAGGTGGGTTTCGCGATAACGCTCGAACGGAACCCAAAGCGACAGCGGCACGACGCCGAGGAAGTGGTTGACCGATGGCCAGCGGGTGGGGTGGCCATGGACGATCTCGTGCTGGGTGGAACTGTGCCAGGTGAGGATCACCGCGCCGAGCGGGTAGACGATCCAGGCCGGCAGGTCGGCATGAAACCAGGTCAGCGTGCCCCAAGCGGCGAAAAGCCCGAACAGCAGCAGCAGCGTCGGCCATTCGACGGCGGCCATGGTCGTCGACGAGGACCGGGTTGCGGCGGGCGGCAGCGGCGCGGCTAGGGACATGGGGCACGAATCCTGATTGGGTCGTCGCGGTTATCCCCTTGTTTGCATGGTCTGTTTTCCGTCGGCAACGAGGGAGTTGTCGCGAAGTCGCGCAAGTGTCCATCAAATGCCGAATTTTGTGATAGATATCATATTTGGTTTGTTAAATCACCAAGGAGCCATCATGTCGCGCATTGCCAGCCCCGACCAGTTCCGCATCCGGCTGAAGGCGGTGATGGCGCGCGAGGGGCTCAACGCCTCGACGCTGGCGCGCGGCGCCGGGCTCGACCGCTCGACCCTGTCGCAATTGCTCGACAGCGCCACCGACCGACTGCCGCGAGCCGAGACGCTGGCGGCGATCGCCGGCCATTGCCGCGTGTCGGTCGACTGGCTGCTGGGCCTGACCAGTCGCGAGGAGATCGGCGCGGAGATCATCGAGGCGGTGCTGCAGATCGAGGGCGCCCGCCACGATTCGCTCGATCGCTTCGTCGAGTGGCTGAAGGCGGCGGCGGGATCGCGGGTGAAGACCGTGCCGGTGACCTTCCCGGACTTCCTCAAGACCGAAGCCGTGCTGCGGCACGAATATGCCGGATCGCTGATGGTCGAGGCCGACCGGCAGGTGCGGCTGGCGCGGGAACGGCTGGAAATCTGCCGGGGACCCGACATCGAACTGGAGGCGGCGATGCCGGTGCAGGCGCTCGATCTGTTCGTCAGCGGCACCGGCATCTGGCGCGGGCTGGAGGCGGCGGCGCGGCGGGAGCAGATCGCCCATGTCGGCCGGCTCTACCGCGACCTCTACCCGCGTTTCCGGCTGTACCTGTTCGACCAGCACCGCACGGTATCGGCGCCGTTCTCGGTGTTCGGCCAGCAGCGGGCGGCGATCTATCTCGGCCAGAGCTATCTGGTGCTGAGCGCCATCGAACATGTGCGGCAATTCTCGGCCCGCTTCGACGACCTGATCCGCGCCGCCACAGTGCAGCCGCACGAGATCGGCGGCTATCTCGACCGTCTGGTCATCGGCTGAGGGCGCGGTTCATACCAACGGGCATTGAAAATGACCGATGGTATTCCTGACGCGAATTTCTCATGCCTCTGATGCGGATGAGAAATTCGCGTGTCCCCGGAGGGCGGGCGCGTCAGCGCCTCCGGTATCAAAGCCCGAGCGCGTCCTTCACCCGGTAGAGGCCGTAGGCGGCCTTGAGCCCGAGGCGCAGCGCCAGTCGGTTCGGCGGCAGGCGGGGCGCAAGGCCGCGCAGCAGCGCCGGGATGTCGTCTTCGCGCGCCGCGCCCATGACCAGATCGGCGGCGCGCGACCCGGCCCAGGTCATGGTCGCGGTGCCGGAGCCATGGCAGCCGAAGGCAAAGGCGACGGAGGGCTCGTCCGGCAGCAGCCCGAGCGAAAGGGTGAAGCGGCCGGTGAGGCAGACGAGGCCGCGCCAGGCGTGGGCGATCTCGGCATCGGCATAGGCCGGCAGCGCCCGGCGCAGCGCCTTGACCGTCCGCTCGGCCTGGGCATCCTGGGCGCCGTCGCTGCCGCTGGTGTCGCCGCGCATGCCGAACAGGATGCGTCCATCCGGCAGGCGGCGGTAATAGGACAGCAGGTGGCGCGAGTTGTAGATCGGCGCCAGCGAATGGAAGCCACGGGCGGCGTGGGTCGCCGGCGACCAAGGTTGGGTCACGACGATGCTCGAGACCGCCGGCATGGCGCGATAGTCGAGCCGTGGTTCGAGCCCGTTGGCGGCATAGCCGTTGGTGGCGACGATGACGCGGCCGGCGCGGACGCTTGCCCCGGCCGCCGTGATCAACCGGTGCCGGCCGGCCTCGCGGCGCCAGGCGACGACCTCGGCGCCGACATGCAGCCGGGCGCCGGCCCGGGCGGCGGCGCGCGCCATGCCGTCGACGAGCAGGCTCGGCTGCATGCCGAAGCTGGGGCGCAGCCGCAGGGCGCCGAAGGTTTCCGGGCCGTCGTGGATTTCGGCGCGAAAGCGCCCGGCTTCGACATAGTCCGCCGCGACGCCGAAGCGGCGCGTCAGCGCCTCGACCTCGGCGCGAAGGCCCTCGGCTGCCTTGGGGTGGTGCGCCACGCAGAAATTGCCGTCGCCGGTCGGCTCGCAGGCGATGGCGTTCGTCTCGATCAGGCCGCGCAGCGCCTCGACCGCATCGATCTGCGAGGTCCAGTAGCGGCGGGTTTCCGCCTCGCCGACCCGGGCGACCAATTCGGCGAGTTCGAGCTTGACGCCGCCCATGGAGACGAAGCCGCCATTCATGCCCGAGGCGCCCCAGCCGATCGTCGCGGCCGCGTCGAGCACCGCGACCGACACCCCGTGACGGCCGGCCAGGCGCAGCGCCGCCGACAGGCCGGCATAGCCGGCGCCGATCACCGCGACATCGACATCGAGATCGGCCGCCAGCGGCAGCGCCGGCGTGCCGACGCTGGTCCCGGCGGCGAGCCGCCAGTAGTGGCGGGGCGGATTGGCGAACCGGTAGAGATCGGGGTGGTAAATGCGGCTCGGCATGGCGTCAGACGTCCTCAGCAAGGGCCGGCGCGCGCGCCCCTCGCGCCAAGCTCCCGCCATCGGCGCGGGAATTCAAGCACTTCGTGGCACTCGCATGGGCGGCATGCAATCGGGTGGTCAGGTCAGGCGACCGAGGGCAGTGTATGGGGGAAGCGGGCCGCGCCGCCAGTCGGGGTCCGAGGCCGAGGGGAAAGCCAGATGACCGCCATCAACCGTACCATGGGTCGCCGCGAATGGACGATGCTCATCGCGCTGTCGGTGCTGTGGGGCGGGTCGTTCTTCTTCATCGGCGTGGCGGTGAAGGAGCTGCCGCCGTTCACCATCGTCGCGTTGCGCGTCACGCTGGCGGCGCTGGTGCTGCATGCGGTCGCGCGGGTGATGGGGCTCGGCGTCGGCCGCGACCGGGTGACGTGGGCGGCGTTCTTCGGCATGGGCCTCCTGAACAACGTCATTCCGTTCTGCCTGATCGTCTGGGGACAGAGCCACATCCCGTCGGGGCTGGCGGCGATCCTCAATGCCACCGCGCCGCTTTCCGGCGTGATCGTGGCGCATTTTCTCACCGACGACGAGAAGATGACCGGCAACCGGCTGATCGGCGTCGTCATCGGCATGGCCGGCGCCACAGTGATGGTCGGGCCGGACGCGATGGCCGGGCTCGGCACCAACCTGCTGGCGCAGCTGGCGATCCTGGGGGCGACGCTGTCCTATGCGTTTTCGGGCGTGTTCGGCCGACGCTTCAAGCGCATGGGGCTGGCGCCGATGGTCACCGCCACCGGGCAATTGACGGCGTCGAGCGTGATGATGGTGCCGCTGTCGCTGGCGATCGACCAGCCGTGGACGCTGGCGATGCCGGGGCCGGCGACCCTCGGGGCGATTGCCGGGCTGGTGCTGCTGTCGACCGCGCTCGCCTATATCCTGTTCTTTCGCATTCTCGGCTCGGCGGGGGCGACCAATCTGGCGCTGGTGACGTTCCTCATTCCCGTCAGCGCCGTGCTGCTCGGCTGGCTGGTGCTGGGCGAGCGGCTGGAAGCGTGGCACCTTCTCGGCATGGCGATCATCAGTCTCGGCCTGGCGGCGATCGACGGCCGGCTGCTGGATCGCGCCCGCGCGGCGTTTTCGGGGAGCGGCGCGGCGGGCCGGTGATTCGGGCAAATGGCAGGCTGGCGGGACGTTTCGCGGAATCCGGCAAGGCGAGCCACGGGTTCGCGGCGGCTCATTCAACAGGTGCGCGGCCAACAGGTGCACGGCCAACAGGTGCACGGCCAACAGGTGCACGGCCAACTGGCTTGTGGTCAGCCGGTTCGCGGCGAGGCTTGGCCAGCCGTCATGCGGGTGGAGCGCTCGCGCCGGTCAGGTGCCGGCGGCCCTCCCCCGAGAAGCGAACCCGAATCGAATCGCGGCGTCATCGCTTCGGCTCGATTGGTGGCTCGCAGTTTCGATCCGCGCCGGGCGCGGAGCGTCGCCGGACTCAGTGCGTGGTGGCGCTGGTGCAGCGGATGAGCGGCAGGGCGCTCTTCACCAGGGGTTCGATCCCCTCGGCCTGGCGGGCGGCATGCGTGACGAGCCCGTCGCGCATCATGCGGCTCCAGAACTTGTTGATGTGCTCGGCAACCGAGCCGACCGCCGTATCGGTCGGATAAGCGCGAAACGCCATCGCAATCTGGTTGGCCATACGGACCAGTTTGGTCCCTTCAGAGTCCAGAACAGCAGCCATCCGAATGTCTCCCCGGGCGGGGATTTCCCCGCTTGTCGTTTCGCGTCCGTCCACGCCAAACGTCATGCAAACAGAAAGCGCTGCACAATTCTTATGTCAATACGACAACAGTAACAGGCGCCTGGATGGTGAATGTCGCCCCGGGACAATCGGTCGCACCATGTGCTTGTTCGCAAACGATTTTAATGAATTCAACGTGTTCATGAACCGATTGTATCCGGAATGATCCCAAGGAGCTTCAATCGGTTTGTGGTGCAGTGCGGCATTTTTGCACAAGCGCCTAGTGCTTGGGCATCCGGCCGTCGGGGCGCCATGGACGTGGCCACGCGACGGCGCCCGGCGCACCGGTCGGCGTCCATACTCCGGCGCTTGGCGCGCGAAAACGCGTCCTGTCCGGCGTCATCCGCGCCGGCGGCGCTCGCGGCGATTGCCGTCACCGTCGCCGCTGCCGGTGCCTCGGGCGAAGACGCGGCCGAGATGGGCTTCGAGATGGGGGAAGGCGTCGGTCTTGTGCGGCAGGGCCATGGCGCCGACGAAATGCGCCTGGAAGGACGGCTCGATCGCGGTTTCGATCTTCTCGATCCGGCGCACCGTCGCCTCGATATCCTTGCGGGCGGCGGCGTTGAGCAGCGCGATGCGGGCGCCGGTGCCGGCGGCATTGCCGGCCGAGCCGATATGGTCGATGCGGCAATCCGGAACGAGGCCGAGCACCATGGCATAGGTGACGTCGATATGGCTGCCGAAGGCGCCGGCGAGGGTGATGCGGTCGATCGAGGTCGCGCCCCAGCGGTCCATCAGCAGGCGGACGCCGGCATAGAGCGCCGCCTTGGCGAGCTGGATCTGGCGGATGTCGTTCTGAGTGACGACGATGCGCGGTTCGCCGTCGTTCAGCACATAGGAGAAGGTGCGCCCCTCGGCGATCAGGCGCGGCGACAGCGCCGCCTTGCCGCCGTCGATGATGCCGTCGGGGGTGATGATGCCGGCAAGCAGCATCTCGGCGACCACCTCGATGATGCCGGACCCGCAAATGCCGGTGACGCCGGTGGCGGCGGTCGCCGCGGCGAAGGCGGGATCGTTCGACCAGACGTCAGAGCCGATGACGCGGAAGCGCGGCTCCAGCGTCGCCGGATCGATGCGCACCCGCTCGATGGCGCCGGGGGCGGCGCGCTGGCCGGCGGAGATCTGGGCGCCCTCGAAGGCCGGTCCGGTGGGCGAGGAACAGGCGAGCAGCCGGGTGCGGTTGCCGAGCACGATTTCGGCATTGGTGCCGACATCGACCAGCAGCGTCAGTTCGTCCCTGAGGTCCGGCCCCTCGGACAGCACGACGCCGGCGGTATCGGCGCCGACATGACCGGCGATGCAGGGCAGCGTATAGACAAAGGCGCCGGGGGCGATGTCGAGGCCGAGGTCGCTGGCGCGCCAGTCGGCGCCGGCATCGAGCGTCAGGGCGAAGGGGGCGCCGCCGAGTTCGACCGGATCGAGGCCGAGATAGAGGTGATGCATGATCGGGTTGCCGACGACGGTGACCTCGCAGATATCGCCCCGGGCGATGCCGGCGTCGGCGGCAACCGAACCGGCGAGTTCGTTGAGGGCCTGGCGGACGACCGCCGTCATCTCGGCATCGCCGCCGGGATGCATCATCACATAGGAGACGCGGCTCATCAGATCCTCGCCGAAACGGATCTGCGGGTTCATCAGGCCGGCCGAGGCCAGCACCTCGCCGGTCATCAGGTCGGTCAGGTGGGCGGCGATGGTGGTGGAGCCGATATCGACGGCAAGGCCGCTGACGCTCTCGCGCAGGCCGGGGTAGATGGCGACGACATCGCGGCCATGGCGCAGCGCCACGGTCACCTTCCAGTCGCCGGCGCGCAGGGTCTTCTGCACATTGCGCAGCACGGCGAGCGGGGCGGTGGCGGCATCGATGCCCCACTGGGCGGCGAGCGCCTCCTGGATGCGGGTGAAATCCGACGACGGATCGTGCATGTCGGGCTCGCGCACCTCGACATAATGCAGGGTGACGACCGGATCGATGGCGATCGGGCGGGCCTCGGCGCGCTTGCGCACCACCTGCCGGTGCACCTGGGCCTCGGGCGGCACGTCGACGACGAGGTCGCCGCAGACATTGGCCTGACAGCCGAGCCGGCGACCGGCGGCAAGGGCGCCCCGCTTGTCGACATAGCGCTGCTCGACGGCATTCCAGCCGCTGACGTGGTCGGTCGCCGATTCGATACCGAGCTTGGCGAACTGGCCCTCGCCGACCTCGATCTGACAGCGACCGCAAATGCCGCGACCGCCGCAGACGCTATCGAGATCGACACCCGCCTTGCGCGCCGCCGCCAGCACGCTGGTGCCCTCGGCGACCTTCAGCCGCTT
>JAEULV010000080.1 GCA_016793065.1 Hyphomicrobiaceae bacterium
ACCGATCGCATCGGCCGCGCCCCCACCGATGGCGAGCTCTACATCGCCCACTTCATGGGCGCCGGCGGCGGCGCGCGGCTGATCAACCTTGCCCAATCCTCGCCCGACGCCAGCGCCGCCCAGGCGTTTCCGGCCCAGGCCGGTGCCAATCGATCGATCTTCTACAAGCGCGACGGCAGCGCCCGCACCGCCGGCGAAGTCTATTCGGTGCTGGTGCGCGATCACGGCCGGCTGGCGACCGCGATTGCCGATGCCAGCGCCAAGATGAAGAGCTCCAGCACCGGCGAACTGGCGGCCTCCGCCCGCGTTGCCGCAACCCACGCCGCGCTCAACTCGGTCGCCGGCGAGGCCGGGGCGACCGATGCCGCGAGCGTGCGCGTTGCCCAGGCCTTCGCCACCACCGACGGCATCGCCAGCGACGCGCCGGCAAAGCCGGCCTTCGACGGTTTCCGTGCCCGCAACGCCAACGATGCCTTCAGCGCCCTGCTGCGCGATGATCCGGCCGCGCGGCCGGCAGCGGCGTCGGTTCCGGAAGCCGCGCTCGGCTATGCCTCGGTCGCCACCACGGTTTCGCCAACCATCGGTGGCCAGCCGCGCGCTGCCCGCGCCACCGAATCACCGGCGGCCGCCGCGCCGTCGCGGCAGAGCCGCATCGTTCGCGGCCGCGCCAGCAATTCCGACAATGAGCCCGGCACCATCACCGGCCAGATCCTGAGCGCCAGCGCCCACCAGGGCTCCGTCCGCCCCAGCCGCTACGGACCGAAGCGCGAGGTTGTCGCCGCGCTGACGCCGGCCGCCACCGCCGCCACGACGGCAGCGGCGACGCCCGCCATACAGCAAGCGGCTCCGGCCAATGTCATGACCCAGAAGGGCATCGCCGACAACCGGCCGCTCGATCTGACCGCCTTCCTGAAGTACCAGGCGCAGGATCCCGCCAGCCAGCGCCCGAAAAAGCCGCTGCTGCCGCCGATCTGATCGCCGGCCGCCGCTTCATCCAAAGCATGAGAACTTACTCCGAAAGCCCTGCGAAAGCGGGGCTTTTGTCGTTGATGCCGCCGGTGACCCTCCCGGCGCTCGATGCGAACCGGTCACAGAAGTTAAGTAATCGTTGCGAAGTCTTGCGTCCGGTAAAGTCGAACCTCGCAAATACGATGGTTGATCAAACCTTACTCAACATGGTGAACCGATCTTTAAGTCTTCCCGTGTGACCATGGTTTCAACGACGGTCGGCAGTCCCGATCGACCGGCGGCAGGCGTCATGGGTATGGGTCATGGTTCTCGAGCAGTTCATGCGTTGGTTGGAACAGGCGCCGGTAGGTCCCCGGGTCGAGGCGGCTTCCGCCATGGCGCGGGCCTGGCTGGTGTCCGATCTCTCCGACGATCAGCGCGAATGCCTCGAGGCGACCATGACCGTCATCCTCGACGATGCGTCGCCGCTGGTGCGCAAGGCGCTGGCGCGGGAACTGGCGACCGCCGAGGCGGCGCCCCGTCACGTCATTCATGCGCTGGCCTATGACGTCGCCGATGTGGCGCTGCCGGTGCTGTCGCATTCGACCGTCCTCGTCGACGCCGAACTGGTCGATATCGTCGCCACCGGCGATGTCGAGGTGCAGGTCGCCATTGCCGGCCGCCCCTTCGTCTCGCAGGGCCTTGCCGCCGCCATCGCCGAGGTCGCCGGGCCGGACGGCTGCGTCGCCCTGCTGCTGAATGCCGGCGCCCGCGTCCCGCCGTTTTCCATCGCCCGCCTCGCCGACCGCCTCGGCCACGACCCGCATGTGCGCGAGGCCCTGCTCGGCCGCGACGAGCTGCCGCTGGAAATCCGCCAGATCCTGATCGCCAAGCTTTCGGAAGCCCTGCAGGGTTTCGTCACCGCCAAGGCCTGGATGGGCGAGGCCCGCGCCTACTCCGCCACCCGCGAGGCCTGCGACAAGGCAACCGTCGCCCTCAGCGTCGAGACCACCCAGGCGCAAGTCCGGCGGCTGGTCGTCCACCTGCGCGCCACCGGCCAGCTCACCACCGGCCTGTTGTTGCGCGCCATGTGCTGCGGCAATCTGCGCTTTTTCGAGGAAGCGGTCGCCGTGCTTTCCGGCCTGCCGGCCGATCGGGTCTATGCCATCATCGCCGATGGGCGCGGCCATGGGCTGAAGGCGCTGCTCGAACGCGCCGGTCTGCCGACCCGGTCCATCCCCGCCTTCCGCCTCGCCATCGAAACCCATCGCGAACTGGCGCTCGATGGCCTGGCCGGCGACGGTGCCCGCCTGTCGCGCCGCATGCTTGAGCGGCTGCTCACCCGCTATCAGGTCTTCGCCGAGTCCGAGCTCGACGACCTGATGGCCATGTTGCGGCGTTTCTCGGCGGAAGCGGCCCGTGATCTTGCCCGCGACTATGCCGCGCAAAGTGTCGCCGCCTGATTTCTCCGCGCCAATGCCCCGTCTCGACGTTGTCGCGGCCGTTGCCGCGGGCGAAAACTTGCCCGGACGGCGGTGACATCATGTCACTACGATTTCGCCACGATTTTGACGTAATTCGGCAGCCTCCTCAATTGTCTCGATACGTGCGTTGCGGCCCGGTTTGCCGCGGTGCAACTGAATCTTAGGGGTCTGGGTCTAGTCTGTCGCCCGAGTCCGGTCCGGCGTGTCTTCCCGTGGCAGCCGTTCCGGCCCCAAGGTCGAACCCGTCATGTCGTTCGGCGGTTTGTTTTGCGTCAGCCGATGAGGGCACCCGCGCCAATGCGCCGGGAGCCCGTCGAGGGGCTTGGGAATGAAATCGAAGACCTCACGCCGTTTCGTCGCCACCCTCGCCGTGCTCGGCGGCGCCATCGCTCTCGCCGGCTGCGCCAGCGGCCCGACGAAGACGTCGAAGCGCTCCAAGGTCGAGGTCGGCACCGCCGCCGACTATGGCGTCGAGGCAAGCCGGCTCGTGGTCGAGCCCGGCCAGCCGGTGCCCAAGGGCGGCGGCCGCTATCAGGTCGGCAAGCCCTACCAGATTGCCGGCAAGTGGTATTATCCCAAGGAGGATGCCGCCTATGACCGCACCGGCGTCGCCTCCTGGTATGGCGACGGCTTCCACGGCCGGCTGACCGCCAATGGCGAGGTCTATGATAGCGGCGCCCTGTCGGCGGCGCATCCGACGCTGCCGCTGCCGTCCTATGCCCGCGTCACCAACCTATCCAACGGCAAGTCGGTGATGGTTCGCGTCAACGATCGCGGCCCCTATCATCAGAACCGCATCATGGACCTGTCGGACAAGGTCGCCGACATGCTCGGCTTCCGCGATCGCGGCCTTGCCAATGTCCGCGTCCAGTATGTCGGCCGCGCCCGCATCGATGGCCGCGACGAGCGCATGCTGGCCGCCTCGTTCAAGTCCGGCCCGGCTGGCGAACAGATCGCCGCCGACCGGTTCATGGTCGCCCGCAACGCCGAAACGCCCAATGGCGACATGACGCCGATGCCGTCGACGCTGGTCGCCGCCGCCCGGCCGGCGCCGGTCGCCGCCCCGGTCAAGCCGGTTCAGGTCGCCTCGCTCGAGCAGCCGCAGCCGGTCGCCTTCCTCGGTTCGGCTCGCGTCGTCGACGCCAACCCGGCCGCAACCGCCGCCGCCGGCTCTCGCCTGCCGCCGCTGCCGCAACCGGCCTCGAATTCCGCCGCCGTCATCGCCCGCGACGCCGGCCCCGCCGTCGGCGGTCCGCTGGTGCTGTTGCCCGCCGGCGCCGCGTCGCAGCCCGCCGCCGTCACGCCGACGGCCAACGCGCCGCGTCCGCTGATGTCGTCGGCGTCCGCCTTGCCGCCGCTGGCGCCGCTGCCGCGCCCGGCCGCCGCCGCGTCGCCGGTTGCCAGCACCACCTTGCCTGCCGCTGTCGCACCCACCGCCTCGACCCTGCCGCCGCTGGCGCCGGTCGCGGTCAAGCCCGCCACCGGCCCGGCGATGAACTGGCAGACCGGGGCCCAGCCCGCCGGAGCAGCGCCGATCGCGACGCCTGCCGCCCCTGCCGCGATATCGCGTCCGATGCCGACCGCCCCGGCCGCCGGCCTTGCCGCGCCGCCGGCCGTGCGTCCGCCCGCCGCCGCCCCGGCTTATCAGCCGGCCAAGGGCGGGCCGCAGCCGCTCTTGCCGCCGCTGCGCTCCACCAGCTCGTCCTATGCCCCCGAGCGCGTCGCCGCCGGCCATGGCGCCATTGCCCGCGCCCTCGGCGAAAGCCCCTCGCTCGACGCGCTGGCCGTGGCGCTGCAGGCACGCACCGCGCCCGTCGCGCGCTGAAGCAAGCCTACGACCGCGCATTCGCATCCGCCGCCTCAAACCGGCGTGGCGGCGGATGTCGAACCCACGCCCAAGCCCGCCGCCGTCCGGTCGGTCCTGTCGTCGCGCCGTGACGATGGGGGCTTACCTTTTTTCGGTCTTTTCCATAAGTTAACCGTAAATGACCGATTTCGTTGTTTGATGGCTTTGTGATCAGGTTTGGCTGCGACGCGGTTTGCGGCGAGGAGGTGTTGCCATGGCACGTATTGTCCTCGGCGGGTTTCTGTCGATCTGCTGGCTGGCTCTTGCCGTGATTTTGCTGCCGACGAGTGCCCGGGCGATCGAGACCAAGGCCGAAATCGCATTGCTCGTTGATTTCGATACCGGCAGCGTGCTGTTTGAGAAGAACGCCGACACGCTGTTTCCGCCGGCGAGCCTCGCCAAGCTGATGACGATCGAGCTGCTGTTCCAGGCGTTGAAATCCGGCAAGATCACGCTGGATCAGGAGTACCCGGTCAGCGAATACGCCTGGCGCACCGGCGGCGCCCCGTCGCGCACGTCGTCGATGTATGCGCCGATCCATTCGCGGGTGAAGGTTTCCGATCTCATCCAGGGCATCGCGGTGCAATCGGCCAATGACGGCGCGCTGATCTTTGCCGAGGGCTTCGGCGGCACCGAGGCGCAGTTCGTCCGGCTGATGAACGAACGCGCCCGCGAACTGGGGCTGAGCAAAACCACCTTCGGCAACCCCACCGGCCTGCCGCACCCCGACAACCGGGTGAGCGCCCGCGACCTCGCCAAGCTCGCCGTGCACATCGTTCGCGAATATCCCGAGCAGTACAAGGTCTATGCCCAGCGCGAGTTCACCTACAACGCCATCCGCCAGTTCAACCGCAATCCGCTGCTCAACGACGGCATCGGCGCCGACGGCATGAAGACCGGGTTCATCAAGGAATCCGGCTACAATCTGGTCGGCTCGGCATTGCAGAACGGCCAGCGCCTCGTGCTCGTGCTCGGCGGCGCCAAGACCGAGAAGGATCGCGGCGAGGAAGGCCGCAAGCTGCTCGACTGGGGCTTCAAGACCTTCGAGGTCGTCACTCTGTTCGACGGCCGCTCCACCGTCATCGAACCGCGCGTCGTGGGCGGCACCGCGCCCTCGGTGCGCCTCGTCACCCATGAGCCGGTCAAGCTGTTTTCCGAACGCGGCGGCCGCGAGAAGCTGCGGGCGGAGGTGCGGATGCGCGGCCCGCTCAGGGCGCCGATCGCCGCCGATCAGAAACTCGGCGAAGTGCGCATCTATCGCGGCTCGACACAGGTCGGCGCCGCCCCGGTCCATGCCGCCGATGCGGTCGAGCAGGGCACGCTGCTCCAGCGCGCGCTCGAGGGCGCCAAGGCGCGGCTATATTCGATGCTCGGCATCTGAGGCGGGCAGGGGGCGACCATGCCCTGCATCCCGGCGCGGGAAAACCCCGGCAACCGCGTCGGCGGGTCTTGCGCGCCGGGCGGACAACGCGCAAAACCAAGCTGATGAACGCGCTTTCACCCTCGCCCCTGTTGCCCGACGAGCGGCCCGAGCCGCCGCGTCGCGGTCGCTTCATCACGTTCGAGGGCGGCGAGGGCGCCGGCAAGACCACCCAGATCCGCCGCCTCGCCGATCGCCTCGCCGCGCTGGGCATCGCCGCCACCGTGACGCGCGAGCCGGGCGGCTCGCCCCGGGCCGAGGCCATTCGCGAATATCTGCTGTCGGGCAAGGCCGAACCGCTCGGCACCGATGCCGAGGCGATCCTGTTCGCCGCCGCCCGCGCCGATCACGTCAAGGCGACCATCCGCCCGGCGATCGAGGCCGGCCGCTGGGTGCTGTGCGATCGCTTCATCGATTCGACCCGCGTCTATCAAGGCCAGGCCGGCGTGGCGCTGGAACTCGTCAACGCGCTGGAGCGCGTCGCCATCGACGGCCAGCGGCCCGACCTGACACTGATCCTCGACATCCCGGCCGAGGCCGGCCTTGCCCGCGCCGATGCCCGCCGGGGCACCGCCGGACCGGCCGACCGCTTCGAGCGCGAAAGCCTGAAGGTGCATCGCCGCCGCCGCGAGGCGTTCCTGTCGATCGCCATGGACGACACCGAGCGCTGCGTCGTCATCGACGCCGATCGCCCCCCCGACGCCGTCGCTGATTCGATCTGGCAGGCGGTCGCCGCCCGGTTCGTCGGCGCCGGCGAGCGCCAGGGTGGAGGCTGAGCCATGGCCCGCGCTCCCGCCCCGGTCGAGGCCGCCCCGGAAATCGACGCGCTCGAAGACCTGCCGTTGCCGCGCGAGCGCCGCCGGCTGATCGGACATCACGGCGCCGAGAAGACCCTGCTCGACGCCTATCGCTCCGGCCGGATGCATCACGGCTGGATCCTGTCCGGCCCCAAGGGCATCGGCAAGGCGACGCTGGCCATGCGCTTTGCCCGCTTCGTCCTTGCCCATGGCGATCCGCGCCTGCCGGCGGTCGAGCGGGCAACGACCCTGGATCTGCCGATCGACAACCCGGCCTTCACCCGCGTCGCCGCCGGCTCCCACGGCGGCCTCTTGCACCTGCGCCGGCCGTGGGATGAAAAGACCAAGCGCTTCCGGCAGGACCTGCCGGTCGACGAAATGCGCCGGCTCACCCGCTTCTTCGGTTCGACCGCCGCCGAGGGCGGCTGGCGCATCGCCATCATCGACGCCGCCGACGACCTCAACGCCTCGTCCGCCAATGCCATCCTGAAAATGCTGGAGGAGCCGCCGGCGCGGGCGCTGTTCCTGGTGCTCGCCCATCGACCGGGCGCGCTGCTGCCGACCATCCGCTCCCGCTGCCGCATGCTGGCGCTGCGCCCGATGCCGGTCGACGATATCGTCGAGGGCCTGATCGATCTCGGCCTCGACCGGGGAACCAACCGTCAGGTGCTGACCGAGGCGGCCGAACTCGCCGATGGCAGCCTGCGCCGGGCGATCCTGCTGATCCGCAGCGGCGGCATCGCCCATGCCCGCCAGGTCGCCGCCATGGTCGAGGCCCTGCCGCGCCTCGATCCCGGCGCCATCCAGTCGCTTGCCGACAAGATCGCCGCCCGCAATGCCGATGATCTCTGGGACATCGGTCTCGATGCCCTGCGCGATTCGGTCGCCCACCGACTGAAGGCGACGGCGACGCTTGCCGGTGCCGCCGCGCTGGCCGAGGCCATGGCCGCCGTCGAGCGCGACATCGCCCAGTCCGACGCGCTGAACCTTGAGCGCAAGGCCGCGTTCGTCGCCGCCATGCGCACCCTCGCCGCCGCCTGCGGCCAGGCCTGATCGCGCGGGGCGACGCCGGCTTCCCGCCGGACCTGTCAGGCCGCTTCGGTGTGCAATTGCTCCAGCTCGTCGCTGCCCGGCCGCGCCCCCATCAGATAGAGCGCGCAGGTGGTGCGCAGCATCGAGGCGAAGTTGGGAATGTGGCCGTTATAGGTGATCGCCTCGTCATAGAGCTTCGACAGGAACTTCGGCGTCGACAGGTCCTGGCCGCTGGCGATTTCATCGAGGAGCCGCCAGAACACCGCCTCCAGCTGAATGCTGGTCGAGTGTCCGGCGATGCGGACGGAACGGTTGATCAAGCGATAGCCTTCCGGATCCTGACCGGCAAAAACCTTGCACATGTTTGCTCCCGCCCTTGCTGTCTGGTTGTCTGGAACCGTCGCCGGTTCCCGCGTTGCCATGGGCAAGGCCCTTGCTGCCTTGCGCCCCCCACGGCACGCCCGATCGCTCGAGGCATCGGTTCATCGCAGTTTGGACCGATTTAAAACAGGCGCAAGCGGTCTTTTTGGCAATGGCAATGTTCTATTGCGTGAAAGATTCGCAATTTCGCATAGCTCCCCTGTCGAAGAATTTTCGATGTAGCAGCCGACTGCCACCCAAAGCCCCGTAGAACCCCTCATCATCCTTCAATCGATTTAGGGAAGCGACTGCCAGGTCGGTCCGCGGCCCTGAACCTGACCGCAAGATCAAGGAGGCGAGGGTTGGCCAAGGCAATCCACATGATGATCCGCGTATTGGACGAGGCCCGCTCGGTCGCGTTCTATCGCCAGGCATTCGGCCTCGACATTGCCGACCGGCTGGATTTCGAAACCTTCACGCTGGTCTATCTGCGCAATGCGGAAGCCGATTTCGAGATCGAGCTGACCATCAACAAGGGCACGACCGAGCCCTATCAGCTCGGCACCGGCTATGGCCACGTCGCCTTCTGCGTCGACGGCCTTGATGCCGAACACGCCCGCTTCGTCGCCGCCGGCTTCAACCCGCGCAACATCGTCGAGTTCAAGCGCGACGGTGGCCTTCTCGCCCGGTTCTTCTTCGTCGAGGACCCCGACGGCTACAAGATCGAGATGCTTGAACGCCACGGCCGCTATCGCTGAGCGAACCCACGCCCCACGCCCGGGGCGTGACGGCATCCGGGGGCGCGGTTGCTCTCGCCCGATCCTCCGGATGCCAAGACAAACAGGGGCCAAAGTCCCGAACCTTCAGGAGGAGGAAACCTCATGTCGAGCCACGATCATCACGATCACGACCATCATCATCACCACGACCACGACGGCGGCCCGCGGCTGTCGCGGCGCGAACTGATCCAGCAATCCGGCCTCATCGGCGCGGCCCTGCTGGTTTCCGGCTCCGCCGTCATGAGCCCGGACCGCGCCTGGGCGATGGAAACCACGGCGTTGAAGCCGGACACCATGGCGACGCTGATCCAGCTCGCCCGCGACATCTACCCGCACGACCATGTCGCCGACAAGTTCTACGCCGTCGCCGTCAAGGGCCACGACACCAAGGCCGGCACCGACGCCGCCCACAAGGACCTGATCGAGCAGGGCATCGCCGATCTCGACAAGCGCGCCGGCGCCGGTGGCTATCGCGGCCTCGGCTGGGAGGAAGAGCGCGTCGCCATCCTCCGCCAGATCGAGGCGACGCCGTTCTTCCAGACGGTGCGCGGCGGCCTCGTGGTCAGCCTCTATAACCAGAAGGAGGTCTGGCCGCTGTTCGGCTACGAGGGCGAGAGCTTCTCCAAGGGCGGCTACATCAAGCGCGGCTTCGACGACATCCAGTGGCTCTGAGCACCCCGTTCGCTCGCCAAAACCAAGAGATTTCAGGAGGAAACCATGGGTGCGCCCTATGCTCTCGACGACTCCGGCGTTGTCGTCATTATCGGTTCCGGCGCCGGCGGCGGTACGCTCGGCAATGAACTCGCCCAGAAGGGCATCGACGTCGTCGTGCTCGAGGCCGGCAAGCGGCACGAGTTCCAGGACTTCATCAACGACGAATGGGATGCCTTCTCGCAATTGTCCTGGCTCGACGCCCGCACCACCTCGGGCGGCTGGCGCGTCGCCAAGGACTTCCCCGGCCTGCCGGCCTGGATCGTCAAGGCGGTGGGCGGCTCGACCATCCACTGGGCCGGCGCCTCGCTGCGCTTCCAGCCGCACGAGTTCAAGGCGCTGACCACCTACGGCCAAGTCGCCGGCGCCAACCTGCTCGACTGGCCGGTGACATCGGAGGAACTCGCCCCCTATTACGACAAGGCCGAGTTCAAGATGGGCGTCACCCGCACCAACGAGATCGCCGGCCTGCCGGGCAACAATAACTACAAGGTGCTGAAGGCCGGCGCCGACAAGCTCGGCTACAAGAACTGCCACACCGGCCGCATGGCGATCAATTCCAAGGAGCGCGACGGCCGGCAGGCCTGCCAGCAGACCGGTTTCTGCTTCCAGGGTTGCAAGTGGGGCGCCAAGTGGTCGACGCTCTATTCCGAAATCCCCAAGGGCGAAAAGACCGGCAAGCTCGAGGTCCGCGCCGAAAGCCACGTGCTGAAGATCGAGCACGACGCGTCGGGCAAGGTCACCGGCGTCGTTTATGCCGACAAGGACGGCAAGACCCAGCGCCAGAAGGCCCGCGTCGTCGCCGTCGCCGGCAATTCGATCGAAAGCCCGCGCATCCTGCTGAATTCCGCCTCCAGCATGTTCCCCAACGGGCTTGCCAACTCGTCGGGTCAGGTCGGCCGCAACTACATGCGCCACATGACCGGCTCGGTCTATGCGGTGTTCGACAAGCCGGTGCGGATGCATCGCGGCACCACCATGGCCGGCATCATCTCCGATGAATCCCGCCACGATCCGTCGCGCGGCTTCGTCGGCGGCTACGAGATGGAGACCCTGTCGCTCGGCCTGCCGTTCATGGCCGCCTTCCTCAATCCCGGCGGCTGGGGCCGCTCCTTCACCACCGGTCTCGACAATTACGAGAAGATGGCCGGCATGTGGCTCGTCGGCGAGGACATGCCGCAGGAGCAGAACGGCGTCACGCTGCACAAGGAGAAGAAGGACAAGTACGGGATGCCGATCCCCAACGTCGCCTTCACCGATCACGCCAACGACATCGCCATGCGCAACCACGCCTACAAGCAGGGCATGGCGGTGTATCAGGCCGTCGGCGCCATCCGCACCTTCCCGACGCCGCCCTATCCCTCGACCCACAATCTCGGCACCAACCGCATGTCGGACAAGGCCCGCGACGGCGTCGTCAACAAGTGGGGCCAGACCCACGACATCAAGAATCTGTTCGTGTCCGACGGCAGCCAGTTCACCACCGGCGCCGCCGAGAACCCGACCCTGACCATCGTCGCCCTCGCCATCCGCCAGGCCGACTACATCGCCAAGGCCATGGGCGCCAAGGAGATCTGACCTCGGTCAGCCGCAATCGCTCGATTGCTCCCGCTCCCTTCCTTCCACCCACCCGGAAAACGGCGCCGGGCGGGCGGGGGGAAGGGGGCGGGTTCGCCTTGCGTGGATGCTGGCAGGCGGGGTCTAGACCGCCGTGCCGTAAAGGTCGTAGGCATCGGCGCGGTCGATCTTGACCGAGACGATCTCGCCGGCGCGCAGCGGCCGGCGGGCGGCGACGTGGACGGTGCCGTCGATCTCCGGGGCGTCCCACTTGGTGCGGCCCTTGGCAAGCCCGGGGCCGGCCTCATCGATGATCACCTGCAGTCGCCGGCCGACCTTGGCGCGGGTGATGCGCTCGGAAATCACCTGCTGCGTCTGCATGAACCGGTGCCAGCGCGCGTCCTTGACCTCGTCCGGCACGGCCGGCAGGCCGAGATCGTTGGCCTTGGCGCCGCTGACCGGCTCGTAGCGGAAGCAGCCGACGCGGTCGAGCCGGGCTTCCTCCAGCCATTGCAGCAGATAGTCGAAATCTTCGTCGGTTTCGCCGGGAAAGCCGACGATGAAGGTCGAGCGGATGGCGAGATCCGGGCAGATTTCCCGCCATTTGCGGATGCGCTCGGCGGTCTTTTCCTGGTTCCCCGGCCGCCGCATCTGCTTCAGCACCGCCGGCGAGGCGTGCTGGAACGGGATGTCGAGATAGGGCAGCACCTTGCCCTCGGCCATCAGCGGAATGACCTCGTCGACATGCGGATAGGGGTAGACGTAGTGCAGCCGCACCCAGGCGCCGAGGTCGCCGAGTTCGCGCGCGAGATCGAGGAAGCGGGCGCGGACCTCGCGCTCCTTCCACATCGAGGTCGCGTATTTCAGGTCGACGCCATAGGCCGAGGTATCCTGCGAGATGACCAGCAGTTCCTTGACGCCGGCCTTGACCAGCTTTTCCGCCTCGCGCAACACCTCCGCCGCCGGCCGCGACACCAGATCGCCGCGCAGGTGCGGGATGATGCAGAAGCTGCAGCGATTGTTGCAGCCCTCGGAAATCTTCAGATAGGCGTAGTGGCGCGGGGTGAACTTCACCCCCTGCGGCGGCACCAGGTCCATGAACGGATCATGGGCCGGCGGCACCACCTGATGCACCGCGCCGACGACGCTCTCATAGGCCTGCGGCCCGGTAATGGCGAAGACATTGGGGAAGCGGTCGCGGATCTCGCCCGGTTCGGCGCCCATGCAGCCGGTGACGATCACCTTGCCGTTCTCGGCCATCGCCTTGCCGATCGCATCAAGGCTCTCGGCCTTGGCGGAATCGAGGAAGCCGCAGGTGTTGACGATGACCACGTCGGCGCCGGCGTGGGTCTTGGTCAGCTCGTAGCCTTCCGCCTTCAGCTGCGTGACGATCCGCTCGCTGTCGACCAGCGCCTTCGGGCAGCCGAGCGAGACGAACGAGATTTTCGGCTGGACGGCCGAGGTCGAGGCGGTATCGGTCATTGCGGGTCCGGCAAAACGTCAAGCCCCGCGCGAGGGCCGCGCGGGGCGTACGAAAGGGCATTTAGCGCAAGGGCGCCGGGGAGGGAAGGGGCCCCGGACGTCAGAGCCGGTCTCAGGCGCTGGTTTCGACCGGCGTATCGGCGCGCGAGCCCCATTCGGCCCAGGAGCCGTCATAGAGCGCGACGTTGCGGGCGCCGACCATTTCCAGCCCCAGCAGCAGCACTGCGGCGGTGACGCCTGAGCCGCAGGTGGTGACGATCGGCTTGTGCGTGTCGACGCCGGCGGCGGCGAAGGCGGCGGCCAGCGCCGCCGGTTCCTTCAGCAGGTCGCCGTCCATGATCGAGGTGAACGGCACGTTGACCGCCCCCGGCATGTGGCCGGAGCGCACGCCCTCGCGCGGTTCCGGCGCGGTGCCGGCGAAGCGATCGGCCGGACGGGCATCGACGACCTGCGCCGAGCCGGAGGCCAGCGCGGCGCGAACGTCGCCGAGATCGCGCACGATCGAATGGTCGATGCGGGCGGAGAAGTGACGCGGCGGCTTGGAGACGGCACCGTCCTCGATCGCCCGGCCTTCGGCCTTCCACTGCGGCAGGCCGCCGTCGAGAATGACGACATCGCGGACGCCGAAGGCGCGGAACGTCCACCAGACGCGGGCGGCGGAGAACATGCCGGCGCCGTCATAGACGACGATGCGCTGACCGTCGCCGATGCCGAGCCGGCGCATGTGCGACGAAAACGCCTCGGGACGCGGCAGCATGTGCGGCAGGCCGCTCTCGACGTCGGCGATCTTGTCGATGTCGAAATAGAGCGCGCCCGGAATGTGGCCGTCGAGATACTCGGCGTGGGCATCGCGGTTCAGGGTCGGCAGGTACCAGGAGCCGTCGACGACCACCAGATCCGGCGCATTCAGGTGCTTGGCCAGCCACTCGGTTGATACGAACCACTTCGAACGATCATGTTGCGGCACTGCGGCGCTCCTCTGGATTTGGGGCCGCACAATGCCACGAGCCGACGCGGCGGCAAAGCCCGGCGGCGCCCGGAACTGCTCGACCTTTGGCGAAGGGGTGCGGCATTCGCGCCCATGCGCCGGAATTTTCCAATTTCGGCCGCTGCCGGCTCAGCGCGGCGCGCCGATGCGGATCAGGCATCCGGCCGGATCGATGACGTTGATCTCGCGCGTGCCCCAGGCGGTCGCCTGCGGCCCCTTCGGCGGCGCCAGTTCCTTCTGCTTCAACTCGGCATGGACGGCGTCGACGTCGTCGACCCGCCAGTAGATCGAGGTGTTCTCCGGAATGTCCGGATCGTCGGTCAGCCACAGGTGCAGCTCCAGCGCCCCGGCCTTGAGAATGGCGTAGCCCTGCGCCGGATAAGTGCTGGCGACGGCAAAGCCGAGCGCCTGATAGAAGTCGAGGCTCTCGTCGAGATCGAGGGCGGGCAACGTGGCGATGATCGACCCGGACGGGAACGGCATGACTTACTCCACCGGCAGATACGGCACGGTCCGCGTCGACCGGGCTTCGAGCCAGGCCGGGACCGCCAACCCCTTTGAGCGCAGAAACGCCGGATCGTAAAGCTTGGAGGCATAGCGCACGCCGGAATCGCACAGGATCGTCACGATGGTGTGGCCCGGTCCCATCTCGCGCGCCATGCGGATGGCGCCGGCGACATTGATGCCGGACGAGCCGCCGACGCACAGGCCCTCATGCTCCAGCAGGTCGAACACGATCGGGATCGCCTCCTCGTCGCTGATCTGGCAGGCGAAATCGATCGGCGCGCCCTCGATGTTCTTGGTGACGCGGCCCTGACCGATGCCCTCGGTGATCGACGACCCCTCGGCCTTCAGTTCGCCGGTCTTCACCCACGAATAGAGCGCCGCGCCCATCGGATCGGCGAGGCCGATCTTGATCTTCTCGTCGCGGGCCTTCAGGCCGAAGGCGGTGCCGGCCAGCGTGCCGCCCGAGCCGACGGCGCAGATGAAGCCGTCGATCTTGCCGCCGGTATCGCGCCAGATCTCCGGCGCGGTCGAGCGGATGTGCGCTTCGCGATTGGCGACATTGTCGAACTGGTTGGCCCAGATCGCGCCGTTCGGCTCGGTCCTGGCGAGGTCCTCGGCCAGCCGCCCCGACAGCCGGACATAGTTGTTGGGGTTGCGGTAGGGGACGGCCGGAACCTCGATCAGTTCGGCGCCGGCCCAGCGCAGCAGGTTCTTCTTCTCGTCGGACTGGGTTTCCGGGATGACGATGACGGTGCGAAAGCCGAGCGCGTTGCCGACCATGGCGAGGCCGATGCCGGTATTGCCGGCGGTGCCCTCGACGATGACGCCGCCCGGCCGCAGCCGGCCGTGATCGACCGCGTCCTTGATGATGTACTTGGCGGCGCGATCCTTGACCGACCCGCCCGGGTTCATGAACTCGGCCTTGCCCAGGATGGTGCAGCCGGTCATCTCGGATGCGCGCTTCAGCTTGATCAGCGGCGTGTTGCCGATCGTGTCGAGGAGGCTCAATCGGGGCGTCATGGGCGAAGGGTCATCCAGTGCCGGTCGGGGGAGGGCGGTCCGGATCAGTCCGGATCGAGCCCGGTTATATCAAGCCGCGTCGCCCCTGTCGCGGCGCGGTCGTTGCGCCGGGCGCGACCTGGGGAGAAAACCCTGCTGCCACAATGGCAGGCACCGCAGCATTTTTCCCCGCGACCGGCGGCGTCGGGCGGTTGGATCGCCGCGAAGGGTCGGTTCGGCGCTCTAAGTGCGGTTACGTATTGGCCGCGAATCCGCGCGAAATCGGCTTGCGTCCTGATCCGCGCCGGGCGTTCTTCCGTAGGACCGGCTATGAACCGCGATGTTCGGTTCGGGATCTGGCACGCAAGGACGGGCGGTTGGAATGGTGGCGCAGGGACAGCCTTTCGATGTGTTGCTCGCCGGTTTTGTCGCCGGCACCCTTGCGGCGCCGGTCCGGGTTCTGATCGAATCCCATCTGGAGCTGTCGCCCGCCAACCGGCGCTATGTCAGCCGGCTGGAGGCGCTGGCCGGCGCAGAGCTGGAGGAGCTGCCGCCGGTGCCGATGCCGAACCGGGACGAGCGGCTGGCGGCGATCTTCGCGCTCGAGCCGGCGCCGCCGGTTGCCGTCAAGCCCGTCGCGCCGGCCGGGCGCCTGCCGCGGGCGTTGCGTGCCCATCTCGGCCACGACATCGACGCCGTCGCTTGGAAGCGGGTGATGCCGGGGCTGAAGGAATTCCGCCTGCCCGAGACCGACGGCTGCAAGTCGAGCCTCTACCGCATCTCGCCCGGCAAGCCGATGCCGCACCACACCCACGAGGGCCAGGAACTGACGCTGGTGGTGGAAGGCGGCTTTTCCGATGCCTATGGCCACTATCTGCGCGGCGACATCGCCTTCGCCGACGACGAGGTCGACCATCGCCCGATCGCCGATCCCGACGGCGACTGCATCTGCTTCGCCGTCCTCGACGCGCCGTTGCGGATGACCGGCCCGATCCTGAAATATTTTGGCCGCTTCATGAAGGGCTGAACCGGCACCGCGTAACCGGCGCCCGACCGAGGCCGGCGCGCGACCGGCGCCGTGATGTTCGGCCCCATTCGCCCGCATTCACCGGGACAAGCCCTGCCAAAACGCAAGATCCGGCCGCAAGGGCCGGATCGCGTTGTTGTCGCATCGTATCGCAATCGCTGGGCGCGGGCGGGACTTGCGCCCCGCCGGTTCCGGCGCGAGCGTCAGCCCTTGAGGATCGACTTGCCGGCGTAGCGGGCGGCGGAGCCGAGTTCTTCCTCGATGCGCAGCAGCTGGTTGTACTTGGCCAGCCGGTCGGAGCGGGCCAGCGAGCCGGTCTTGATCTGGCCGCAGTTGGTGGCAACCGCGAGATCGGCGATGGTCGAATCCTCGGTTTCGCCCGAGCGGTGCGACATCACGGCGGTGTAGCTCGCCTTGTGGGCGGTCTCGACCGCGTCGAGCGTCTCCGACAGCGAGCCGATCTGGTTGACCTTCACCAGGATCGAGTTGGCGACACCGAGCTGGATGCCCTGACGCAGGCGCTTGGAATTGGTGACGAACAGGTCGTCGCCGACGAGCTGCACCTTCTTGCCGATCGCGTCGGTGACGAGCTTCCAGCCTTCCCAGTCGTCTTCCGACATGCCGTCCTCGATCGAGATGATCGGATAGTCGGCGGCGAGCTTGGCGAGATACTTCGCCTGCGCCTTCGGGTCGCGGCTCTTCTTCTCGCCCTCGTAGACGTACTTGCCGTCCTTGAAGAACTCGGTCGCGGCGCAGTCGAGCGCCAGGTAGATGTCCTCGCCTGGCTTGTAGCCGGCCTTCTCGATCGACTGCATGACGAAGTCGAGCGCGGCCTCGGCCGACTTCAGGTTCGGCGCGAAGCCGCCCTCGTCGCCGACATTGGTATTGTGGCCGGCATCCTTCAGCGCCTTCTTCAGGGTGTGGAACACCTCGGCGCCCATGCGCAGGCCGTCGGCGAAGGTCTCGGCGCCGGCCGGCATGATCATGAATTCCTGGAAGTCGATCGGGTTGTCGGCATGGGCGCCGCCATTGATGATGTTCATCATCGGCACCGGCAGGATGCGGGCGTTCGGACCGCCGACATAGCGATAGAGCGGCAGGCCGGAGGCCTCGGCGGCGGCCTTGGCGACCGCGAGCGACACGCCGAGAATGGCATTGGCGCCGAGGCGCGACTTGTTCGCCGTGCCGTCGAGTTCGATCATCGCCTGATCGACGATCAGCTGGTCCTCGGCGTCGAGCCCGGCCAGCGCCTCGAAGATCTCGCCGTTGACGGCATCGACCGCCTTCAGCACGCCCTTGCCGAGATAGCGGCCCTTGTCGCCGTCACGCAGTTCCATCGCTTCGTGCGCGCCGGTCGAGGCGCCCGACGGAACGGCGGCGCGGCCCATCGAGCCGTCTTCCAGCACAACGTCGACTTCGACGGTCGGGTTGCCACGGCTGTCGAGGATCTGACGGCCGATGATATCGACGATGGCGGTCATGAGGGTCTGCTCCCGATGAGTGGGTTTTGGTTCGCGGCGCCGTCTTAGCCGAACGCCATGGCGGATGAAAGACGGCAAGTGTCGGCTTGCCGCGACAAAATGGGTTTAGGCAGCGGCCGCGCCGGCTCAAAGCGCTTTCGCCACCCGGTCGAACGCCATCAACCGCTCGATCAGCGCCGCCATCTGGTCGATCGGCACCATGTTGGGCCCGTCCGAGGGGGCGTTGTCCGGGTCCTGGTGGGTTTCGATGAACACGCCGGCAATGCCGGTCGAGACGGCGGCGGCGGCGAGCACCGGCACGAACTCGCGCTGGCCGCCCGACGACGTGCCCTGTCCGCCCGGCTGTTGCACCGAGTGGGTGGCGTCGAAGATCACCGGAGCGCCCGTGCGCGCCATGATCGGCAGCGACCGCATGTCGGTGACGAGGGTGTTGTAGCCGAACGACGCGCCGCGCTCGGTCAGCATCACATTGGCATTGCCCGACTGGACGACCTTGTCGAGGACGTTGGCCATGTCCCAGGGCGCCAGGAATTGCCCCTTCTTGATGTTGACGATCCGGCCGGTGCGGGCGGCGGCGATCAGCAGGTCGGTCTGCCGGCAGAGAAACGCCGGGATCTGCAGCACGTCGCAGACTTCACCGGCGATGGCGCATTGCTCCTCGGTGTGGACGTCCGTCAGCACCGGCAGGCCAAGCTCGCGCTTGATGTCGGCGAAGACCGGCATGGCGCCGTCGAGACCGATGCCGCGCTTGCCCTTCAGGCTGGTGCGGTTGGCCTTGTCGAACGACGACTTGTAGACGAGGCCGATGCCGAGGGCGGACGCGATCTCCTTCAGCCGCCCGGCCATGTCGAACGCGTGCTGGCGGCTTTCCATCTGGCAGGGGCCGGCGATCAGCGCCAGCGGCAGGTGGTTGCCGAAATGCACATTCCCGGCGGCGACATCGCGAGCGGCGTCCATTGGCCTTCCTTTCGTCAAACTGAGGCGCCCCGTATAGAGGAAACCGCGCGGCAGGGAAACCGCGCGGCGCCGGCTGTGGGCGGGATTTGCAGCGGCGGCTTTTGCGGTTAGGTTCGCGCCGACAATATTCGGCGGAGGGGAAAGAGCATGACGACGGCAATGATGCGACGCTGGCTTGTGGCCGGTCTTTGGCTGGCGGCGCTCGGCACGGGTGTGGCGCGGGCCGAACCGATGACCGTCGACGTGGTCAACGCCTCCTATCCGACCCGCTGCGCCGAGGAAGACAACGTCTACGTCAAGCTCTATGGCGACGGCCTGCGCTCGCTGCGCATCGAGGCCCGCAACCCGGTCTACATGAAGGACGTCAAGGTCGACAGCTACGGCCCGGACTTCTCCGGCTGCAATTTCGACGGCAATTCCCATCCCACCGATCCGAAGTTCACCTTCCAGGAAAAGCGGGTGATCATCTGGGAGACCGAGACCTGGATGATGGTGGTCAACACCGGCAAGACCTTCTGGCGCAACAACAGCCCGGATTTCGTCGTCGGCGACAAGGTGGAGAAGGACATCCACCTGATGCAGCTCTACCTCAAGGACAAGAACGAGCCGAAGCTCGGCCGCCACCAGTTCCTCGTACTCTATCCGCCGGATGGCTACTGGCGCGCCAAGGCGATTCCCACCCTGCCGCTGAACTACGGCGTCTATGGCACCTCCTTCCTCGTCGGTCCGATCAAGGAAGACGGCCGCCCGGTGGTCGACATCGCCCGCGTCGAGTTCGTGCCGGCGACCATGACCTTCAAGCTCGATTACAGGGACGGCTCCCACGGCACGCTGAAGATCGACACCGTCGACCGCGAGCGCATCGGCCTCGACTATGCCCATGACCGGGCCTTGCCGGGCGACAAGCCGCTCGCCGCCATCCGCTCGATGTATGTCGCCCCCGACAATGCCGACACCGCCGAGGTCACATGGCGCTGGAGCCGCGCCGGCAGCCCGATCACCCGCGACCTGATGCGCTTCGACCGCGAGGCGGTCAGCGAGGCGAATTTCGGCCGCTCCACCCTGTCGCGCCACAACACCTCGGCCCCCGACATGTGGTTCGGCCGCTTCGAGCGGTGAATCCCGCCGCCGCTAACCCTGTGCAGCGATCGATCGCCCCTGCCGATGGCAAATCGGCGGCGGCGCTGGTAGAGCATGGGTGACTCATACCGATGGCGACCGTCACATGGTCGTCATCGCTCCGTTTCATGTCGCTGGTGCCGCCGGGCTCGGATCGCGATGTGATGGCGGAACTCGCTGGAGGTTTCGATGCAGATTACCATGATCGGGTCGGGTTACGTCGGCCTCGTCTCCGGCACCTGTCTCGCCGATTTCGGTCATCAGGTGATCTGCGTCGACAATGACGAGACCAAGATTAACGGCCTGCTCGAGGGGCGGATGCCGATCTACGAGCCCGGGCTGGCGGATCTGGTGCTGACGAATATCCGGGCGGGGCGCTTGTCGTTCACCACCGACCTTGCATCGGCGGTCAAGGGCGCCGACGCGGTGTTCATTGCCGTCGGCACGCCGGCACGGCGCGGCGATGGCCTGACCGATCTCACCTACGTCTTCGCGGCGGCGCGCGAGATCGCGGCGGCGATCGAGGGCTTCACCGTCGTGGTGACCAAGTCGACGGTTCCCGTCGGCACCGGCGACGAGGTCGAACGCATCATCCGTGAAGTCAACCCTACTGCCGACTTCACCGTGGTGTCGAACCCCGAATTCCTGCGCGAGGGCGCCGCCATCGCCGACTTCAAGAAGCCCGATCGCATCGTCGTCGGGCTCGAGGACGAGCGCGCCCGCGAGGTGATGCTGGAAATCTACCGACCGCTCTACCTCAACCAGTTCCCGATGCAGTTTACCTCCCGCCGCACCTCGGAACTGATCAAGTATGCGAACAACGCCTTCCTGGCGATGAAGATCACCTTCGCCAACGAGATGGCCGACCTGTGCGAGGCCGTCGGCGCCAACGTGCTGGAAGTGGCGCGCGGCATCGGTCTCGACAACCGCATCGGCCCGAAGTTCCTGCAGGCCGGACCGGGCTATGGCGGCTCGTGCTTCCCCAAGGACACGCTGGCGCTGGTCAAGACCGCCCAGGATTACGATTCGCCGGTGCGGCTGATCGAGACGACGATTGCCGTCAACGAGGTGCGCAAGCGCGGCATGGCGCGCAAGGTGATGGCGGCGGTCGGCGGCGAGATGCGCGGCAAGACCATCGCCATCCTCGGCCTGACCTTCAAGCCCAACACCGACGACATGCGCGAGGCACCGTCGATCTCGATCATCCAGGCGCTGCAGGATGCCGGCTGCATCGTCCGCGCCTACGATCCCGAGGGCATGGAATCGTCGCGCACCTCCATCAGCAACGTCCACTACGCCCGCGACGCCTATGACTGCGCCGTCGGCGCCGATGCGCTGGTGATCGTCACCGAATGGGATGCCTTCCGGGCGCTGAACTTCGAGCGGCTGAAGACGGTGATGAACAAGCCGCTGCTGATCGACCTGCGCAACGTCTACCGCCCCGAGGAAGCCCAGCGCCACGGCTTCACCCACGTCGGCGTCGGCATCGCCTCGCGCTGATCGCGACAGCCGCCCACGCGGTTTCAGCGCTTGTCCGGCGGTGGCAATCATGTATTAGAGAGATCTAATGATATGTTCGCGGGCCTCGGCCCGCCGGAGACCTGCCATGACCGCGCCTGCCCGCACCAGCGGCTTTCCGAAGGTTCCCCACCGCTATCATGCAGTGGTGATGCCGTTTTTCCTGTCGATCATGATGACCTTCATCATCTCCGGCATTTCGACCCTGATGGGCGTCGGGCTGACGCCGGCCTTTCCGGCCAAGTGGCTGGCGGCCTGGGGGCTCTCGTGGGTCATCGCCTTCCCGACGCTGCTGATGGTGCTGCCCTTGGTGCGGCGGTTGACGGCGCTGGTGGTGGCGCCGCCGCCGTCGAACTGACAGCGGCCTGGCGCGGCCGGTTGTCAGAGCAGGCCGAGCCCTGCCAGTTCGCGGACGAACTCCGGCGGCAGTGCCGCCGTGGCGGCATTGCGGACCAGATCGCGCGGCGCGTCCTTCGGCTCGTAATAGCGCCAGCCCTGGAACGGTCCGCGCCGCATTGGCTCGGTGAGGATCAGCTTCGGCTCCATCACCAGATCGCAGCGCGGAATGCCCTGGCCGTCGGTGTAGGAGCGGATATCGATCAACTTCTGCCGGGCCTGGATGACGCCCTTGATCACCCAGTAGAGCGAGCCATCGGGCAGGATGTCGTCGACCCGTTTCGGCGATTGCCGGGTGGTGTGGATCTGCTCGGCCGGCAGCCCGGCCTTGCGGCGTTCGGCCTGGGTGAATTCGATCCACTGTTCGAGATCCTCGACCGAGGCGGCACCGACACAGAGCTTGATGAGATTGAGCGTCATGGCCCGATTGTGCGGGAGGCCCGACGCCCCGGCAACAGCGCCGATCGACCTGTCCACAGCGGCGCGCGCCGGCGAGATGAACGCCGGCTGAACGGCGGCTTCAGACTGGGTTCGGATCGGGCCTGCTACACATGGCGTCATCAAGGAAGACCGAGGCGCCAGCCGCAAGTCTTTCCCGGGTTCCTCACTCCAGCCGGATGACGCCGATGAAACGCCTCGCCTCCGCCACTCTCGCGATCCTGATGCTTGCCGGCGCCTTCATCTCCGCGCCGGCCCCCGCCGAAGCCCGTGATCGCACCGGTCCCGCCGTCGTCGGCGCGGTGATGGGCCTCGCCGCCGGCCTGATCGTCGGCAGCGCCATCGAAGGCCACGGCCGCGGCTATGCCCAGCCGGTCGGCTATTACGATGACGACTACGCCCCGGTCTATCGCCCGCGTCCGCAGCGCCACTATTACGCCGCGCCGGTCTATCAGCCGCGTCCGCGCTACTATGCCCCGCCGCGTTATTACGCCCCGCCGCGCCACCATGTGCAACCGCGCTATTACGCTCCGCCGCGCTATTACGGCCACGCTCCGGTCTATCAGCCGCGCGTCCGGCACTATCGCCCCGATGTGTGGCCGATGGTCTATCCCGACGGTCGCGTCTATGACGGACACCGTCGCGACCACTGAGCGGGGAGTCGCTCACCGGTCTGGCCGGACCGGACCGCCGCCCGGCGGACCGGATGGCGTAGGCCAGTGAAGGCTGACGGCTGCCGGTTCAACCCCTTCAAAGAACGCGGGCCATACTCCGACCCTCCCCCCCACGTGTTCGCGTTCAGAGAACGAAGCCCGGCCTGGCGACAGGCCGGGTTTTCGTTTGCGTTCGTTTGCGCGGGATTACTTCGGGAGGGGCCGGCAGGGCGGCGGACCGGAGGGCATCGCCCCCCGGTCATTCCCCCGGTTCATGCCACCGCTTCATGCATCGGCGAAGACGACGACGCCGGCGCTCTCGGCCACCTGTTCGCCAAGACCGGCCAGCACCTCGGCGATCGTGCCGTCGCGCGGCGCCAGCACCGCATGCTCCATCTTCATCGCCTCGACCACGAACAGCCGCTCGCCCCGCGCCACCGCCGCGCCGGGGGCCACATCCAGCGCGATGATCTTGCCATGCATCGGCGCCTTCACCACCGCGCCATGGGCGGCGGCTTCGGCATCGGGGTCGATCGACAGCGGGTCGAAGGCGGTGACGAAGGTTTGCCGGCCATGGGCGAGAACGAACACGCCGCCATCGGCGGCAACGATCCGCGCCCCGCGCGGCGTCGCCACCGCGACGCCTTCGATGCGGACGCCGGGACCCTGGCCGGCGGTCTCGACGATTTCCACCTTGACCTGATCGCCGTCGATCGCCACGTCGAACCGGCTCGTGCGCGGACCGGAAAACTGCAGAAACCCCGGCAGCCCGGCCCAGGGCGATGTCGCACCGCCGCCGCGCGCCTCGGCGACCGCGTCGAGCCGCGTCTTCTCGATCTCGCGCAGGGCCAGCGCCGCCGCGGCGATGGTCGCCGGCTCGACTGCCCGCGGCACCGCGCCGAGATCGTCGAGATGGCGCTCGATGAAGCCGGTGTCGAAGCGGAAGGCGCGGAAATCCGCGTGATTGGCCAGCGCCACCAGGAAGGCGGCATTGGTCTTCGGTCCCGCCACCACCGTCTGCCGCAGCGCCTGGGCCAACCGGTCGAGCGCCGTGTCGCGATCCGGGCCATGGGCGATCAGCTTGGCGATCATCGGGTCGTAATAGGGGCTGACCTGATCGCCCTCGGTGACGCCGGTGTCGACCCGCACGCCGGCCAGCGTCGGGAACGACAGCGCGTGCAGCCGGCCGGTCGACGGCAGGAAGCCCTTTTCCGGGTCCTCGGCATAAAGCCGCGCCTCGACCGCGTGGCCGTGAATGGCAAGGTCGGCCTGCGCCAGCGGCAGCCGTTCGCCATTGGCGACGCGCAATTGCCATTCCACCAGGTCGAGCCCGGTGATCGCCTCGGTCACCGGATGCTCCACCTGCAGCCGGGTGTTCATTTCCATGAACCAGAACCCGCCCTCGCTCAAGCCGGCCGAGCCGTCGGCGATGAACTCCACCGTGCCGGCGCCGACATAGCCGACCGCCTTGGCGGCAGCGCAGGCGGCGGCGCCCATCACCGCGCGCACCGCCTGCGGCATGCCGGGGGCGGGGGCTTCCTCGATCACCTTCTGGTGCCGGCGCTGGGCGGTGCAGTCGCGCTCGAACAGGTGCACCACGTTGCCATGGCTGTCGGCGAAGACCTGGATCTCCACATGCCGGGGCGAGGTGACGTATTTCTCGATCAGCACGCGCGGATCGCCGAACGACGAGGCCGCCTCGCGCTGCGCCGAGGCCAGCGCCGCGTCGAAGTCGATCTGCCGGTCGACCCGGCGCATGCCCTTGCCGCCGCCGCCGGCAACCGCCTTGATCAGCACCGGATAGCCGATCTCATAGGCCTTTTGCCGCAGGAAGGCGGTGTCCTGATTGTCGCCGTGATAGCCCGGCACCACCGGCACCCCGGCCGCCTGCATCAGCGCCTTGGCGCCGTCTTTCAGCCCCATGGCGCGGATGGCCGATGGTGGCGGACCGACGAAGATGATGCCGGCGGCCGCGCAGGCCTCGGCGAATTCCGCCCGCTCCGACAGGAACCCGTAGCCGGGATGGATCGCCTCCGCCCCGGTCGCCCGCGCCGCCGCGATCAGCCTGTCGATGACCAGATAGCTCTCCCGCGCCGGCGCCGGCCCGATGGCCACGGCATCGTCGGCGAGCCGCACATGCAACGCCCCGGCATCGGCCTCGGAATAGACCGCCACCGTGCGCAGCCCCAGCGCCCGCGCCGTCCGAATGATCCGGCAGGCAATCTCGCCGCGATTGGCGATGAGCAGGGATTTGATCATGGGATGCGTCGTCCTCTCCCGGAAGTT
>JAEULV010000098.1 GCA_016793065.1 Hyphomicrobiaceae bacterium
GCGCGGGGGCGAGCGGCGAGGTGGATTAGGCTCCGGCTCGGAGGCCGGAGTGACGAAGGGGGAGAAGTGGGGGGCAAATCCAAAATCCGCTTCCCCACGCCATCGCCTTCGTCGCGTTCTCCCACCTCCCCCCCCCCGTCATTCCGGCCCCCGAGTTGGAACCCAATCCACGCTGATGCGGAGCGAGGAGATCGGGGCGGCGATGGTGGCGGCACGGGCGCGGGGGCGAGCGGCGAGGTGGATTAGGCTCCGGCTCGGAGGCCGGAGTGACGAGGGGGGGAGGTTTGGGGGCAAACGCACACCCCGCCTTTCAGCCGAGTTCGTCGAACAGATCGCGCCAATCGGGGTTGGTTGCCTCGATCAGCTGGATCTTCCATTCGCGCTTCCAGTTCTTGATCGCCGATTCGCGCGCGATGGCGGACTGGATGTCGTCGAAGCGTTCGTACCAGACGAGCCGGGTCAGCTGGTGGGCGCGGGTGAACCCGGCGATGGCGCCGGTGCGATGCTGATGGGCGCGCGCGCCGATGTTGGCGGTGACGCCGGTGTAGAGCGTCCCGTGCCGACGGTTGGTCATCAGATAGCAGAATCCACCCTTCATGCGAGTAATATACAGTCAAAAGATGCGGCGCGCGAGCACGAACTGCGCCCCCGTCACGCCGGCCGGGACAGCCGGATCCAGCAGCAGCCATCGAGGCCGTCGCGCCAGGTGCGGTTTTCGAAGCGGACGCCCGTCGCCTCGAACAGGCCACGATCGAAGGCGCCAGCGATCTGGCACAGCTTGGCGAGTTCTTCCGACGCGACGCCGGCGGCGATCCAGCCGTCCTTCAGCGGGCAGCGGCGGACCTGAAAGGCGATGCCGCCGTCGAAGCGCTCGACGTCGGTCGGGTACATCCGCCCGCCATCGGGGCTCGCCTTGAGAAAGGCCTCGCCGATGGCAGGCGCGTCGCCCGCGGCGAAGCCGGCGAAAGCGGCGCGGGCCACCTCGCGGCCGCGCTCGGTGATGATCCGCACCATCAGGGCTTCCGCCCGCTCGGCGCCGAGTTCGGCGGTCAGTTCCCGCAACATCAGCCGGTAGAGGTCGGCGCGATTGCGAAACGCCGCCTCGAGTTCCCGCGACAATAACTCGGCGCGATCTTCAGTCATGGCTTTCGCTCTCCATCGGGCGTTGGCGTTGCCGGCGGCGCCGGCGGTGAAACGATCAGGCGCGGCGTCGCGTCGATCAGCGCCTGCGCGGCAAGGGAACCGGGCGATGTCAGGATCGTCGCCGTGGCGCCGGCCTCGACGATCGTGCCCTGGTCGATGACCGCCAGTCGCGGCGCCATCGCCCGCACCACCGCGAGATCGTGGGAGATCAGCAGATAGGCGACACCGGTCTCGACCTGCACCCGGTGGAGCAGGTTGAGGATCTGCGCCCGCACCGACACATCGAGCGCCGAAACCGGCTCGTCGAGCACGATCAGGTCCGGCTCGCAGGCGAGCGCCCGGGCGATCGCCACCCGTTGCCGTTGGCCGCCGGACAGCTCATGCGGCAATCGCGCCGCCAGATCGGCGGAAAGCCCGACGCGCGCCAGCAGCCCGACGACGGCGTCGGCGGGATCGGCCGTGGCGGCGAGCCGGTGGATCGCCAGCGGATCGGTCAGGATTTGCCCGATCGTGGCGCGCGGATTGAACGCCGCCAGCGGGTCCTGGAACACCATCTGCAGCCGTCGCCGCTCCCGCCGCAGCGCCGCGCCGCCGAGGCCGAGCCAGTCGCGGCCGGAAAACAGCACCCGGCCGCGATCGGGCTCGACCAGCCGCAGGATCACCCGGGCCAGCGTCGACTTGCCGCCGCCCGAGGCGCCGACCACCGCCAGCGTCTCGCCGCGCGCCAGGTCGAGCGACACTCCGGCCAGCGCCCGGACCCGGCGGCCGCCGCGATCGAAGGTCTTGTGGAGGTCGTCGACCTGGAGCAGCGGCTCGCTCACGGCTCGCCTCCCAGCGGAAAACCGACGCAGCGCACGCCGTCGCCAATGCCGCCGCTCCAGGCCGGCTCGTCGAGGCAGGCGGAAAACGCATGCGAACAGCGCGGCGCGAAGCGGCAGCCCCGGGGCGGATCGAACGGATCGGGCGGCGCGCCGGCGATCGCCGGCAGGGGGAATGCCGGCGCCCGCGACAGGTCGAGATGGCCGGCGATCAGCGCCTGGGTATAGGGGTGGCGCGGCGCGCCCACCACCCGCGCCGCCGGCCCGGCCTCGACCATGCGCCCGGCATAGAGCACGACGATGCGATCGGAGATCTGGCTGGCGAGCGCGATGTCGTGGGTGACGAAGACCAGCGCCATCGACGCGGCGCGCACCAGTTCGCCGATCAACGCGACGATCTCGGCCTGTACCACCGTGTCGAGCGCGCTTGTCGCCTCGTCGGCGATCAGCAGCCGCGGTCCGGCGGCGATGGCCATCGCCAGCGCCGCCCGTTGCCGCTGGCCGCCCGACAGTTCGTGCGGATAGGCCCGCGCCAAGCGCGACGGCTGCGGCAATCGCACCCGGTCGAGCAGATCGATCGCGGCGCGGCGGGCGGCGCGCAAGCCCTCGCCGCAATGGCGCACCCGCACCTCCGCCACCTGGTCGCCGATGTTCATCACCGGATCGAGGCTGGCGCCGGGGTCCTGAAAGACGAAGCCGATGTCGCGGCCGCCGACCATCGGCCGCCGCCAGCCGATCCGCCCGACCGATACCGCCGTCGACGGCAACAGCCCGGCAATCGCCAGCGCCAGCGTGCTCTTGCCGGAGCCGCTTTCGCCGATCACCGCGATGCGCTCGCCCTCGGCGAGGTCGAAGCTGACATCGGCCAGCGCATCGACGGCGCCGTCATCGTGCGGATAGGTGGCGCCGACGGCGGCGAGGGTCAGGAGCGGCGCGGTCATGGCTGCCCCTTCCGGCCGGAATTCGCCTCGGTCAGCCCCTCGCCGGCGAGGTAGACGCCGAGCACCGTCGTCACCAGCGCCAGTCCGGGCACGATCGACAGATGCGGCGCCGAGCGCAGCACCGCGCGGCCCTCGGCGATCATGCCGCCCCAGGTCACCCGGTTGGGGTCGCCGAGCCCGAGAAACGACAGCGCCGCCTCGGTGAGGATCGCGCCGGCGACGATCACCGCCGTCAGCGACAGCACCACCGGCAGCGCGTTCGGCAGCACCTCGCCGAAGGCGATCCGCAGCGGGTGCATGCCGATCACCCGCGCCGCCGCCACATAGTCGCGCTCGCGGATCGACAGGACCTGCGCCCGGGTCAGCCGCGCCGGGCCGGTCCAGGCCGAGAGCGTCACGGCCAGTACCACGGCGCCGAGCGACGGGCCCATGGCGCTGACCAGCGCCAGCGACAGGAGAAAACCCGGCACGGTCTGGAACGCCTCGGTGATCCGCATCAGCACCTCGTCGATCACGCCGCCGGCGAAGCCCGCCAGCGTGCCGATGCCGGCGCCGAGCCCGATCGCCCCGACCATCGCGCCAAGCCCGACCAGCAGCGACGCGCGGGCGCCATGGGCGAGTTCGGCGGCGAGGTCGCGCCCGAGCCGGTCGGTGCCGAACGGATGGGCCGGATCGACCAACGGCGCGATCAGCGGCCGGGCGACGATGGCATGGGGATCGCCGGGATAGATGAACGGCGCCAACAGCGCGATCGCCGCGATCGTCAACAGGATGGCCAGCCCGATCACCGCCTCGGGCGAGCGCCACAGGCGCGGGAACCGGGTCATGCGGCGCGTTCCGAGCCGGAGCCGATGCGCGGATCAAGCGCGGCGGCGATGACGTCGACGGCGAGATTGACGGCGATGACGCAGACCGACGACACCAGGATGATGCCGACGAGCAGCGGTGCATCGCGACCGGCGACGGCCTCCTGCGCCAGCCGGCCAAGGCCGGGGATGGCGAAAATGCTCTCGATCACGACGCTGCCGCCCAGCATCGCCGCCGCCTGCACGCCGAGCAGCGTCACCAGCGGCAGCAGGGCGTTGCGCGCCACATGGGCGAAGAGGATGCGGCGGGGCGCCAGCCCCCTCGCCCGGCAGGCGCGGATGAAGTCCGCCCGCCAGATCTCGGCCATGGCCGAGCGCATCACCCGCAGATAGAGCGCCGTGTAGATCAGCCCCAGCGCCGCCACCGGCAGCACCAGATGCCGGCCGATGTCGACGGCCCGCGCCCATCCGCTCTTGCCCGAGGCCATGGTTTCGATGCCGGACAGCGGCAGCCAGCGCAGATTGACGGCGAACACGATCGCCAGCACCAGCCCGAGCCAGAAGCTGGGGATCGCATAGACCGCCAGCGACAGCATCGACAGCAGCCTATCGCGCCACGAACCCGGCCGGGCACCGGCGACGATGCCGAGGAGCGAGCCGAATGAAAACGACAGGGACAGCGCCGCAGCCATGAGCATCAGGGTGTTCGGCAGCCGCTCCATCACCACGTCGAGCACCGGCCGCGACAGGGCGAGCGAGCGGCCGAGATCGAAATGCGCCAGCGCCGTGCCATAGGCGAGCAACCGGCCGATCACCCCGCCCTCCAGGCCCCAGGCGCGCCGCAGCTCCGCCGCCATCGTCGCATCGCCGCCGGCGCTGGCGACATAGGCGTCGACCGCATCGCCCGGCGCCGCCTCGACCAGCAGGAAGCCACCGAGGGCAACGATCAGCACCACCGGCACGGCGGAGAGCAGGCGACGTGCGAGAATGGCGAGCGCGCGTGGCACTTTCGACCCGTCCAGTTCAACCGGCGGCGAGCGCGCGCCGGACCGGCTCGACTTGAGCCGAAATCGACGCGGCGGGCAA